>CAJXYI010000013.1 GCA_913063435.1 uncultured Actinomycetales bacterium | reverse complement strand
GCTTGGCCACAGGCGCAAGTTACGGTCGTCTTAGGAGTGGGGTGACGGGTTGGCGACGGTCGGGGGGAAACCCCTACCTCGCGTTTGCGCACTCGATCGCGAATGAGGTGGCATGGGGTGTCCCCGATGAAAGCAATCGCCACTATGCGTCGCATGCTCGCCACCTTCGACGAGATCGTGCAGGGCCGCGACAACATCATCGAATACTTCGACGGACTGACCTGCCTTGAGGACCTGTCGGTCGAGGCGACCCTGTTCCGGTCCGGTGGCGAGGGACGCACCCTGTGGGCGACCGGGCTCTACACCTTCTCCTTCACCGAGGATGGCCAGGTCGTCGAGGTTCCGGCGCGTTTCACATACGTGTGGAAGGCCAACCGCAAGGGTGTGTTCCGTATCGCGACGCACCACTCCTCAGTGTCGCCGTAGGGGTTCGTGGCCATAGCGCTTCACCATGCCAGGCAGTGAACGGATTTTCCGTTAGCGGAGGTAATGAGGTAAGCTCACTATCTATGACGAGGCTAGCCGGACCACGAGTCGCTGCGAAGTCTCGTGTTGCGCATGAACTTCAGGTCGCGGTCATGCGATTGGCCCGCCGGTTGCGCGCTGAGCGCGGTGATCACGGCCTGACCCTCACCCAGTTGGCCTGCCTGGCCACACTGCACCGCCATGGAGCGATGACCCCCAGCGACCTGGCAGCGCACGAGAAGGTGCAGCCTCCGTCGATGACCCGCACGGTCAACGGGCTCGCCGAACGCGGCCTCGTGCAGCGCACCCCCGATCCGAACGATGGTCGACAGGTCGTCGTCTCACTGACCGATGCGGGCGCCGATCTCCTTGCCACCGACCGTGCCCAGCGCGAACAGTGGTTGGCCCAGCGCCTCGCCGATCTGTCCGCCGACGAACGCGAGACCCTCGCCCGTGCAGCCGTGATCCTCGATCGGTTGGCAGGTTCATGAGCCCTACCTTCAAGGCTCTGTCCCACCCGCAATACCGGCGCTACCTCATCGCACAACTGTCGACGGGTATCGGCTTCTGGATGATGCGGCTGGCCCAGGACTGGATCGTGCTGGACCTCACCGGAGGGTCGGGCATCGCGGTCGGCATCGCCACCGCGTTGCAGTTCATCCCGTTCCTCATCGTCACACCGTGGGCCGGGGTGCTCGCCGACCGGTTCTCGCGCCGTACGCTGATGATCGTCGCGCACGTCGGACTGACACTGTCCGCGCTCGCCCTGCTCGTCGCTGTCCTCACCGGCACAGCATCGGTCCCCGTCCTGTTCGCACTCGCGGCCTTCACCGGAGCGATGGCAGCGCTCGACCAACCGGCACGTCAGGCGATGGTGGGCGAACTCGTCGGCGAGGATCACCTGGTCAACGCCGTTGCCCTCAATGCCGTCGCGTTCAATCTCGCACGGATCTCCGGCCCGGCCATCGCCGGAATCCTCATCGCCGGGACCGGCATCCCTGTCGTGATCGGCGCCATCGCGGCGATGTTCGCCATCGCGCTCGGGGCGCTGACCAGTCTGCATGTCATCCGCCCCGTTCATCGCGCCGGCCAAACACGACCGACATTCGCGCAGGGCTGGGCATTCCTGCGCAGCCGACCCGATCTGATCTTCATTCTGGGCCTGGTCTTCGGCGTCGCGATGTTCGGGTTGAACTTCCAACTCACCACTGCGTTGATGACCACGCAGGAATTCGGCGGCGATGCGGCATCGCTGGGCATCCTGTCGACCTTCCTCGCCCTGGGCTCCCTCGTCGGGTCCCTGCTCGCAGCCCGCCGCATCGTCGTGCGGCTACGGCTGGTGGTTGGTTCCGCGCTCGCCTTCTCCACGGCGACACTCATCGCCGGCCTGATGCCGACCTGGGGATTGTTCGGTCTCGCCCTGCCCTTCGCCGGATTGACGGCCATGACGTTCACCACGGCTGCCCAGTCGTATCTCCAACTCGGCACGCCCGATCATCTGCGCGGTCGGGTGATGGGGATCTACGCGATGCTCTTCTTCGCCGGCACACCCATCGGGGCACCGCTCATCGGCTGGCTATCGGACCTGTTCGGCCCCCGCGTCGGGCTCATCGGCGGCGGTATCGGTGCCCTGCTCACCGTGGCGATCATGACTGCGTGGTTGATGCGCCACCGTGCGCGCAACCGTGCTTCCATCGAGACCACCATCACCTTCGCACCCGATGACACCCAGCCCATTCCCCGCTGATTCCCAGTCACCGCCGCCCATCCCGCATGCGGGATGGGCAAGACTAGAAGGCGCCCCGACGCTGCGAGTCGGTGCAGAGGAGGGAGCACCGTGATCAGGTCCGTGATCGGCGGTGTCGCTGTGCTCGCTGTCGGCGCCGCACTGCTGTCCACCCCCACCGCAACCGCATCTTCATCCGATGGCTCCGGTGCGTCCGGGACTGTCGCGCGCGCGATCATCATCGGAGTCGACCCGGAGATCGGCCCACTCGCTGCCACCCGGGCCGCGCTTCGCGCCACCGACGCCAACGCGTCAGCACCTGATCGCCTCACCACAGACACGACGGTGGTCGATCTCGGTGAATTCGTCCCGGTCGATGAAGCCCAGCGCATCGCGAATGAGATCGCCGGGCGGCCGGGCATCGCGTGGGCCGAGCCGGATATCTGGGTGACCCCCGCACAGCGGGTGTTTCCCAACGATCCGCTGTTCGACGATCAGTGGTACCTGTGGGATGCGAACACCAGCGACGGTGGCTTCAGTGTCCGCGCTCCTGACGTGTGGGCGACAACCACGGGGGCGCAGGACACCGTCGTCGCGGTGATCGACACCGGCGTGGCTGCTCACCCGGACCTGGCCGGCACTGTCGTGCCGGGCTATGACTTCGTGTTCAACATCCCCACGGCCAATGATGGTGACAGCTGGGACCCTAATCCTGCTGATCCGGGGGATTGGTTCGATGAGGTCGATCGTGCATCGGGAGAGTTCCCCTCCTCATGCTCGCTGGCGAACTCATCCTGGCATGGCACACATGTCGCCGGCATCGTCGCGGCGATGCAGGACAACGACTACGGCATCAGCGGTACTGCCCCCGGTTTGACCGTGTTGAACGTTCGCGCGCTCGGTAAATGTGGCGGGACCCTGTCCGACGTTGCGGCAGCGGTGCGCTGGTCGGTCGGCGACACGGTCATCGATCGCGCCACCGGACAACCGGTTCCGATCAACCCCACCCCGGCGAAGGTGGTCAACCTGTCCCTCGGTGGTGAAGCTGCCTGTTCCACGGCGATGATCGACGCCATCGACACTGCAAACAAGCGCGGGGCGGTCGTGATCGTTGCGGCAGGCAATGAGTTTTCGACGATCGACCAATTCGTCCCCGCGAACTGCCCGGGAGTCGTGCGAGTCGTCGCCACGGATCGCAATGGAGCACGCGCGAGTTATTCCAATACCGGAACCGATGCGTTCCCGGCGACCATCGCCGCCCCGGGTGGCAGCAACCTCGACCCGATCCTCGCCACCGATAACACCGGCACCCGCGGACCTCTCCAGCCGAGTTTCGGCAATAAGATCGGCACGTCGATGGCCACCCCGATCGTGTCGGCGGCCGCGGGAATGTTGGCCGGACTCGGTGTGAGCGCACCCGATGCGATCCGGACGCGACTGATCACCGCTGTTCAGCCCTTCTCCACGTCATCCAGCCAGACCTGCACCGCCATCACCTGCGGTGCAGGGATTCTCGACCTTGGTCGACTCGTCGATGAGGTGGCCTCGATCTCCCTGACCGGCGAACGCGGCACGGTCCGCGGGCGTCCCGGCGTGATCGTCGATGGCGCAACGGTGGGAATCCCTGAGGGAACACTCGTGACGCCGTTCGTGAAGCTCCCCGGCCAGACGTCCTACACCGAGGGCATCGGCGTGCGCGAGGTGCAGATCACCTCCGGCACCACCGGTGAGTTCACCTGGCAGCGACGTACCGGCAAGAAGGTCTACGTGTACTTCCGTGCGGAGACGGGCGAACAGTCTAAGCGCATCATCATCCTGCCTCGGTAGATCCGCCGCCTGCTTCGAAATGCGATGCCCTTTCGACACAAAAACGGGTGGGGCCCCGAAGCCCGAAGGCTTCGAGACCCCACCACGGGCCGAACTCTTACGGGTCGAACTACGCCGACCTCAGACCTCGATCAGGCTCCAGCACACGGCGCGGAGTAGTCGAAGGCCTCAGCCGTCGGACCGACATAGCCGATCTCGATCGTCTGGATCCCCAGCGGGGACTCCTCACTAGGCACGTTGATCGTCACCGAGCGGTCGACCGTGTCCGGCGGGCCACCCACGAGGGCATTGGGCTGGGCGCCCTCGTAGTCGACCTCGATGCCGCCGGTGACCACGGCGCGCAGACCCTCGCGAGTGATGTCGCCGGCTGCGGTGGCCTGCTCGATGGCAGCCTTCAGCGGGTACTGCCACACCCATCCGTAGGTGTAGCCGTCGTTGTCCGGGAAGACGCCCTCACCGAGCTGGGCCTCCATCGCCGCCATGGCGGGGATATCCACCGAGCCGAACGATGGAGCGGTGCCGAAGTTGGTGAAGGTGGCCAGCAGGGCCGGTGCCGCGGCGGACTGCAGCAGCAGCGGGTTCCAGGTCGGAGCTGCACCGACGAACTGACCGGCGAAGCCGCTGGCGACGGCCTTGCCGACGATCTCGGCAACCTCGCCCGGGCCGGTGCCCAGGGCCACGACATCAGCCTCGGAGGCGACGATCTGCGCAACGGCAGCATCCTGGTTGCCGGCGATCGCGTTCGGCAGCGACTCGATGAAGCCGCCGAATTCCACGTCGTTGGCCTGCGCCCACGCCTGGGCGCCGGCGGCGAAGTCGCCACCGAAGTCTCCGGGCGGGCCGACGGCGATGATCTTGGAGATCGCGCCGTTGTTCTCCACCCACCAGTCCATGCCGCTCATGGCCTGGATGCAGTAGGAGGCACCAGACTCGAGGATCAGGTCGCCGTCCTCAGCGGGGAACTGCCATCCCGACCACCACGATGCCGGAGCGCCGATGATGTTGTCGGCTTCCATGTCCGGCAGGATCGCCTGGGTCTGCGGGGTGCCGAGTGTCTGGGCGAGCGCGAGGATGTTCGGCTCGATCGCACGGTATTCCTGGCTGTGCACCGCGGGGTCGTACTTGTTGTCCCGGGTGTTCTGGGAGATGTTGATGTCGAAGCCACCGATGCCGCCGGCTTCGTTGACCGCCTTCCAGAAGTCCGTCTGACCCTGGGTGACCTGGACGGCCAGCGGAGCGAACGGGCCCTCGGTGAGGTCGGACAGTACACCGAGGTAGATGCACCCGTTATCGGGATTGATCGCCTCGGGGCACGCCTCCTCGGTGACGCCGACATCGAAATTGACCGACGAACCGCCGGTCGGGCTGGCCTCCGGGCTGGTCGCATCACCGGTCGATCCGTCATCACTGCCGCCACCGCAGGCGACGAGCACGAGCGCACTCGCTGCCGCGAGGGCCGCGATGGACGAAGCTTTACGTCCTTTTCTCACGTGTCCTCCTGAACTTGGTGTGGTCCCCGTCCCCAACTGGCCGTCGATCACCGGTCAAGCGGATCTTTGACGTATCGCCGCCTGTAACGGCGATGGCCCGAGGATCTGTCATCACTGTGTCAAACGACGCCCCCGCTGGCGAGCAATCCGGCCCCAAATCACCGATTCGTGAACGAATCGTCATCAAGTTGACCGGTGAGTAACCGGGCCTCAGCGTGGAGCGGGCCGTGAAGATATCGAAACGGTAACGAACCATCGATTCCTACCCGTGGGTAGGGGCGGACTGCGAAA
This sequence comes from uncultured Actinomycetales bacterium, assembly GCA_913063435.1. Classification (GTDB taxonomy): domain Bacteria; phylum Actinomycetota; class Actinomycetes; order S36-B12; family S36-B12; genus M55B157. The sequence goes on along the minus strand of CAJXYI010000013.1, from coordinate 46,862 downwards.
AGTGGAAGGTTGAGAGTGCGTCCGGTACGTCCCGATCATGTGTCCTGTCAGTTTTCTCAGACGACGTTAGCGAAGGAGGCGGCTAGGTGCTCGCGGTCGAGAACCTCGAGGTCGTCTATGAGGACGTGATTCTCGTCCTCAAGGGCGTCAGCCTGCAAGTGCCCGAAGGCTCCATCGTGGCCCTGCTCGGACCCAATGGAGCCGGCAAGACCACCGTGTTGCGTGCCATCACCGGACTGCTCGATGTGCATCGGGGCAAGATCTCGAAGGGGCGGGTCAGCCTCGACGGCGTCGATATCAACGGGAAGTCCGCACCCGAGATCGTCGCTGCCGGTATCGGGCAGGTGATGGAGGGTCGCCGGATCTTCCGGGAATTCACCGTCGATGAGAATCTGCGTGCCGGAGGCCATACGGCGACCCGCGCGCAGATCGCCGAGGGACTCGAGCGCGCCTATGCGATGTTCCCGCTGCTCGCCGAACGTCGCAAGGCCACCGCCGGTTATCTCTCAGGCGGCGAGCAGCAGATGCTCGCCATCGGGCGCGCGCTCATGTCGCAGCCCAAATACCTGCTCCTCGATGAGCCATCGCTGGGTGTCGCGCCCAAGATCATCCAGCAGCTGCGCGACCTCATCGTGCAGATCAACGAATCCGGCACCTCCGTGCTGTTGGTCGAGCAGAACGCCAACATGGCACTATCCATTGCGACACACGGATACGTGCTGGAGACCGGTCGCATCGTGATGGACAAGCCGGCCGCGCAACTGCGCGAGGATGACGATGTCAAGGAGTTCTATCTCGGCCTGCGCGGAGACGAACGCGGCTCACTGCGCGATGTCAAGCAGTATCGGCGACGCAAGAGGTGGTTGAGTTGACACCGATCCTTCAGGCGAATGAACTCGCACTGTCCTTCGGTGGCACCAAGGCCCTTCGCGGAGTGAGTTTCTCGGTTGAGGAGGGCGAACTCTTCGCTGTCATCGGGCCCAATGGCGCCGGGAAGACGTCGATCTTCAACTGCATCTCCGGGGTGTATCGCCCCCAGGAGGGCAACGTCACCATGCAGGGTGAGGAAATCGTCGGCAAAGCGCCCGAGGATGTTGCCCACATGGGCATCGCGCGGATGTTCCAGAACATCGAGCTGTTCGACAACCTCACCGTGCTCGACAACCTCATGCTCGGTCGTGGTAGTCACATGGATTACTCGGTGCTCTCGGCGTTCCTGTTCACTCCCAAAGCGCGCCGTCAGGAGGTTGCCAACCGTGCCGTGGTCGAGGACATCATCGATTTCCTCGACATCGAGAACTACCGCGCCTATCCCGTTGGCATGCTGCCCTATGGCGTGAAGAAGCGAGTGGAGCTCGGACGTGCTCTGGCGATGCAGCCGAAATTGCTGCTGCTCGACGAACCGGTTGCCGGCATGAACGTCGAGGAGACCGAGGACATGGCGCGTTTCATCCTCGACGTACGCGCCGAGATGGGGATCTCCATGATCCTGGTCGAGCACGACATGGGCTTGGTGATGGACCTCGCCGATCGGGTTCTGGTACTGGACTTCGGTGAGCAGATCGCACTGGGCACCCCCGACGTCGTGCAGGCCGACCCGAACGTCATCCGGGCCTACCTCGGCGAGGAGATGCTGTGAGAAAAGCGATGTTCACGTCAACGATGTTCGCGCCCGATGATTTTCCCGACGAGACTGACAAGGGGTGAGCGATGACCGCGGTTGCCGACTCCACGACCACGACATGGACTCTGCTCAAGGAGGTCCAGCAGCGAGCCGCCATCGAAGGCGACGGGGTCGCCATGCGTGCCAAGCGGCTGGGCATCTGGCAGGACATCACCTGGAATGAGTACGTCGATCAAGTGAGTCTGGTGGGCCATGCGCTGCTCGCCCTCGGACTCGACACCGGTGACCGCGTCGCGATCCACTCCGAGAACAGGCCCGAATGGCTGTTCGGTGATCTGGGTATCAATGCGATCCGTGGCATCACCGTCGGGCTGTATCCCACCAACCCTGCGCCCGAGGTCGCGTACCTGCTCGCCGATTCCGGCACTCGCGTTCTCATCGCCGAAGACCAGGAGCAGGTCGACAAGGCGCTCGCGGTAGAAGACCAGTGCCCCAACCTGGAGTGGATCGTCTATCTCGAGCCGCGCGGAGTCGCCTCCCTCGACCACCCCAAGTTGCTCGGTTGGCAGGAGTTCATCGACAAGGGCCGCGCTCACCGCGAGGCATATCCCGACGCCCTCAACCGCATCGCCCACGACGCCCAACCCGAGGACATCGTGACCCTGGTGTACACATCGGGAACGACCGGGCCACCCAAAGGCGCGATGCTCAGCAATGCGAATGTGGAGTTCGCCAGCAGTGTCATCGTCAACGGTGGCGGGCTCTACGAGCCGCCACCCAATCCCGGCGATGTGATCCTGTCCTACCTCCCGCTGTGCCACGTCGCCGAGCGTGCGGTGACGACCTGGACGAATGCAGTGTCCGGGGCTGTCGTGCACTTCGCGGAATCGATCGACACGGTGACGACGGACCTTCGCGAAGTGCAGCCCACGCTGTTCTTCGCCGTTCCGCGTATCTGGGAGAAACTCAAGGCCGGCGTCGAGGTGCGCATGGGTGCGGCCTCATGGATCAAGAAGGCCAACTACGGGCTGTGGATGCGGGTGGGGCGCGGTATCGCGGACTCGATGCTCGCCAATGGCGGAGAGCACACCCTGTGGAGTCGTATCCGGTACGCGTTCGGATACGTGTTCCTCTATCGCGCACTACGCGAGCGTGTGGGTCTGGGTAAGGTGCGGGCAGCTGCTTCGGCCGCAGCCCCCATCTCGCCGGAGGTTCTGTACTTCTTCTTCATGATGGGTGTGCGCATCAACGAGTTGTACGGCATGACCGAGAACAGCGCCGTTGCCACGAGCAATAAGCGCGGCCGCATCAAACTCGGCACCGTCGGCGAGCCGCACCCCGGGGTCGAGGTCGTCCTCGCCGAGGGTACGGGTGAGATCCTCACCCGACATCCGGGCAACTTCATGGGCTACTGGAATAAACCCGAAGCAACCGCCGACACCCTCGATGCGGACGGTTGGCTGCACACCGGTGATGTCGGCGAATGGGTTGATGGCACGCACCTGAAGATCATCGACCGGATCAAGGACATCATCATCACCGCCGGCGGCAAGAACATCTCCCCGTCGGAACTGGAGAACTCGCTCAAAGCATCGCCGTTCATCCGCGAGGCCATCGTCATCGGCGATCAGCGGCCCTATCTCACGGTGCTCATCGGCATCGAAGAGGACACCGTCGGTGAATGGGCGCGAGCGAGGCGGATTCCGTACACCACCTATCGCGATCTCTCCGAACGCGAGGAGGTGCTACGCCTCGTACAGGGCATCATCGCCAAGACGAATGAGGCGACCGCCCGAGTGGAGAACCTGCGCAAGTTCCGCATGATCACCAAGGCCCTCGACCACGAGGACGGCGACCTGACGGCGACCCAGAAGGTCAAGCGATCAGCACTCACCAAGACCTTCGGTCCGTTAATCGACGACATGTATTCCGGTGCGGATGCGCTGCCCGGTGGTGACCAGAGCGATGTCATCGTGGTGTCGCGAGGCGAGGAGTGATCCGTGGGTGAATTGCTCGCCTCGCTGATGCGAGGTCTGGGCACCGGCGGCGTCTACGCCATGCTCGGTGTCAGTTTCGTCATCATCTATCGCGCGACCGGAGTGGTGAACTTCGCAACTCCGGCATTGATGATTCTCGGCGCGTTCTTCACCGGATACTTCGGGGTGAGCATCGGGCTTCCATTCATCGTGTCGGTGATCCTCGCGATGATCGTTCTCGCCGCCATCGGTTTGGCGTCCGAGCGGATCGCGCTTCGGCCTATGGTCGGCAGACCGGCGTTCTCGGCGGCCACCGTGACCGTGGGTCTGTTCATCGTGTTCCTCGTCCTCGCCGGTCGGCTGCTCGGTTCGGAGTTGCTGGTCGTCAACGATCCGTTCGGCCTGAACACCCTCGATGTGCTCGGGGCGCGGATCTTCACCGTCGACATCGCCCGGTTGATCGTGGGTCTGGTCGCTATCGGCCTGGTGGGGCTGTTCCTCACCCGGTCGCGCACCGGCCTGGCGATGCGCGCGACCGCCTTCGACCAGGAAACGAGCCTCGCCCAGGGCATCAACGTGGGGCGGATGTTCGGCCTGTCCTGGGGTATCGCGGCAGCGATGGCTGCTCTCGCTGGTGCCATGCTCGTCGCGGGTAGTTCCGGTGTGGAAACGACCTTCGCACTCGTGGCCCTCAAGGCGCTGCCGGTGATCATCCTCGGCGGACTGGACTCGATCAAGGGCTCGGTCGTCGCCGGCATCATCATCGGTATCGCCGAATCCTTGACCCGCACCTACCAGCCGCAGTTCGCCCCGTGGCTCGGCGCCAACTTCGACGTGATCGTGCCCTACCTCATCATGATCATCGTCTTGATGGTCCGTCCCTACGGTCTCTACGGCACGAAGGAGGTGGTCCGGGTATGAGCTCTGCGACCAGCAAGTCCCGCCACACCACGCGTGGCCGGCCACGGCTGTACACCAACTACGCCTCCGAGATGGCGATCTTCAACACCGGGGCGAAACGACTGTGGATTCTCATCGGCTTCTTTGCGCTGGTGATCCTGCCGTTCCTGCTCGACCGCGACATGGTCTCGCTGGGTGCGAAGGTTCTCATCTTCGCCATCGGCGGCATTGGATTGAACCTGCTCACCGGTTATGCCGGACAGGTGTCGCTGGCGCATGCCTTCTTCCTCGGTATCGGTGCGTATACCGCTGCGGTGCTCGGAGGCGAAGCCCGAGGCGGCGTGATCGGCCTGGGTTGGGACATGGCGATCTGGTTGCCACTGGCGGGCTTGGTCCCCGCGATCGTCGCCGCAGTGATCGCACCTTTGGCCGCTCGCGTACGAGGTTTGTACCTGGCGATCCTCACCCTGGGCCTGGTGTTCATCGGTGAACACATCTTCAAGGAGGCCAAGCCGATCACGGGTGGTGCCGGTGTCGGTCGCGCACCTGCGGAACCGGTGTTCCTCGGCTTCGATCTGTTTGCCAACTACGAGGTGTTCGGTATCGAGATCGACCGCTACACGATGCTGTTCTTCACCTGCCTGGTGATCTTCGTCGTCATGGCGCTGCTCGCGCGCAACTTCACGCGCTCGCGCTTCGGCCGTTCCTTCGCCGCCGTGCGTGATCGGGACATCGCAGCCGAGGTGATGGGTGTGTCGCTGCTGCGCACCAAGACCCTCGCCTTCGCCATCTCGGCCTTCTATGCCGGCATCGCCGGGGCTCTGTTCTCGATCGTCATCGGCCGGATCTCGCCGGAGACCTGGAACTTCTTCCTGTCGGTGGACTTCCTCGCCGTGATCTTCATCGGCGGCCTGGCCACCATCACCGGTTCCATCATGGGTGCGATCTTCGTGGTGATGTTGCCGCAACTCGTCAACGCACTGACCCGGTACCTCCCCATCGATCCCGGCGTCGGCGGTGGTGGCTTGCTGAACGTGTTCGAGTTGCAGTCGATCATCTTCGGCGTGCTCATCGTCGTGTTCTTGATCGTTGAACCACGAGGGCTCTATGGCCTGTGGCTGAGGGTTCGCAACTACTTCAAGGCCTGGCCGTTCAGCTATTGATTCTTCAGAACCTGATGGTCGTGCCCCCAGACCCACCCCGACCCCCTACGATCTAGGGCCATGCGGGTTTTGATCACCGGCGGGGCCGGTTTCGTGGGATCGCACCTCGTCGATGCGCTCCTGGAGCGAGGCGACCAGGTGACGGTTCTGGATGACCTGTCGACCGGTCGGCACGACAACATCCGTGACCACCTGGGGGACCCGAACTTCGAGTTCGTGCTCGGTTCGATCCTCAATGATGCCGTCGTCGACGATGTGGTGCGTCGGGCCGATGTCGTGATGCATCTGGCCGCCGCCGTGGGTGTGGAGTTGATCGTGGGCCGACCGTTGGAGAGCCTGGCGACGAATATCCGCGGCAGCGAGATCGTGCTCGAGAAGTGCCACAAGTACGGCCGCAAGGTGTTGGTCACCTCCACCAGCGAGATCTATGGCAAGAACGATTCGGATCTGCTCAGCGAGGATGACGATCGGATTCTGGGTTCGCCATTGAAGACCCGCTGGTCCTACAGCGAGGCGAAGGCGATCGAGGAAGTGTTGGCCTATTCGTATTGGCGCGAGAAAGGCCTTCCGGTCGTCATCGTGCGTCTGTTCAACACCGTCGGCCCACGCCAGGTCGGGCACTACGGCATGGTCGTGCCCCGGTTCGTCGAGCAGGCACTCAAGGGTGCTCCGATCACGGTCTATGGCGACGGCACGCAGCGCCGCTGCTTCTGCCATGTCGCCGACGTGGTGTCCGCGCTCATCGGCCTGGTCGACTCACGTGAGGCCGAGGGTCAGGTGTTCAACGTCGGAGCGAATGAGGAGATCTCCATCGCGGGTCTCGGTGAACGCGTCATCGAGCAGTTGGACTCCGACTCCTCCATCGTCAAGGTGTCCTATGACGATGCCTACGAAGAAGGCTTCGAGGACATGCCGCGTCGCGTGCCCAACACCGCCAAGGTGCGTGGGCTGCTCGGCTGGGCACCCCAGCGGGACCTGTCCGACATCATCGACGACGTCGCCGCGGACATCAACGCCCGCTCGAGCTGACGGTGAGCCCCTGGGTGTACCTAGCCGCGTTCGTCGGCTCGGCAGTCCTCTCGATTCTGCTGGTGTGGGTGTCCATCCGGATCGCTCATCGCACCGGCATGGTCGATTCCCCCGATGGAGGTCGCAAACAGCAGCAGCGGCCGATCCCGAAGATCGGCGGTATCGCCGTTGCGCTGGCCTTCACGATCGCGTTTCTCGTTGCCGTCGCAGTCAGCGGTGATGCCACCGAACTCGAACTTCTCGCGAGCGTGATCCTGCCGGCGTTGGGAGTCGCCGCCCTCGGTTTCGTCGACGATGTGCGAGCGCTCAACCCGTGGGTTCGACTGCTCGCGCAGACCCTGTTCGCGTTCATCGTGTGGTGGGCGGGCACGCAGGTGTCCTTCACGCGAGTGGAATGGCTCGACCTGCTGATCACCCTGCTGTGGATCGTCGGTCTGACGAATGCGATGAACCTGCTGGACAATTCCGACGGATTAGCCGCATCGACGACCCTGGTTGCTGCGGTCGGCACCGGCATCATCGCTGCGCTGTACGGCCAGTTCTTCGTCGCGGGACTCGCCTTCGCCCTCGCCGGAATCGCCCTGGGGTTCCTGTGGCACAACTGGGCGCCAGCCACGGTGTATCTCGGCGATGCGGGCGCCTACTTCCTGGGCTTCCTCCTGGCGATCGTCACCTTGAGGTTGCGCCCGGTCGGCATCAACCTGCCGTGGAGTGCACTGATTCCGCTGCTGCTCGTGCTGCTCCCGGTCGCCGATACGGCATTCGTGGTCGTACGGCGGATCTTCGAGGGTCGACACCCGTTCACCCCGGGGCGTGATCATCTGTCCCACGTGCTGATGGCTCGAGGCTTGAGTGTGCGCGGTTCCGTGGGGGTGCTGCAGGGGGTGCTGGTGCTCAGCGTAGCCGGCGCGGTCGCACTCGCTGTCGCTGCAGCCTGATCAGTGCACGTTCTGATCGATGCACGTTCTGATCAGTTGACGCCGTAAGGGCTGCTCGGTGCCACCGAACCGGGAGATACCTCGGATAGCAGTGCGGTCACCTCGCTCGCCCGATAGCGCCGGTGGCCGCCGAGGGTGCGGATGCTGGACAGTTTGCCGGCCTTGGCCCAGCGGGTCACGGTCTTGGGATCGACGCGGAACAGGGCAGCTACTTCTGCGGGAGTCAGCAGCGCCTCGGGTTCTGGTGCCGGAGTCATGATCGGGCCATCCCCCTCGCACACGTGCATGAATCGGACATTCCACTCATCACGGACCTAGCGTGGCAGACCGGCGAGGCTAGGGCAAGCACGGCCAGCGCACGGTGAGTCGGGTTCCCTGCGGGCCGTGCTCCCTGCTCCACACTCCCTGGGTGCCCAGCCACGTTGTTCCCAATCCCGTTGCCGACCCCGCTCCTGACCCCGTGCCCGCTCCGTCGGCAGAAGGATTCCAGGAGCCGTCGTCGACGACCACGACATCGACATGCTCGGCGGACACTGTGATGAACGCCTCGATGTGCCGGGCTCGACCATGGCGAACGGCATTGGTGATCGCCTCATCGACGACGAGCACCTGCCATCGCATGGTGTCAGGCGCCGGGAGGTGCAGAGATGCGCCCGAGGCGCTGCAGCGGGGAAGCGGGCGCGTGTTCGGCTAACGCTGGATCGAGATCAGCGACATCGACGTTGACGTCCCCCCAGGAACTCAAAGTATCGGCGATGCTGCGGCGCGCGCGATCGAGTTTGCGCGCGATCATCCGTCGCGCTGCCCATTCGGTTTCACGCTCGCGCAACGCGTGCTCGATGGCATCTGCCTGCGCGGGAGTGCACTTCAGGCCATAGGACCGCTGCAATCCCATGCGAGCCTCGATCCGGTAGTCGTGCCCTTGGCGCTTGAACTGCCCAGGCTTGGAGTTCATCCCGTTGAGCAGATCGATCGTGGCGATTGCGAACGTCGAGACCGGCCGGAACCGTGTCTCGCGCGGCACCCCCGGAGGCCGTGTCGCCGGTGGGCCCATCCACCACGGTGGTTGCAGCACCATCGAGTAGCCGAACTTGTTCACCGGGTCGTCGTTGTGCACCAGCATCAGATGGCGCATCGATCCTGGGGATAGGGGTGGTGCTTGGTCAGGCTGAGCGACACACAGCAACCGGTGATCGGGATCCATGGCTTCGGGGTTCACTCGCCACCGTTGCCAGAACTCGCTGCGGAACGGCACTCCGAAATACACGCCGCCGTCGACGCCGAGGTGGTCGAGTGCGGGGATGCCGGTGTAGGGGCCGGGCACCGTGGACACATCGAGGGCGACATTCGCTCCGAGGCTTTCGCCCATGAGCACCACGCGCGGTCGCTGATCGGCGGGCATGGCAGAGATCCGATCGCGGATGCCTTCGAGCACCAACCGGGTCAGATGCACCCCCTCGGCAGTGCGTGGCATCGCCAGGGCGCTGGGCACAAGCGCATATTGCGGAACAACCGTCGCGCAATCGCCGCGCGTCAGGTATTCCAACGCCTCGATGATCGTGTAGTTCACGTATCCGACCCCGGTGGGCGAGGCCACGCAGATCAGGCCACGATCGAAACCGCCGCAGGATTCCAGATCAGCGAGGGTGAGTTTCGCGCGTTCGGCGATGTCGGAGGTCGATTCGAAGCCACCGACCACGCGCACCGGCTCGATGGCCGGCTCGCCCATGACCGCGGTGATCTCCTCGGGTGTCAAGGTCATCAGGACGAATCGGCGACCCTCTTTGCCGATGGATTCGAATGACATCGTGCTGGCAGGCCCGGCGGATACGTGCACGGATGTAGGCGGTTCGGGATATGCCGGCTCCACGATGTCGTCGCGTGATTGCAGGCGAAGTGTGATGCGGCGCAGGGCAACGCCCGACGCCACGGTCAGGCCGCCGAGCAGAATCCCGTGTGCGACGAGGCTGCCGAGTGCTCCGGGATCACGGCGGATGACGGTGCGGATACCCGCTTCGATTCCTCGCGCCGCCAGCTGCTCGGTCACCACCAGGGTGCCCAGTCCCACCGCGGCTCCTGCTCCGGCGGCCGCGGCAACGCTGACGGAGCGGGCGTTGACCCCGGCGAAGCGATGCTCGCTGGTCGTCGTGCCGTATCTGTGTGCCCGCCGAACAGCGAAATACACGTTGCCCGCGGCGATCGCGGCGCCGGTGATGAGGTTGGGCACGACCGTGGTGTCCAGGCCCGGGCGCAGCCCGAGGCGCTTGTGCAGCAGTTCATCCCACAGTGATGCCGCGCCCCCGGCGATGCCGGCGAAGGCGGTCTGCCGACCCAGGGCATAGGCCGCTGCTGCAATGGGGGAGTCGGCCGATCGGCGCGAGGTGGCGAAGGCGGTGGCATAACCGCCGGTGATCGCTACGGTGGCGACCGAGATGCGCGCGAGGGTGCCGGGTCGGCGACCGGGAACGGCTGCGGCGGCTTCGAGACTGGCCCAGCCGGTGGCTGTGAGCTGGTAGTTGATCGTGGCGATCACGCTGGTGGCCAGGGCCTGATCGAGAGGGGATCGTGGGAGCAGACCGCGCGACAGGCTGCCAGCCACGCTCCATGCCGCCCCGATGACCCCGGCCTGAGCGGGGGTATCAGTGGCCCAACGGGTCAGCCAGCCGGGGCGACGCAGCAAAGGCATGGCCTGATTGTGCCCTAGGGGTGGGAGTAGTGGTGTGGGTTGCGGGGGACACCGTTGGAAAAACAGGGCAGCCCGGGCGCCGTCGACGGGGGGGACAACAGCGCAGCCGGGCTGCTGTGGAAAACCCTACGACATGACGAACTGACATGTCAATGGGGGGTCTGACATGTTAATGTCCGGCTATGCGGCGGCTGTTGCGCGATGTGGCCTACGAGCACCTGCGCGACCGCATCGTGTTCGGTGAGGATCCTCCGGGCACGCTGTTGCGTGAGGCCGATCTCGCGGAGGAGATCGGGGTCTCCAAGGCCCCCATCCGCGAAGCATTGGCCCGGTTGAGTTCCGAGGGTCTCGTGGAACGCAAGGCCCAGTCGCACACGCGCGTCACCGAGTTGGACACCCGCATCACCCGCGACGCGGTGTCGCTCATCCAGCTGCTGCATACCGAGGCCGTGAGCGTGGCGCGGTTGCATGCGCGAGACATCACCCGGATGCGGGCGGCCAATGATCGGTTCATCGCGGCGATCCGAGCCCGCGATGTGCGCACGGCGCTTGCCGCCGATGATGATTTCCACGGTGTCATCGTCGAACGTGCCGACAATCTGCCACTGGCTGAGACAATCGAACGCTGGTCACCGCAGATCCGTCGACTCGAGGCGCGGCGATTCCTCGGTGAGCACGCCGAGGCATCCATCCACCGGCATCTCGACCTCATCGATGCGTTGACGATTGGAGATGTTGCACGCGCTATGCGCATCACCAGCGCGCTATTCGGTTCACTGCATGACGAATTCCCAGCTAATAATTCCCACTGACAGGAGCGATACGTGAGTTCCACCACCCTCGATGACTATCCGCGCCGGGAGTTGTTGTTCGGGCCGTCACCGGTGCATCGACTCGATCGGTTAACCGCTCTTCTTGGGGGTGCGCAGATCTGGGCCAAGCGGGAGGACTGCAACTCCGGCATTGCATACGGCGGAAACAAGACTCGGAAATTGGAATATCTGGTCGCCGATGCGATCGCTCAGGGCGCGGACACCCTGGTGTCCATCGGTGGTGTGCAGTCCAATCACACCCGCCAGGTCGCTGCTGTTGCTGCGCATGTAGGCATGAAATGCGTTCTCGTTCAGGAGTCGTGGGTCGATTGGCCCGATGCGGTGTACGACAAGGTGGGCAACATCCTGCTGTCCCGCCTGGCGGGAGCCGATGTCCGCCTGGTGAAAGCCGAATTCGGTATCGGGTTCAAGGAGTCGTGGGAGAACGCGCTGGCCGAGGTCCGTGAGTCAGGCGGAACGCCCTATGCGATTCCCGCCGGTGCGAGTGATCACCCGCTGGGTGGTCTGGGTTTCGCTCGCTGGGCGCGCGAGGTGGAGCAGCAGGAGGCCGAACTCGGGGTGTTCTTCGACACCATCATCGTGTGCTCTGTCACCGGATCGACCCAGGCCGGCATGGTTGCCGGATTCGCACAGCGCGATCGACGTCGACGCGTGCTGGGTATCGATGCGTCGGCGAAGGTTGCCGAAACTCACGCTGCGGTGACGCGCATTGCAAAGTCGACCGGTGCACTTATCGGCGTCAGCGTGACCGACGAGGACATCGAGCTCAATCCCGACTATCACGCCGGGATCTACGGCATTCCTGACGAGCAGACGCTCGATGCGATGAAGACTGCAGCACGCACCGAGGGCATGATCACCGATCCGGTCTATGAGGGGAAGTCGATGGCCGGGTTGATCGATCTGGTCGCGCGCGGGGAGATCGAACGCACCTCGACGGTGCTCTATGCCCACCTCGGCGGGCAACCTGCCCTCAACGGCTATTCCGCGTTGTTCTGAGTCGCGTCGGCTTTCGCGTACTGCTCCTCGATGGCGAATTCGGCCGCCTTGTTGGGGAATAGGAAAGCCACAATCGCCATCCCCATAGCCACCGCGATGAGGGCTGCGGCGAAGGCCAGTCCCGATCCGCGGGCGAACGCATCGGCGGCCCACTGCGTCAAGGTCGCCGCCTGCGCCTGCGGCAGCGACGACGCAACCTGTTCGGCGCCGGCGAAGGACGAGGTCATCAAGGTCACGGTCTGATCGGTGACCTGCTGGCGCTGCTCCTCAGGGATGCCCGACAGCGACTCCCGCAGGGAACTGGCATATCGCACGACGAGCAGCGACCCCATCACGGATTGCATGATCGCCCCGCCGAGATCGCGCTGGAGGTCATTGGTCGCAGAACCCATACCGAGTTTCGCCTGAGGCACCGCCGACATGATCGAGCGCGATGCCGGGGCGGCGGCGATCGAGACTCCGGTTCCCAGAAGCGCGTATGCGAGGCCGACAAGCGCCCACGACGAGTCTGGTCGCCACGCCAGCATCGTGAGGAATCCAGCAGCGAGGATCGCGAAGCCGATGAGCAAGGTGATTCGGGAACCGTGAGCGTTGATGAGTTTCGCAGCAATTGGTGCGGCAGCGACGAGCATGATCGAGGTGGGGATGATCGACAAGCCGGCGGAAAGGCTGGAGTAGCCCAGGACGTCTTGCAGGTACTGCTGGCCGATGAAGAACGCTCCCATCAAGGCACCGAACACGATGATCCCGGCAACAGCTGCGACCCAGAAGATGCGACGTTTCGCGATCGATAGGTCATACAGCGGGTTGTCCAAGCGCCGTTGGCGCAGTAGGAACCAGGTGACCAACCCGATCGTGAGGACTCCCAGGGACAGTGCCACCGGGCCGGCACCGGGAAGGGGGGCAAGTGTGATGGCCAGCACCAGGCTGGTCACCATGACGACGGACACGATGCCGCTGAGATTGTCCAGTTTCTCGGCACCCTCACCGCTGGTGCGGGGAAGGCGCCAGGCCAGCACCAGTGCGATCACGGCTAGGGGGATCGGGATCAAGAAGCCTGCACCCCACCACGCGAAGGTGAGGAGCCAACCGACGAGTGGTGGGCCGATGGCGGAGAACGCCGCACCCACCCCCGACCACAGCGCGATGGCGCTCGTTCGTTCCTTTCCCTCGAACAGCGCAACGATGAAGGTCAGCGTTGTCGGGTAGGTCATTCCGGCGGTGATACCCCCGAGAATGCGTGCAACAGCGAGGATCTCCACGTTCGGTGCCCAGGCGGCGAGTAGCGCGAAAGGAATCGACAGGCTCAAGCCCAGCAGCAGCAAGCGACGCCGACCGTAACGGTCACCTAATGCGCCCAGGTACAGCACGCTGGTGGCGAGGCCGAGGGTGAATCCGATGCCGACGAGATTGGTGCCGACCTGACTGGCCTGCAGATCGCGGCTGATATCCGGCAGTGCGACATTGGCCAGTGACAGGTTGATATTGGCGACCCCGGCACCGAGGATCAACGTCGTCAGGAGCAAGCCCTTCGAGGGCGTACGGGTCACAGCGGTCAACCTAGCGCGATACCGTCGGGGCGTGGCCGAACCGGTATATCGCTCGATCGTGACGGGTTTCAAGGGCGTCTTCCGCTCCCTCGGCCTGCGCTTCGATATCGCAGGAATCGAGAACCTCCCGCTGACCGGTGGAGCGGTCCTTGCGCTCAACCACACCAGTTACCTCGACTTCGCCCTCGGCGGGATCCCAGCCGATCGTCGAGGAAAGCGACTGGTGCGTTTCATGGCGAAGGAGTCGGTGTTCCGTCATCGGATTTCGGGTCCGCTGATGCGGGCGATGAAGCACATCCCCGTCGATCGCAATGCTGGATCGCATGCCTTCGACGAGGCGGTACGAGTACTGCGCGCCGGTGAACTGGTCGGGGTGTTCCCTGAGGCCACCATGAGTCGTTCAATGGACATCAAACCGATCAAATCCGGCGCGGTGCGTATGGCGATGCAGGCCCATGTGCCGATCATCCCGATGTGCGTTCTCGGGGGTGCGCGCGTTTATTCGTACGGCCACAGGGATCTTTCGCGCGGCAAGACGATCGCGATCACCGTGGGTGAGCCGATGTATCCGGTGCCCGGGGAAGACGTCGATGCTGTGACGCGCGAGTTGCGCGACAGGATGCGGTTGCTGCTCGATGAGACCGTGGCCCGATATCCAGGGGACCGCAACGCCTGGTACCTGCCGGCCCGTCTCGGCGGAGGTGCGCCGAAACCGGCAGATGTCGGTGAGGGCGAACCCGTTGGCTGAGCAGCCACGCGAAGTCGACTATCGCTTCATCCTCGCGAATGAGCGGACGTTCCTCGCCTGGATGCGCACGAGCCTGGGGCTCATCGCCGGTGGTGTCGCCCTCGATCAATTCGTCGCGACGGGTTCGCAGGACACCCTTGTTCGAGTGATCGCCTTCGTCGTCATCGCACTCGGAGCTGCGGTGGCGACCATCGGGGTGGTGCAGTGGCATCGAGCGGATGCTGCGATGTACGAAGGTCGGCCGATGCGACGCACCAGGATCGTGCCTTTCCTGGGAATCGGGTTGATCATCGTTGCAGTGGCCATCGCTGCTGCCCTGATCGCAGAGAGCACCGGTACCTGACCATGGCGTTCGCTCCCGGACCGCAATTGTTCGACGATCCCATCGCCCGGACCCGTATGGCCTGGGTGCGCACCGTGCTCGCGGTGATCGTTCTCGGGTTCCTGCTGGTGCGTGGGGTGATCGTGATCGATGCACCGCGATACCTGGCCTATCTCGCGGCCGCGGTGACGGTGCTGGTGGCCCTCACGGGACTGCTTCGCTTCACATTCCTCGCCCGGCATGCCCCGGTGCGCAGCACGACGGCGGTGCGACTGTTCGTCGTGGGGGGAGTCCTCGCCCTGGTCGCCATCGGCATCGTCGTGACCCTCGCCGCCGGCACGTCCTGACCTGCTCCGCTACAAACGCTGGCTAGTCGGTCGCTGACATCGCAAACGCTGGCCAATGGGCCGCCCTTTGCCCAGCGTTTGGCCTTATACCGACCCTTTAGCCAGCGTTTGTCGGCGATCCAGGATGTGTCGGTGATCCACGATGTAGCGGCTGTTCACAGCGTGCCTCGCTGGTCCTTGTTCGCACGGGTCCACTCCCGCATCCGGGGCGGGTAGCCCACGACGGCCGCGTCATAGATCGGGATCCCCCACTTGGTGGCGAGGTCGCGTGCCTCACCCGGGCTCTCGACACGCCGACGGGTCCATTCGCCATCGTGGGCCACCAGCACGACCGTCGTCTCGGTCGCCATGGTGACCGGCTCGACGTAGGCCTCGACGCCTCGTCGGGAGTCGACGAACTGCTTGAGGTGGTTGATGTCCTCCCGCGTGGAGCCGCGGTCCCAGGCGGCGTGGCGCTTGCGTCGGTTGAACAATCCCATGCGTTCCAGTCTGTCATCTCACCGCCGATCCTGCCGGTGCGGCACAGTAGACCCCGTGACGCACAAGACCGACGACATCGAGGAGCTCATTGCGACGCTCGGCCAGGCGCAGCTCGCCGCCGGCTATCCTGTGAACGAGGTCGATGACACCTTGAAGGCTGTCGCATCCGCTTACGGTCGAGCCGATCTACAGATCTATGTCCTGCCCAACGCGGTCTTCGTCGATGAGGCGCAGGGCGGACGGGCGCGGATCGTGTCCACGAACATGGGCTCGTATCGCTTGGATCAGGCAGCCGTGGTGCATCGCATCGCCCGGCAGGCGGTGTCCGCTCATCTACCGGCTCTTGACGCCACGCGTCGACTGAGGTCGGTCGCCGAACTACCGGCTCGTTTCCCCACGTGGGTGACGATCATCGCGAATGGAGTCGCTGCCGCGGGATTCGCGCTGGTGTTCCGCATCAGCCTCTGGGGGGTACTGATCTCGTTCGTGCTGGGCATGTTCGTCGCCGTTGCCCTCGTGCTCTCTCGCAAGCGTCCGGCCCTCAACTCGCTGGTGCCGTTCTTCGCGGCTGCTGTTGCCGCATATGTCGTCTTCACCATCGGTTCGTTCTTCGACGAGGAGATCCAGCCGATTCGTGCAGTAGCCGCGCCCATCATCACGCTCATCCCCGGCGTCGGTCTCACCCGCGGAACGCAGGAACTGGCGAATGGCCAGATCATGTCGGGTTCGGCGCGACTGATGAATTCGGTGGTGCAGATCTTCGTCTTGACCTTCGGCGTGATCGTCGGCGCACAACTCGCGCCGATCGACAACTACCAGTTCGGTGATCTCACCGAGGTGCTGCTGCCATGGTGGGCGGCATGGTTGGGCGTGCTGGTGTTCGCCGTCGGCCAATCGGTGGTGTCGAATGAAGCCCGTGGTGGCATCCGTGTCGTCATCGGGTTGTTGCTGGTCGCCTACGGCGTGCAGACCCTGATCTCCACCACGATCGATCCGATCCTGGGCGCCGGCGCCGGTGCTGCAGCAGCCCTGTTCCTCGCCATCGTCTATCAGCGCAGATCTCGCCTGGGCATGCCAGCATTCGCCCTGTTCGAACCGGTCTTCTGGTTGCTTGTGCCGGGATCCTTGGGTTTGGTTGCCCTCACCGAGACCATCGCGGGGTCGTCGTCGTGGACGACGTTGGATAACGGCGGGGATGTTCTGTTCGTGACGGGGGCGAGCATCCTCGCGATCACCATCGGCATGATCATCGCGAGTGCCTTCGGCAAATTCGTTCCCGCGATCGTGCCCGATGAAGCCGACCTGGATTGAGTTCCAGCGGCCGATTCCCTACCGCGTAGGAAGATCGGGGGTTGCGTACCCCAGTGATGATGCAAGTTCCCCGAGTTCGTTGACCAGCACCCGCATTTCCTTGGGATGGATCTCAGCGGGAATCGCCGACTCCTCGCCCCGTCGTTTGACCTGCAGGACCGATGCATCGACGACGGTGCCGGTATGCGCCGATAATCGGGCGAGCACCTCAGGATTCGATGTCATCTCCTCGAAGGTCAGGGTGAAGGCCCCGATAGCCGGGCCTCGTTCCAGGAACGACTCGGTGACCCGCCGCCACTGCCGCGCGAAGGACTGCGCATCGAACACCGGTCGGTCGGGGAAGCGTTCATACCAGCCAGCGCGTGCGATATAGGACTTGAACGCCGAATACGGGTTGCGAATCAAGAACACCAGTCGGCAGTTCGGATACAACCGCTGCAGGTATTCGCCGTGATAGGCATCGAGTCGGATCTCCTTCACCCCCAGCGGGCGAAGCCGTGTCTGCGCGCGGGTTCGGCCAACAGGGTGTCCAGCAGCGCACGGTGCGACCGTTGCAGGTCCTCGACCGATGGATACATGTTCGCCACCCACGAGTCGGTCAGGCTGAAGTCGGCGCCCTCGAGACGTTCGGAGATGAAATGCCCCGGTGTCGGGTAGCGGTCGTCGAAGGGCAGGAACATATCCCCCAGTTGGCGCACCGGATCGCGCTGTGCGAATGGCTCGCCCCAGATGAGCAACTGCGGATCCGACATCATGAGGCGCTGCAGCAGGGTGCTGCCCGATCGCCAGATCGAGGAGAGCAGGAACACGGGATCGTCGTTGGTGGCGAACGTCGGGGTGGGCCAGCGATCGAGGGCTCGCAGCCACCGCTGAGTGTCGTGTTCGTCGATTCCCTTGCTCTCATGCCGTTTCCATGCGCGTGCTGACCAGCGGATGTGCTGCTTCTCGCTGCGTGAGCGCTGTCGATTGCGCGCCTGGACCTCCCCGGGATGATTCCTGGCCGCTTGGATGACCAGATCCGCGTCGACGGGGTCGTGCACGTCCGACTGGGAAATCTGAGTTACGGGGACGCCGAGTCCTTCGAAGTAGCTCGTGAAGATCTTCTCTTTCTCCGGCGTCACGATCTCGATGACATGGGTGCGTCGACGTGACCACAGCAGGTTCGCCATCACCGCTCCATGTTGGGCGACGATGATGTCGGCGTTGCGTGTGGCCAGGATCTGTTCGCGAAGACTCAAGTCCTCGAAGGTCACCACATCGACAGGGCCGATAGCGCGCAGGTCCTCGATGATCTCGGGTAGGTTCGGCACGGAACGCCGGGCCCGCCCACGTGCCTGGGCGCCGGCCACGGCGGCAACGTGCGCCCTGTCGATCACCAGGATGCGAGGCGTCGCATCGTACGATTCCTTATCGTCGGTCGTGTCGATCTCGAAGGCGTTCAGCACACTGCGCCGCACCGGCATCCAGGGAGTTCGGGCGTGGCCCGTGGGGGCGTCGAAGCCGCGCGGCTTGAGGTGCACGGGCGCGGTGGTCATGATCTCGGCCTGCGGCTCGGCGACCTTGATGCGATGCTGACGCACCTCACCCCAGAAGCGGTCGAAGGGTCCGCAGGCTTCGACGCCGATCGAGCCGTTCACCTGCGTCTCCCGCAGGGCATAGAGCGTCGGTGCGAGGTATCCGATGATGAAGTGGAAGAACCCGTCGAGGCGACCGATGCGGTTATCGGGGTGCACGACGAGGTCGATCGCGGTGTGATCGTGCTCGGTCACTGGTCTGATCCTCCGTTTCCGCGAACCGCATCGGTGGCGATCCGGTGTTCGCCGGAATAGATATTGAAGGTGTCGCCGCGGACGAAACCGACGAGCGTGAGGTCGGCCTCCCGGGCCAGATCGATCGCCAATGTGGTGGGGGCGGAAACGGCCGCCAGCAGCGGGATCCCGGCGATGATCGCCTTATGCACGAGCTCAGCCGAGGCCCGGCCGCTGACCTGCAGGCCCAGTCCAGCCAGCGGCAAACCCTGCTGCTGCAATGCCCAGCCGATCACCTTGTCGACCGCATTGTGCCGGCCGACGTCCTCGCGGACGCAGATTACGGAGCCGTTGGGATCGAAAAGCGCAGCGGCGTGCATCCCGCCACTGGTATCGAAATGTCGCTGTGCATCACGCATCGCTCCAGGCATCGACACGATGACGGGTGCCGAGAAGGTCGTGGCGTCTACCTCTCCACGATCGGGTCGCAGTGCCAGAGTCTTCTCGATCATGTCGCTGCCGCAGATCCCGCAGGCGCTCGATGTGCCGTGCAGCCGAGGGGTGACGGGTCGGCGATGGGTGGTGGACACCTCGACGACCCGCTTGACCACCTCGTCCTCGTCCACCAACTCCTCCAGTGACAGGGATTTGGTGAAGCAGGACTTCGCGGTCGCCAGATCGTCGTTTCCGGTGATGATCCCTTCGGAGACACACCAGCCCAGGGCGAGGTCGACGTCATTGCCGGGGGTGCGCATTGTGGTTGATACGACGACGCTATCGACGAGGATCTCCAGGGGTTCCTCGACCGCGATGTGGTCGCCGCGGGCATCGACCCGTTCGCCACCTGCGACCCGCACGATGCGGCGACGATTAGTCGAACTCACGCGCCCAGACTAGGTGCTCTACCCCTACGATCGAGTCGATGGTCGATAACACTCGTTCCGACGGTGAGCGCACCGAGGGCAAGCGCTTCGAAACCGGGCGCGCTGAGCAGGTTGCCGCCGGGCCGCGCGGCGTGCTCGCAGCGGTGGGAATCGCGGTGGAGCAGATGGGCCCGGTGCGGGGCGTGCGAGCCCTGTCCCAGGTGAACCAGGCCGAGGGGTTCGACTGCCCGAGTTGCGCCTGGCCGGATCCGAAGGATCGCCATCACGCGGAGTTCTGCGAGAACGGTGCGAAGGCTGTGGCGTGGGAAGCCACGCGCCGCAGGGTCGATGAGAAGTTCTTCGCCGAGCATTCCGTCGACGATCTGCGTCGACAGACCGGGCACTGGCTGGAATCCCAGGGTCGACTCGTGCAACCGATGCATCTGTCCCCCGGTGACACGCACTACCGCCCGATCGGGTGGTCGGCAGCCTTCGACCTCGTCGCTGAACGGCTGCGAACACTCTCCGATCCTGACGATGCGGTGTTCTACACCAGCGGTCGCACGAGCAATGAGGCTGCGTTCCTCTATCAGTTGCTGGCCCGCACGCTTGGCACGAATAACCTGCCGGACTGCTCGAACATGTGCCACGAATCCAGCGGTATCGCCTTGACGCAGACCATCGGAATCGGCAAGGGCACGGTGTCGCTGGAGGACATCAGCGACCACGCCGATCTGGTGGTGATCGTCGGGCAGAATCCCGGCACGAACCATCCGCGGATGCTCAGCGCGTTGGAACATCTCAAGAAGCGGGGCGGGCGCATCGTCAGCATCAATCCACTGCCCGAGGCCGGGTTGATGCGGTTCAAGAATCCGCAGCGGCCCTCAGGAGTCGTGGGTAGGGGAACCGCCTTGAGTGACCTGCACCTCCCGATCCGGGTCAACGGTGACCTCGCGCTATTCGCTGAGGTGAACCGTCGGCTAGTCGAGCAGAATGCCATCGATCAGCTCTTCGTCAACACCTATTGCGCCGACTTCGATAAGGCGGTCGAGCACTGGCGCAGCCTCGACGCGGCCCGCATCGCCGCAGCGACCGGGCTCACCGACGACCAGATTCGCGAGTTCGTGGGTGAGACGACGCGTGCGAAGTCGATCATCGTGTGCTGGGCAATGGGGTTGACCCAGCATCGCAATGCCGTCTCGACGATCCGCGAGATCATCAACTATCTGCTGCTGCGCGGCAACATCGGCCGCCCCGGGGCCGGCGCCTGCCCGGTTCGCGGGCACAGCAATGTGCAGGGGGATCGCACCATGGGTATCCATGAGCGACCGACGCCGGAATTCCTCGATGCACTCGAGTCACATTTCCAGACCCCGATGCCCAGGGAGTCGGGTCTTGATGTGGTGGATTCCATTCGAGCGATGCGCGATGGTCGGGTCAGGTTCTTCATGGCGATGGGCGGCAATTTCGCTGCTGCTACACCCGACACCCAATTGACCGAGAGGGCACTCGGTGCGGTTGATTTCACCGTCCACGTGTCGACCAAACTCAACCGGTCCCATGTGGTCGCGGATCGAGAGTCACTGATCTTGCCATGTCTGGGTCGCACCGAGCGGGATCGCCAGGAAGCCGGCGAGCAGTTCGTCACCGTCGAGGATTCGATGAGTGTCGTCCATGCGTCGCAGGGCCGGCTTGCACCGGTATCGGACAACCTACGCAGCGAGCCGGTGATCATCGCGGAGATCGCGAGCCGAGTGCTGGGTGATCACCCGTTGGCGTGGGCGGACATCACCGAGGACTACGACCGAGTGCGCGATCACATCGAATCCGTGGTGGCGGGTTTCGAGGATTTCAACACCCGGGTGCGTGAGCCGAATGGTTTCGTGTTGCCTAATCCACCGCGCGATGGCCGTCGATTCGCCACGGTTTCTGCTCGGGCTAACTTCACGGTCAATGAGCAGACCGAACTGGAGATTCCTGAGGGCCACCTGCTGCTGCAGACGGTGCGCTCGCATGACCAGTTCAATACGACCGTCTATGGCATGGACGACCGGTATCGCGGGGTGTCCGGTGCCCGCGATGTCGTGTTCGTCAACCCGCTGGATTTGGAGGATCGTGGACTTCGCGATGGCTCCCGGGTCGACGTGGTGAGCATCGCCGACGATGGGCAGCGATGGATGCACAATGTGACCGTGCTGGCATATCCAACCCCGCGCGGATGTGTTGCTGCGTACTTTCCCGAGGCCAACGTGCTCGTGCCGCTCGACGCGACCGCGGCCGAAAGCAACACCCCCGCCTCGAAGTCGATCATTATTCGCCTGGAAGCCATAGACACGGGAGCCCGCTCGGGTGTGAGATAGCGTCCACGGGTCCGATGAGGGAAGGAAGTGCGTGTCATGGCTGAGGAATTCGACGAGGTGGAAGCTGGCGAATCGATCGAGGTCAGCGAGATCCTCGACGATGACGGTCAGGTGATAGGCACGCTGGTCGATGACGTCGTGGTGGTGACATCCGAGGGCGGTTCCATCGTGGACGAAACAATCGACGTTTTCGATGCAGACGGCAACCTCGTGAGTGAGGAAGAGATCATCGATGTCTACGACGGCGATGATCATCTGGTCAGCGAAACCGATGACTTGTTGATCGTTACCGAAGACTGACGGAGTTCAAACAACGCTGGGCTGGGCATTGCCGACGTCGGCGATTCCTTTGCGCATATCGACTCGGGCGAGAAGTGCGCCACCGATGATGAAGAACACCACAAGCGCGATAATCGCGATGCGATAGGAGTCGAGGAACTGCAGGGTCAGCGCGAATAGCAGCGGCCCGAGGATCGAACTCGCTCCGTTGCTGACTTCATAGAGTGAGAAAAATTCCGCCTGTTTGTCTCTCGGGACGAGTTGGGCGAACAATGACCGCGACAGCGCCTGGCTGCCGCCGAGGACGAACCCGATGAAAGCTCCAAGTACGAGGAACAGCGCGGAGGAACCCGCGGGCATGATGAACGCGAGGAACAGCACGACCGACCACAGCACCAGACTGGCGAGCACGACCTGCTTGGCGCCATATCGCCGCGCGGCCCGTGCCATCACTAGTGCACCGACGATGCCCACGACCTGAACGACCAGAACGGCGGCGATGATCGTCGTGGTTCCCAGGCCGAGTTCCTGATCGGCGAAGGTCGCCGAGAGCGCGATAACGGTCTGGATGCCGTCGTTGAAGAAGAAGAACGCGACCAGGAACAACAGTGCTTGCGGGTAGTTGCGCAACTCGCGCAGTGTGTGGCCGAGTTGACGGAAGCCACCGACCACAAGACCGTGCGTTACGCGATTTTCCCGCTGGCGGGTGCGTAGGTGGGTCAGGGGAATGAGTGCGAAAAGTGCCCACCAGGCACCGGCGGACAGCAGTGAGATGCGCACCGCGAAGTCTTCGGCGATCCCTAGTGAGGAATGGCCTAGGTACAGGCCGAGATTGAGCACGAGCAGCAACCCACCACCGACGTATCCCAGCGCCCAAGCGCGCGCCGAAAGGCGATCTCGCTCATCGGGCCCGGCGATCTCAGGCAGATAGGAGTTGTAGACCACGACTGCGGCACCGAAGGCCACGTTCGCGATGAGGAACAGGATGCCGCCGAGTTGATAGTTGGTGCCCTGCAGGAAGTACAGTCCCATCGTGGCGAGTGCGCCGAGGTAGGCGAAGATCGCCATGACGACCTTGCGCGATCGCACGATGTCTGCCACCGCTCCCACGAGGGGCACGAACAACACCTGCAGGATCACCGACAGGGTGACCATGTAGGGGTAGTACGACTCCGCAGTCACCGGCACGATGCCGAGCAGGGTGATGCGTTCACCGGCTGCTTCAGCGTTCTGGGCGACATTGGTCAGATACGGCCCGAGGAACACCGTGGTGACGGTCGTGGAGAACGCCGATGCTGCCCAGTCGTAGAACGACCAGCCGCGCTGCTCTTTGCGACGGGCCCGATGATCGGCGAGTGGTCCCGGTGGGGCGAAGGTCACCTCGGGTGCGGCCATGCGCACATTGTGCCCAGAGGAAAGTGACCGGAAGGTGAATACGCGAAAGTGCTAATCCACCCGATTCAGGGCAGGGTATGGCCGATGGAGACCCCTGTCGCCCAGGCGATCCTCGCCATCGTGGGATCGGTGGTCGTCCTCACCTGGCCGATCCTGGTGATGCTCGTGCGAGCCGGGGTCGAGGCGCGGCGCTGGCGCAACCGGCTCATGGGTCGAGCCTGGATCTCCGCCTGGTTCGCCGGCTCGGGCATCTGGGTAGTAGCCGCATGGATCGCCACCATCATCGTGATCCGACTCGTCACCAGCACGCTCCTGGTCGAGCTCCCGACGGTCGACCTGGTGTCCTGGCTGCTCGTGATTTCCGCGATGGTGATCATGGTGCCCTTCGCTGCACGAAAGCCGCGGGAAATGCGGGACTAGTCGATCATCCACATCCCGACTCGTTCGGCTGGGATCGTGCCCCGTTGCTCGCTAGCGTTCCACGGGTGAACCTGCTGCCGCTCCTGCCGCTGCTGCTGATATGGCTTGTCGTGGGCACGGTCTTGACGATCATCGATCTGCGGGAGCATCGGCTTCCCAACGCCATCACTGTGCCGATGCTCGCGGTGACCCCCGTCGGTCTCGTTCTCGCAGACGTGATCGATGGCCGTGCGGCAACAGCGTGGACCGGGTGGTCGGGCGCTGCTCTCGGTGCGCTGGTGTGGCTGATAGCGCTAGGTTCGATCTGGTTCGCCTCACGCGGCGCAGGGATGGGGCTTGGTGATGTGAAGCTCAGTCCCTCACTGGGTGCGACCTTAGGCTGGCTGAGCCTCGAAACTGCTCTCTTGGGTCTCGCGATGTCGTTCATCCTCGGCGGTGTCGTCAGTGTCGCGCTGCTGATCACGAAACGAGTGCAGCGTCGAACGGCGATTCCCTTCGGTCCGTTCCTGCTGCTGGGCAGCTTCGCCGCGGTGGTGACCAGTATCTAGCCCTCGATGCCTCGCTGCGATCGAAGAGCCGCCCGGCAATGCTCGGCATCGCCGCCCCGCAATCTGGATGCGGCAGGCGCGCGTCTTGGGCTGCTTCGCGAGTTGGAGGGCTTGGATGCCTGACCCGCAGGTCTCCGGGTCAGGCAGTGCCCCCGGCAGGATTCGAACCTGCGGCACAAGGTTTAGGAAACCTTTGCTCTATCCCCTGAGCTACGGGGGCCGGCGCGTGTGTGCATCCGTTTTCGTGTGCGTTTGCATGACCCGCGCTGAAGCCGGTTTGGAGTCTACCGGTGGGGTTCGGGAGCGCTTTCGGTGGTGGATGTGTCGTGGGCGCTACCGATTGCGTCCGAGCTTTTCGTGTCCGGTGACCCAGTCACCGGCAAGAACGGCCGATGCCAATGAAATCTCACCTGCCAACACGGTGGCTGCGGTGATCTCAGCGAGTTTCTTCGCCGAACCCTCACCCTGGCATCCCAACAGCTCCAGGCATTCTCGCTGTGTGGCGAGACCTGTGCCGCCACCATGGGTTGCCACAATCAATGACGGCAGCGTGATCGACCAGTAGTAGTCCCCACTGTCCAGCAGTTGGGTATACAGCAGTCCCGCGTGCGACTCGGCCACATTGGCCACGTCCTGTCCCGTTGCGATGAACAGTGCGGTGAGCCCGTTCGCTGCATGAGCGCCGTTATTTGCCGAGCCCGACATGAAGGCACCCGCCTGCGAGATCTGACGGGCACGAAAAAGCTCCTTCGGTCCCACCCCCACCAGGTCACGCAGGGTTTGCTCGCTTGTGGTCACTTCAGCAATCACCCGCTTACCCCGCGAGAAGAGCGTATTGATGTGTGAATGCTTCTTATCGGTATCGATATTGCCGGATAGAATGAAGTCAGCGCCGGGCGGATAATTCGCACTCATCCACTGACACGCGGCAAGGGTCGCTTTGCTTGTCATGTTCTGCCCGGCGGCATCTCCTGTGGAGTAGTCGAAGCGCAGATACATATTCGGCCCCACCGCAAATGGAGTGATGCTTTCCAGTCGGCCGATCCGAGTTGTGGCTTCGGCTACCTCGGCGATCTTCGTGGTGTTGTCATCCACCCAGAGCCCGAAATCACGTGCCTCGCGAGCACTACGGAAAAGAAAAGCTGGGGAACGCTGCATGTGATCCTGGCTGATCGTGACTCTCGCCCCGCCCGACTCATGGATCACCCGCATGCCCCGGTTGTAACTGGCCACGAGCGCACCCTCGGTGGTGGCCAGGGGTACATAGAAGTCTCCGGATGCGTACTCACCATGCACGAGAAGTGGCCCGGCAATGCCGATGGGCACCTGGGCTGCTCCAATGAAGTTCTCGATATTGCCCTTCGTGGTTTGGGGATCGAAACTGAAACTGCCCACGTGGTCTAGGGACTGTGCCCCCTGCTGCATCAAGAATTCACGACGCGCAGCCGCAGCCGGCGCACCATGATCATCGTCACGGTCGCGGGGAATTGATGCTCGGCTCATGTGGATTCCTTTGTCATGTGGTGGGCATTCATCATGGGGTGGGCATCGGGTCAGCATAGATCTCGGCGGCGGATAGCAAGTCACGATCTCGCTATGGTGGGGGCGTGCTCCCAGATACCGAGGTCGCCATTATTGGCGCGGGAGCAAGCGGACTGCGCCTGGCCACTCAACTGCACCGCGCCGGTGTTGACTGTGTCGTATTCGAAGCACGCGACCGAATCGGAGGTCGCTTACTCACGGTCGATCCCGGGGTGGATCTTGGTGCCACCTGGTTCTGGGCCCAGGAAACCGACGTTGTCGAGGTCATCTCCGAATGCGGTCTCACTTCCTTCGCCCAATACAGCACCGGCAACATGGTGTTTCAGATCCCTGGATCACGCCAGGTCCTCGCTGGCAATCCCCTAAACGCGAATAGTTATCGGCTCACCGACGGCATGCAATCGCTTGCTCGTGGCCTCGCCGATCAACTACCGTCCGGAGCGATCATGCTGAACACCAGGGTGGTGTCACTTGACTATTCCGATGGTGTCGTCAATATCCACACATCCGAAGGACCTGTGCGGGCGCAGCGCGCCGTCATTGCCCTGCCTCCGGCCACAGCGCTCGCCAACATTGCGTTCACCCCTCACCTACCCGATGGCTTCGTGGGTATCGCGCGACAAACGCCGGTGTGGATGGGAGGAGTCACCAAAGTGGTCGCGATCTATGACACACCCTTTTGGCGTGATCGCGGCCTCGCCGGTAGCGCCATGAGTCACGTCGGCCCATTACGCGAGATCCACGACATCAGCGACGAACATGCCACCTTTGGGGCACTGTTCGGGTTCAGTCGCGAGGCAGTCTCGGCTCAAACAGCACTGGCCCAACTTGGTGAGCTCTTCGGCGAACAGGCTCGACATGCACGATCGGTCATCGTCGAAGACTGGAGCCGACAGCCTTTCACGTCACCGCCAGGAGTACGGCAACTCAACGACTATCAACTATTTGGCTCCAAAGCTCTACGCGCCGGGTACTGGGACGACCGGTTGTTCTACAGTTCAACCGAAACTTCAGTGGATTCCCCCGGCCATGTGCAAGGAGCTCTCGCCGCTGCCGGACGGGTGGGGCAACAATTGCTCATCCATAGGTGAGAAGTGCCGAAAGCCTGATCGGAGCTGAAGCAGAGGCGAGTTCCACCCGGTGGTGTTGACACTGAGAACAACCGCAGACTCGGTCGCCTTCTGGCTGCGCTGCGCCTGCGAAGCCAATGCTGGCGAGTGCGCTGGTCGCTTCATCGTCGGCCCCCGGACACGGCGTCGGAATCCCGGGGACCTCAGCACCCGACTGCTTCACGGCTGCGACGAAATCGTTGTAGGCAATCGTCGTGGGATCAGGACCGCTGCTGGGCGGCGAGCAGGTCGCGGATCTCGACGAGCAACTGCTCTTCGCGGGTGGGCTCAGGTTCAGCCTCGGGTTCGGCGGCCTTGCGGGCCTCGATGCGCTCGCGATACTTGTTCATCGGTATAACGAATACGAAGTAGATGACCGCGAGGGTAATGAGGAACGTGATGATCGCGTTCACCATGAGCGAGAAGTTGATGACCTGGCCGTTGATCTCCCACTGACCGGCTTCGACCCCGCCGCCGAGGGCGAGGTTGATGAGTGGAGTGATGAACGCCTCGGTAAAAGCAGCGATGAGTGCGGAGAATGCGGCGCCGACGACGACGGCGACAGCGAGGTCGACGACGTTGCCGCGCATGATGAATTCGCGGAATCCCTTGACCATGTCATCACTGTAGGACTGCGGAGAGTTGACGCGTCGTCGCCACACCGGCGATCGTGGTCGCTTCGTCCGGCGTGACGGCGAGCAGCACGAGCGAGCCGGTTTGGGTGCCGAAGGTCGCCGGCGGAATCGGGCGGGTGATGACCCGGGCCTTACGGGCGACGACTTTCGCCGAACCGTCCGTGGAAGCGGCAATGACATCGACGACATCACCGGGGGCGAGAAGTCCGGCTACCCCGGCGTCCGCGAGACGGACCGGAGCAGCGACGAGCCCGCGACCGGCTTCAGGTCGACTGCCGAGCAGGCGCGAGGCCGTGATGACCTCGCCTGTGGTCACACCTGCGGTGACTACCTCACCGGTAAGGGTCGCGGGATCACCAGAGATGCCGCGAGGTGCGAGGTCGCTGGGGTACTCGGCGGTGGTGAGATCGTCTGGCGAGAGCGTCGTGCCGGCCGGGATGTCGGTTGCGGCGATCACGACGGTAGTGGTTGCTCCGCCGTCTTCGGAGACAGTACCGATGATGGCGAGGACGCATAGTCCTGCAAGGGCAGCAGCGATCGGTCGGCGGTGACGGCGGATACGTCGACGCCAGGGATTCCATGCCGTGGGGAAGCGCTGCCTATTCACAGCGGTGACGCTAATGCGGATCGCTCGACGGCGGCGTCGGCTATCCACAGGCGCTGGCTGTGGAGGCAAAACCCATGCTGGTCTTCGACTTTCACAGCGGACGATCGATTCCCGGGTGGCTGGTGTGGTCCATCTTGACGAAGCAGGTCGGACTCACCGATGCTGAAGCGAGGGCAGTGCTTACGAAGGGTCGATCATGACGACGGTTACGGTCAGGTACTACAGCCGTGAGGGGTATTGGCACGCTGAATGCTCCGAGGTTCCCGAACTAGTTGCCGGTGACAGGGACCTTGACGCTGTCGTAAGTCTTGCCCATGCGGCGATCAGGGACTTCCTCGATGATCCTGAGCTCAGCATCCGTGACGACATCGTTAATGTGCCGAGCCGACGCCTGCCTCGTTGACGAAGCGTGATGTCGCTGTGTGAAGGACGCGCCTGGGGAGAGGCGCGTTGGTCGCTGGGTTGGCGGCCAACTTGGCGACAAGTCTCCGAAAGGGCGGCCAACTGAGCGACTAACGCTCCATCAGGGGCGACGGAGGTAGTGTCGGGTCACATGCTTCTCCGACAGGTCCGCTGCGCGTTCGCGGTCACCGGAATCTAGTGCGGCGTAGATCATCCGATGCTCACGCATCACCCTGCGCCAGAACGATTCCCAGGCCTCGGCGTCGATCGAGGCGAGACTGTCGGCGAGTCGCTGGTGCATAGCGCCGCGCAACGACCGATACAGGTGCGCCGCCAGCCGGTTCGTTGCGCAATCCACGATCGCCTGGTGGAAACTCAAATCCCACTCCATGAGTTCTTCGCGTGTGAGTGGCTCGCTCATCATGCTGAGTGCGTGCGCTGCAGCCGACAAATCTGCATCGGCGGGCATGCTGAGGATCGCCCAACGCTCGAGCATCACGCGCGTGTCGATGACATCGGCGAGATCGAAGCGCTCGAGCGTGAATTCCATATCGAGCAAGGTGGCCAGCGCGGGCGACGGTTCGGTGAGGATGAACGTCCCGGCGGCCGGCCCCTGACCGCGGCGAGCCGCGACCACGCCGAGTACCTCCAGCGTGCGAAGTGCCTCACGCACCATCGGACGCGAAACCCCGAGCGCATCGGCGAGTTCGCGCTCGCTGGGGAGGCGATCCCCGGGGGAGACCTCTCCGGTCAGCAGCATGTGGCGGATCGAGTCGATCACGCCCTCGTAGGTGCGCATCACGGGGTCGGCGGTCATGCCGCCAGTCTGCCCGACGTCCGCAGGGAAGCCGGACCCATCGTGGATCTGCGATGAATGGTGGCGAATCCCTTGACGGTTGCGGGCACGACTCCTAGCGTGTTGCCGCAGTGTGGTCTGACCACACTCGAGCAGGCGTGAAGGAGACTCAGGTGGGCCTATCCGGGCAGCTTGTCGATGAGATCACCGCGGTGGTGGGTGATCGTTGGACCACATCGGCTGATGAACTCGCCCGCCATGGCCAAGACGAGTCCTGGCATCTACCGCTCCCGCCAGATCTGGTCGCCTATCCCGAAACCACCGAGGAAGTCGCTTCGATCGTGGCGATGTGTCATGCGGCGGCCCTGCCTGTCGTGCCCTTCGGTGTCGGCACCTCGCTGGAGGGTGGCATCGGTGCCGAGAAGGGCGGGGTGTGCTTGGACCTGACCCGGATGGATCGCATCCTGCGACTGTCGATCGATGACCTCGACGTCACGGTGCAAGCCGGTGTGACGCGGGAGCAACTCAATGCCGATATCAATCCGCGGGGCCTGATGTTCCCGGTCGATCCCGGTGCCAACGCGACCATCGGCGGGATGGCAGCGACGGGAGCAAGTGGCACCACTACCGTGCGTTACGGCGCGATGCCCCACAACGTGCTCGGGTTGACCGTCGTCATGGCCGACGGGCGCATCGTGCGCACAGGCGGGCGCGCCCGCAAGACATCAGCCGGCTATGACCTCACGCGCTTGTTCGTCGGTTCGGAGGGCACGCTTGGAGTCATCACCGAAGTGACGCTGCGATTGTGGCCGATCCCCGAAGCGATCGCCGCGGCAACCTGCGCATTCGATTCCATCGACTCCGCAGTTGACGTTGTCATCGCCGCAACACAGATGGCGCTACCGGTCGCGCGTATGGAATTACTCGATGAGGCAGCAATCGAAGCTGTCAACGCTTTCGACGATATGGACCTGACCGTCGCACCCACTCTCTTCTTCGAATTCCACGGGATGACCGCAGCGGTCGATGCGTGTGCGGATGAGATCCAGGCGTTAGTGACCGACGCCGGTGGCACCTTCGCTTGGGCGGTCGAAGCTGAGGATCGGTCGCGGCTGTGGCACGCCCGCCACCGCGCCTACTGGGCGATGCTCGCGATGCGTCCCGGGTGCAAGGGCTGGCCGACAGATGTGTGCGTGCCCATCAGCGAACTCGCCCAGGCCATCCGCAAAGCACAGTATGACCTCGAGGAGTCGAATCTCAGCGCCCCGCTGGTGGGCCACGTCGGTGATGGCAACTTCCACCTGTGTTACATCATCGATCCGAATGACGCCGATGAGTTCGCGCGTGCCGAGGCGCATTACGAGCGGATGATCGCACGCGCGCTCGCTGTCGGCGGCACTTGCACCGGCGAACACGGTATCGGGGCCGGCAAGCGCGACTTCCTGCGACGCGAACACCCTGAGGGCATCGACGTGATGCTCGCGATCAAGGCTGCCCTCGACCCGACCACCACCCTCAATCCCGGCAAGGTCGTGTGACCGGCCGAACCACTCGAAGATCGAAGGAGCATCATGAGCACCGACGAGCGCGGCACCATGACGTTGACCAATGGTGACCATATTTCCTACATCAAGGCCGGATCCGGACCGGTGGTCGTGCTGCTGCCGGGATGGTCGCAGTCCGCGGCGCAATGGAAATATCAGATCGACGAATTGTCGACCGATCACACCGTCTATGCCGTCGATCTGCGCGGTCACGGTGAATCCTCCGACGCGAAGGGCGGATATCGCATCGCACGGTTGGCCGCGGACCTGCGCGAGTTCCTCGACGACCTCGACCTGAATGACATCACCCTCATGGGTCATTCGATGGGAGTCTCGGTGATCTGGGCGTACCTCGATCACTATGGGCCGCATCGGATTGCGCAGTTGATCCTCGTCGACCAGGCACCGATGGTGACCGGCAAGCCGACCTGGACCGATGAGGACAAAGTCACCTACGGCTGCCTGTTCCCTGATGCGGCCGGGCTCGAGGGTTTCGTCACCGCCGTATCGGCCACCGACACTGTCGATGGGCACAAGGAGATCATCCGCGGCATGTTCACCGCGAACGTCAGCGAGGATGATCTGGCCTGGATCGCCTCTGAGAATCTGAAGATGCCACGTGACGTTGCAGCCGACCTGCTGTGGGACCACAGCCTCAACGACTGGCGCGATGTGATCGCCGAGATCGACCTCCCGACGCTTGTCGTGGGTGCGGAGGCGAGCATTTTCTCTGCCGAATCGCAGCGCTGGATCGCCGCGCAGAACCCCCATGCTGACGTGGTGATTTTCGAGGCTGAGGACGGCGGCTCGCACTTCATGTTCTTCGAGAACCCCGAGCGGTTCAACCGGCACGTCCGGGAGTTCCTCAACGCCTGAGCGAACTGGTCAGTACTCCTTCGCGGAGGTCGTTTCCGCGGAAAGGGTGGCCGCGTCAGGCGGTTTTGGCGGGAGTGCTCGAACCCGAGCCGCCCGAACTCGAACCTGAGCTGCCCGAACTCGAACCGCTAGAACTGCTCGAACTACTCGAGGTGCTCGAACTGCTCGAGGCGCTCGTGGAATTGCTGGAGGAACCCGAATCGGACGATGAACTCGTCGTCGCGCCCTTGTCGGCCTTCTTCTCAGCCGGTGAGCTCGCGGTGGCCGACTTCTCGCGGGAATCGGTGCGATAGAACCCTGAACCCTTGAACACGACCCCGACGTTGTTGAACAGTTTGCGCATCGCACCACCGCAGGTGGGGCATTCGGTCAAGGTGGGGTCGCTCATGGACTGGACGATGTCGTGCTGGGCACCGCAGTCCCTGCAGGAGTAGGAGTAGGTCGGCACGGGCGAATATTAGCACTCGACGAGTGGGAGTGCTAATCGACGGCAACCGGGGTGAGGATCGTCCATCAGGGCTCGTCACGCGACCACGGAACGCCTGCTCCCCAAGAGCGAGATCGGTCGTCCGCTGTGGACGAATCCGGCAACACGGGCCGGAGCGGGTCTAGGGTCGGGGCATGGCCATCGACGTTCAGGGCATCGGCAAATCTTTCGGCTCCACCCGCGCGGTGGATGACCTGTCCTTCCACGTTCCCGACGGGGTCGTCACCGGATTCCTCGGACCCAACGGCGCCGGCAAGTCCACCGCGATGCGCCTCATGCTCGGCCTCGACCGCGGGGAGGGCGCCACCCTCTACAACGGCAAGACGCTCAAGGCCTATCCCCACGCGAGCCAGGTTGTGGGCACGCATCTCGACGCCCGGCCATTCCTGCCCGGTCGGTCGGCTCGCGATCACCTGCGCATGCTCGCGACCGACGCGAAGTTGCCCGGGTCACGCATCGACGAGGTTCTCGACATCGTGGGATTGGCCGAGGTGGCCAAGAAGCGACCCAAGGGTTTCAGCCTCGGCATGGCACAGCGGCTCGGATTAGCCGGTGCGATCCTCGCCGATCCCGATGCACTCATGCTCGACGAGCCGGCTAACGGCCTGGATCCGCAATCCATCCAGTGGTTACGGCAGTTCCTGAAGCATTACGCGTCTCAGGGCAAGGCCGTGCTGGTCTCGAGCCACCTGCTCAGTGAGATGCAGCTGATGGCCGATCACATCGTGGTGATCGCCGCCGGCAAACTCGTCGCTGATGGGACGGTCGACGAACTGACTTCGCTGCGCGGCGATGTGCTGGTGCGTTGCGATGACGCCGACCGACTCGCCGGTCTGCTCGGCGAGGTTCCCGTGCGGCGGGAGGGCATTGATGGTGTAGCGATCAATGGTCTGACTACCGATGCGGTCGGGCGGATCGCCTTCGATAACGGCATCGCGGTGTATGAGTTGACCAAGCGCACCGCGAGCCTGGAGGACACGTTCTTCGAACTCACCGGCGAGGGGCAGCAGTTCGCCTTCAAATCCGTGGATTCGGCGGAAGGTGGCGCGTCATGAGCGCCGCACTTCGCTATGAATGGGTGCGTACGATCACCGTGCGCTCCACCTGGGTGCTGGTTGCCCTGGGCATCCTCCTGCCGGCGGCCCTCACCCTTTTCGTCGCCTGGGCCACATCGGATTTCGTCGCCTCCGGTCAGTCCGCCGGCCCGGGCGGCCCGGGGAGCGAGAACTTCGCACCCTTCGGCCTGTCCGGGGCGACCGTGCTGCTGCTCGGTTCGCTGCTCGTCACGATCGGCGCGGTGGCGTTCGGGCAGGAATACCGCCACGGACTGATCCGGGTGACGCTATCGGTGCTGCCACATCGCAACGCGGTCTTCGCGGCGAAGACGCTCATGGTGATCGTCGTGACCGTGGCAACGGCGATCATCGCAATCGCTGCGATCGCCCTGGGAAACTACATCGGCCTGGCCATCGGAGGCACTTCCGATCCGACGACGCTCAGCGCCGGATTGCAGGCGCAACTGCGCGCTTTGCTGGTGGTGGTCTTCTTCGTGCTCGTGGCGATGGCGCTCACCGCCCTGAGCCGAAATCAGCCCCTGGGCATCTTGATCCCGATCGTGGGTGCAGCAGTCGTCGAACCGATCATCACGCTGATCGCCCAGTTCCAGGAATGGACCTGGATCGACTGGGTGCTGCCGTTCAATGGCGCGATCGCGTCAGTGAACACGACGGGCGCTGAGGCGTGGGGCCACCTGGGCGTATCAGCGATCTGGCTCGCGGCAGTGCTGATCCCGGCGTGGGTGCTGTTCAACCGACGTGACGCCTGAGGCAGTTCGTGCAGTGATCAACCGACGGTCAGCGTCCGCTCGTCACCGGGGTGCCGGCAACCTCGATGGTGGATCGATTGTGCGGCAGTAACGACTCATGGACCAACGCCCCGTGACAGGCACATCGGTCGTGCTCGCCGTTGCGGCCGGGGGTGCGATCGGTGCGGTGGCGCGCTGGTTGATCGAGCGAGGCACGATCGGGTTGCTGGATGCCGAGCCCGTTGCGACCCTGCTGGTCAACATCGTCGGCTGCCTACTCATCGGCGTTCTCGTCGCCCGAGTACTCGGTGGTGCGCTGCGGTGGCCGCTTGCTCGCCCGTTCCTCGGAGTCGGCGTGCTCGGGGGGTTCACGACATTCTCGGCATATTCGGCTGATGCGGTCGTGCTCGCTCGCGACGCATCGCCGGTCGTGGCGGGTGCCTATCTGGTCGGGACGCTTGCGTTATGCCTGGCCGCAGTGTGGATCGGCGGGCGGTTGGGTCGCGTGCGGGGAGTTTCCGCATGAGAGTCGATTTCGCGCGGGAAATGACAACTTTCAGTGGCGTGGAATTCGTTGTTTCCCTCGCAAAGTCGCAGGTGGTCTAGTGGAGACACTTCTCGACATCTTCCTCGTGGCGCTCGGCGGTGGTGCGGGTGCGGTGACCCGGTACGTGATCGAACGCGCTGCGGCGCAGCGGATAGCAGCACCTTTCCCCTATGGAATCCTCGTTGCCAACGTCGTCGGCTCGTTCCTGCTCGGGGTACTGCTGGGCAGCGTCACCGGTGCGTGGTTGGTTCTGCTGGGCGTCGGATACTGCGGGGCCCTGACGACCTATTCGACGTTCGCGCACGACACGATGCGCCTCACCGAGGGCGGGCGTATGCCTGTTGCGGTGACGAATGTCGTGGTGTCGATCATCGCCGGTCTGCTTGCCGTGAGTGCCGGACTCGCACTCGGCGCCCTGCTGTCGTCGTGAGCGTGGGCCTCGCGGAGGGTCCACTGCTGTCGCGGTGATCACTTTCCGCAGAAACTCCTGGCACCGGGCAATCTTGATTACCGGGCAACCCCACTCGCAAGACGACCCTAACGTGCGCCGGTCCTGGGCCCCAGGCGCACGTTAGCGTCGCCTTGCAGGTGGTGCTCAGGTGGTGCCCAGGTGATGTTCCGGTGAAGGCATGCTCTTGCTACTCGACGGTGAGGATCGTGTCCATCCGGATGTCGTGGGGTTCGGTCGGCCAGGTGGGTTCGTCGAGCACCTCGTGCGCGTACACCACCGCAGCGAGCAGCGGCCCGCGATCGGCGAAGCGCGGTACCCCAGCGAGCGCCCGGTCATAGAACCCCCCGCCCTGGCCGAGGCGATCACCGGCACGGGTCACCGCGAGAGCGGGCACGAGCACGATATGGACCCCGGCCAATCCGACGTCGGGACCCTGCGGTTCGCGGATGCCCTGGGAATTGACCGCGTATTCAGGTTCGGCTTCGATGCTCACATCGACCCAGGCCAGCCCGCTTTCGGCCATGCGCGGCAGCAGAACCTCGTGTCCGCCCGTGAGTAGTTCGGCAATGAGGTGATCGGTACGCGGCTCGTCGCCGTAGGAGGCATAGGCCGCGACCCGCAGGGGCGCACCGGTCTTGCGTCGCCGGCCGAGCTTGCGGGCGAGCCGATATACCTGCGGCGCGAACACCATTCTGTTCGTGGTGACCCTCGCCCGTTTGGCACGCGCGTTTTTGCGGCTGGCGGCCTTGGTGGAGGGGCGTAGTTGGAAGACATTGCTCCCCGGGGCATCGCTCACCCGAGGCATTCTGCCCTTCGAACCGCACGGGTAGTCGAGCCCGTCCACAGCGTGGACGCGACCGAACCCGATGATCCAGCCTGCTCCGGCCCCCTAGGCTGGGACCATGTCTGTGACGAAGGCGGTCGTTCCGGTCGCGGGCCTGGGCACCCGGTTCCTGCCGGCCACCAAGGCCACCCCGAAGGAGATGCTGCCGGTCGTCGACAAGCCAGCCATCCAGTATGTGGTCGAGGAAGCCGTGGCTGCCGGGCTCGATGACGTGCTGTTCGTCACCGGTCGCAGCAAGCGCCCGCTGGAGGACCACTTCGACCGCAATGTCGAACTCGAAGCCGCGCTGCGTGCGAAAAGCGACCACACCCGGTTGGCGAAGGTTGCCGCCGCCACCGACCTCGCACGCATCCACTACGTCCGCCAGGGTGACCCGCTCGGCCTCGGGCATGCGGTGTTGATGAGCGCCCAGCATGTCGGGAACGAGCCTTTCGCCGTGCTGCTCGGCGATGACCTCATCGATCCCCGTGATCCCGTGCTCGCCGAGATGATCGCGTTGCGCGAACGCCATGGCGGATCGGTGCTGTGCTTGATGGAGGTGCCACGCGAACACATTCATCTGTATGGCTGCGCAGCCGTGACCGAAGCCGATGACCATGTCGTCGTCACCGACCTGATCGAGAAGCCGGCCGAAGAGGATGCACCGAGCAATCTGGCGATCATCGGTCGTTATGTGCTCGACCCCGCGGTGTTCGACATATTGCGCGAAACCCCACCGGGGCGTGGCGGGGAGATCCAGCTCACTGATGCTCTCGTGCGCCTCGCGCAACTGCCCGCAGATCAAGGCGGTGGAGTGCGCGGCGTGGTGTTCACCGGCCGGCGATACGACACCGGTGACCGACTGTCGTATCTGCAGGCGGTGATCCGGCTCGCACTCGATCGCGATGATCTCGGACCGCCGCTGCGCGAATGGCTCGTGGACTATCTCGATAGCGGGAATGACACCTGATGCTGCGCCCCGTGGAGGAACAGCAGGCCATCGGGTTGGCGGCCGTCGCGCCGCTCGAGCCGATCGATCTGCCCCTGCTCGAGGCGCACGGGTGCGTACTGGCCGCCGATGTTGAAGCATTGTGGCCGCTGCCGTCGTTCGACAACACATCGATGGATGGCTATGCGGTGCTCGCCGCCGATGTTGCCGGTGCGAGCGAGGCGACCCCGGTGCAGTTGCGCGTCGTCGACGATGTGCCGGCGGGGTATCGCGCGACCGAACGGGTGAGCCCCGGCACCGCAATTCGCATCATGACCGGTGCGCCGCTGCCCGATGGTGCAGATGCGATCGTTCCGGTCGAGGGCACCGATGGTGGAACGGGCATCGTGACGATCATGCGCAGCGCGGAACCGGGAGTGTTCATCCGTCGTGCCGGCGAAGACGTGCACGCCGGTGAACAGGTTCTGCGGGCCGGGCAGTACCTCAGTGCGCGTGAGATCGCGATTCTTGCCGCGGCCGGGCACGGCAGCGCAGTGGTGCACCCGCGACCACGCGTTGTTGTGATCTCCACCGGTAATGAACTCGTTGAACCGGGTACCCCGCTCAAACACGGACTCATCGCGGATTCCAACTCCTACATGCTGGTCACCGCTGCGAAACAGGCTGGGGCTGCGGCGTATAGAGCCGGTCCAGTGATCGACGACGAAGACCTGTTCATGCGCACCCTCGATGATCAACTCGTGCGCGCCGACCTGCTCGTGACCTCCGGTGGCGTGAGCATGGGTGCTTATGACACGGTCAAGGCTGTGCTGTCGCGGCTGGGCACGGTGGAGTTCACCAAGGTGGCGATGCAACCGGGAATGCCGCAGGGGTTCGGCACGCTTGGGGAGGAGAACGTGCCGATCGTGACACTGCCGGGCAACCCCGTGAGTTCCTACGTGTCTTTTGAAGTGTTCGTCCGTCCGCTGATCCGGCGCATGATGGGCTTCGCGAACATCACCCGACCGCAGGTTCGGGCGAGCGTGCTCGAAGGTTGGGCATCACCGGCGAATAAGACGCAGTTCGCGCGCGTCGACCTGTCGGTCGCCGAAGGTCGTTATGTGATCCGGCCGACCGGAGCGCAGGGCTCTCATATCCTCGGTGGCCTGTCACGCGCGAATGCGCTCGCTGTCGTGCCTCCGGAGATCACCGGGGTGAATGCCGACGATGTGCTGAACGTGCTGGACCTAGGCCGGGAGGGTTGAGCAGATGAGTGACTCTCAGTTCACCCACCTCGACTCCGCAGGCGCCGCACGCATGGTGGATGTGTCGGGCAAGGAGGTCACGGCACGCACCGCGACCGCAACCGGCCGGGTGATCGTGTCAGCCGAGGTCGTCGCACTGCTGCGCGGAAGCGGTGTACCCAAGGGTGATGCGATCGCGGTCGCGCGCATCGCGGGAATCGCCGCTGCGAAACGCACCCCCGACCTGATCCCACTGTGCCATCCGATCGCGATCCACGGGGTGAACGTCGACCTCGAGGTGCACGACGATCATGTCGCGATAACCGCGACTGTGCGCACCGCTGATCGCACCGGCATCGAGATGGAAGCGCTCACGTGCGTCGCGGTCGCCGGGCTTGCTCTCATCGACATGGTCAAGGCTGTCGATCCGGCTGCTGTGATCACCGATGTGCTGCTGGTGGAGAAGACCGGAGGCAAGACCGGGGTGTGGCGACGAGACGATCGGGGGTCCGTCTCGTGACGCGCGGCTGGCCGGCAACCCTGCGCGAGGGCCGGATCGGATTGCGCCCGATCCGATTGCGGGACGCTGCGGCATGGCGTGAGGTGCGCAAGGTCAACGTCGACTGGTTGCGGCCATGGGAGGCGACGCTCCCGCTGGGCGAACACGATGCCCCGATGAGTTTCGCCGGCATGGTGCGTCGACTGCGCGCCGAAGCCCGCGAAGGTCGCAGCCTGCCGTGGATCATCACCTTCGATGGATCGCTGGTGGGGCAGGTGACCGTCGGCGGCATCGCCCGCGGTTCGCTACTCAGCGGCTATATCGGCTATTGGATCGACTCGCGGGTCGCAGGTCAGGGAATCACCCCGACCGCGGTGGCGATGGCGACCGATCACTGCTTCGACGCGCTCGGGCTGCATCGGGTGGAGATCAACATCCGCCCGGAGAACGCCGCGTCATTGCGCGTGGTCGAGAAACTGGGATTCCGGCCCGAAGGGCAACGTGAGAGATATCTGCATATCGATGGTGATTGGCGTGATCACCTGACGTTCGCCCTGTGTCGAGATGATGTGCCCGAAGGTGTGCTGACCCGTTGGCGCACAAGGCGAAGTCTCGCCCTCTGATCGAGTCGTCCTACATCCGCATCCGCGAGTGCAACGGCGACACGCGGAGACCATGCACCACCGTGGAATGCAGGGTTTGACACGCCGTTGCACCTAACGTTCATTCATGTGACGGGTCTGATCTACGTGGCG
Organism: uncultured Actinomycetales bacterium; assembly: GCA_913063435.1. GTDB lineage: Bacteria > Actinomycetota > Actinomycetes > S36-B12 > S36-B12 > M55B157. Next base: position 7,294 of record CAJXYI010000013.1, on the reverse strand, counting down.
ATCGTGGCCCTGTGGGCCGCGGTGTTGATTCCCATGTGGCTGCGCCGTTATGACGATGGGGAGGCTCATCGTCTCGAGCGTCATCAGGAAGCGATGGGCATCCTGGCGCGCTTTCGCACCGGCGGCACGGCCGGCTGGACCCCTGCGAGGCGGGCAGCACGGCGTCGACGCACGATCTTGGCCACGTTGCTGGCTGTCACCGTCACTGGCGTGGCCGCGTGGGTGCTGCAGGTTGCCGGTGCCTGGGTGATCATCGTGCCCGGGCTGGCGTTGCTGGCGTTCGTGGCCAGCGCAGCGTGGGCTACCCGGACGCAGGCTTCTCGCGCCGCGTCTCGTTCGGCGACGACGTCGAGTGCTCGCCGCAGCGCTGAGGCGCACCTCGACCAGGATCTGGACGAGCAGGTGGGGGTGGACACCGCGTATGCGCAGGAGCGGGATCGGGAATCCGAACGCGTGCAGGAGCGGATGCGCCAGCGTGAGGAGCGCCGGGCCCAGCGGCGCGACCGGGTCGCCGCCGCCGAGCGGGCCGAGCAGGGCGGATACCCCTATAGCGATTCCCGAACCGGCCGGACCGCTGCCGACGATGAGGTCATCGCCACCCCGCCCTCGCGCACCGCTCGTGATCGGGTGGCCCTCGAGGGCACCGGTATCGATCAGTCTGACGCTGACGATGCCAGCGCTCGTGCCCGACCCGCAGGTCGGCGTCGACCAGCCTGGGATCAGGTGTTCGATCAAACCGCCTGAGCAACGGCCCACCCGGGCTTGCTAACCTCGGCAGTCGCTGGTGGGTCCGAGAGGGCCTGGTCAGGGGCTGTAGCGCAGTTCGGTAGCGCACCTCGTTCGCAACGAGGGGGTCAGGGGTTCAAATCCCCTCAGCTCCACATGTCGACGATGCAACGTGCCCGCTTGCACGGCCGCCGCGTCGCCGTCGGGGCGGCAGCCGGAGGGCTGCTGGCCTCGGGATTGGTGGCCGTAGGAGTCGGAGCAGCCGGTCCGGCGAACGCCGATGTCCCCCTCATCGCCTGCTCGTGGATCAAGGCCGGTGGCCTCGATAACCGGGAGAACACCACCGTGTGCCGTGGACCAGGTAAGAAGGCCACCGTGGTCATCCATCGTGACTGCTGGAAATACCAGCCGCCGAGAAACTCCTTCGTCCGCGTCAAGAAGGGTTCGAAGTGGTTCGCGACGGGAATCCGGGTCTTCGTCCGCCAGGTCGACAGTTGCCCCGATAGCCATCCGTGGTTGACCCGGGTGAAGATCCCGACCAAGGGCATCGAGCCCTATGACATCCAGCGCTATCGGCTGGTGATGCCCGCCCACGAGGTCGAGGTCGACGACACGGTGGTGCAGGTCAAGCGGGCGCGACTGAACATGTACGTGTGCATGATGAACGAGGACAGCGACCGCACCTGCTGATGCAGCGGTCGTCGTGCGTTCCTACACCCACGACGGCATCCACATCCGCCATGTCCATTCCAGATACGTCAATGGTTGCGCGGTCCACACCGGATAGAACCACCATGCTGCGGCAACGGCGGCCAGCACGATCGCACCCGCACCGATCGCACCCCAGCGGCGTCGATCCAGTGGTGCATCGGCGGGACCGAGCAGGGCACCGAGACTCATTGCGAGCGCGATGGCGATGAACGGCACGAAGACGACGGTGTAGAACGTGAAGATCGTGCGGTCCAGGTACAGCAGCCACGGCGCCCACCCGGCAAGGACACCCGCGAGCACTGCACCCGAACGCCAATCGCGATGCGCAACATAACGCCACACCTGATGGATAAGTGCGATCGCACCGGCCCACCACACGACGGGATTGCCGATCGCGTTGATGGCGATCGAGCAGTTCTCGCCGCCGCAGGTTCCCGCGGCTTCCTCTCCGCCACGGTAGAAGAACGACGTTGGTCGTGTCTGCAGGAACCAACTGAGCGGATTCGACTGGTACGAGTGGTCGGATTCGAGTGAGACGTGGAATGACCAGGCTTGGGCGTGGTAGTGCCATAGTGAGCGCAACCAGTCGGGCATGATCGAAGGCTCCTGCCCGGCGGCCCACTGTCGACCCCAGCCGGCATCGGTGACGATCCAGCCGGTCCAGGTGAGCAGATAGACCACTAGCGCACTGCCGACGATCGCCACGAATGCGGGCGGAGCACTGCGCACTAGGGTGGCCGACCAGGGGTTCTCGACGCCGAGGCGTCGACGTAGGCCGACATCCCAGATCACGGTCATCAGGCCGAATACCGCGACGAACCACAGCCCCGACCACTTCACCCCGCACGCCAGGCCCAGGCTGATGCCAGCTGCCCAGCGCCACGGGCGCGGACCCAGGCGGGGACCCCACATCGCGGGGGAGAGCGCATCGTTGCTCAACCATCGTTTTCGGACCTGGTCGCGGTCGAGCAGCAAGAAACCGAAAGCCGCGAGCACCCAGAACGAGATGACCATGTCCAAGATCGCGGTGCGGCTCATCACCAGGTGGATGCCGTCGAGGGCGAGCAGCAGGCCTGCGGTGACACCGATGAGGTTCGAGCGGGTGAGTCGGCGAGCGATGCGGGCGACGAGCAGCACCGACAGGGTGCCCAGCAAAGCGACGGCGAATCGCCACCCGAAGGGCGTCATTCCGAACAGCCACTCACCAGCGGCGATGGTCCACTTGCCGAAGGGGGGGTGCACCACGAACCCGGGGTCGCCGGAGAACACATCGAGGGTGCGCCAGTTGCCGTCACTGGCCAAGATCGTGTCGTCGGCGCCTTCGAGGAACGCCTGTTCGGAACCGAAACGCAGCAGCGCGAGGGCGTCCTTGGCGTAGTACGTCTCGTCGAACACCACCGCATCAGGGCGGCCGAGGTCGGTGAAGCGAAGGATTCCGGCGACGGCGGTGACCGCGAGCGGTCCGGCCCAGCCGACCCAGCGGTTGCCTGGAAGGGGGCGGTAGCCGGTTTGGGGGCGGCGGGGAGAGCCGCTCGATGCGGATGCGGAGCGGGCGTGACGGGGCTTGGCTGCCCGTGGTGCCTCCGCCGTCGCGCTCACGCGGGCCATGGTAGGTGCCCGGGCCGGCGATGGTCTGCCGCGCCGCCTTTCCGACAGATCACCACCCGGTCACCCCGTCATGCGTCTGAGTTACCTGAATGGTCGCTAACTCATCGAGTTAGCGACCATTCAGGTAACTCAGACGCAGACATCAGGGAGGTTGGGGGAGTGGGAGGATGGGTGACGTGGGCGTGCACCGGGCCGATCAGACCAGGACCGATCAGACCAGGACCGATCAGCCCCGGACCGATCAGCCCCGGACCGATCATCGCCGACAGTCGGGGGTAGGCGATCCGGCTGAGTTCGGCCGGCTGATCCTCGCGGCGACCCCGCTGGGAAATCCTGGTGACGCCTCGAGCCGGCTGCGTGATGCTCTGGCCACCGCCGGCGTCATCGCGGCGGAGGACACTCGGCGCGCCCGCCGACTGGCCAGCGATCTCGGCGTTGAATTGGCCGGTCGGGTGATCTCGCTGCACGACAGCGCCGAAGCGGGTCGCGTCGAGGTGTTGCTGTCGAGCCTGCGCGACGGCATCGATGTGCTGGTCATCTCCGACGCGGGAATGCCTCTGGTCAGCGACCCGGGATATCGCGTCGTGCGCGCGTGCCTGGATGCCGGCATCGAGGTGGCGGTGCTGCCCGGACCCAGTGCGGTGCTGGCGGCACTGGTCGTCTCGGGGCTGGCCGTGGATCGCTTCTGCTTCGAAGGGTTTCTGCCCCGCAAGCCCGGAGACCGTCGTCGTCACCTGCAGTCATTGGCAGGTGAACAGCGCACGATGGTGTTCTTCGAATCCCCTCATCGCATCAGTGCCGCGCTCGCGGACATGGTCGAGGTATTCGGACCGGATCGGTCCGCGGTGCTGGCGCGGGAGTTAACCAAAACGCATGAAGAGGTGATTCGGGGGAATCTCGCCTATGTGCGCCAGCGAGCCGATGCCGGACTCCGCGGGGAGATCACGGTCGTCATCTCCGGTGGTGAGGACCAAGCGGTGGCGAGTGATCCTGGTGAATGGGTGGCGCGAGTCGAGGCGGCCGAAGCTGCCGGCATCGACCGGCGCGCAGCGATCGGGGATGTGGCCCGTGAAGTCGGCGTGCCGCGACGCGAGGTATACGACGCGGTGGTCGCCGCCCGCCGCGGGCTTCCGTAGGATCGCCGGTCATGGCCGCCTACTACGTCACGACACCGATCTATTACGTCAATGACGCCCCCCACATCGGCCACGCCTACACCACGACCGCCGGAGACGTGCTCACCCGCTGGCGGCGCCAGCGCGGTGAGGAGGTCTGGTATCTCACCGGGGTCGACGAGCACGGCACCAAGGTGCAGCGCGCCGCCGAATCAGGTGGGGTGAGCCCGCAGGAGTGGGTCGACCGCCTTGTCGAGCAGGAGTGGCGCCCGGTGCTCGAAACGATCGATGCCGCCAATGACGACTTCATCCGCACCACCGAGACCCGACATCGCGAGGGTGTGCGCAGATTCTGGGAACGCGTGCGCGAGAACGGCTACGTCTACGAAGCCGACTACGAGGGCCCGTACTGCGTCGGCTGCGAGGAGTTCAAACTGCCCGGCGATGTCATCACCGGTAACGACGGCGACCAATTGTGCCCCGTGCACGACCGACCGGTCGAGATGCTCAGCGAGACGAACTACTTCTTCAAACTATCGGCGTTCACCGATGCACTCATCGCGCACTATGAGGCGAATCCGAAAGCCGTGGAGCCGGTCAGCGCCTACAACGAGGTCATGAGCTTCTTGAAGGCCGGACTCGTGGACATCTCGATGTCGCGATCGAGTGTGTCGTGGGGGATCGGGCTGCCATGGGACGAAAAGCAGGTCGTCTATGTGTGGTTCGATGCTCTGTTGAATTATGCGACAGCAGTGGGCTATGGCGCAGATCCTGATTCACCCGAAGGTGCGATGTTCGCGAACACGTGGCCTGCAGATGTGCACCTCGTCGGCAAGGACATCCTGCGCTTCCATGCGGTGTACTGGCCAGCGATGCTGATGGCGGCGGGAGTCGAACTGCCGCGCAAGGTTTTCGCACACGGCTGGTTGCTGGTCGGGGGCGAGAAGATGAGCAAGACCCGGTTGACCGGTATCGCACCGGAACAGATCACCGACCACTTCGGTGCTGATGCGTTCCGCTACTACTTCATGCACGCGATCAACTTCGGCCAGGATGGGTCGTTCTCCTGGGAGGACATGTCGGCGCGTTACAACTCCGAACTCGCCAACGGGTTGGGCAATCTCGCATCGCGATGCACGGCGATGGTGCAGCGCTACCGCGACGGTTCGCTGCCTGCTCCCGGTGAGTCGACCGATGCTGAGGAGTCATTGCAGCAGATGCTGGAATCTGTTGCCGTCCAGGCCGATACGGCGATGTGTGCGCTGGACTTCTCCACCGGAATCGGACACATCCGATCATTCGTCGACGCGGTCAACCTCTACGTCACCGAATCCGAACCGTGGGTGCTGGCCAAGGATGAGGCGAATGCGCAGCGATTGAACACCGTCCTCTACACGATCGCTGAATCCCTGCGCGCGATCGCGGTGCTCTATCACCCGGTAATGCCCACGGCGATGCGTTCGCTGTGGCAGCAGCTCGGTGCTGATCAATCGATTGGTCCGATCGGTCAAGCGTCCGTGGTCGATGTTGCCCGGTGGGGGCAGTTGCCCGCCGGTGCCACGGTGACCAAGGGCGAGGCGCTGTTCCCACGGCTGGAGGACTCCGATGCCTGAGGTGGTCGATGGCTAAGCAGCCCGAGGGTCGCCCGGATGCTCCCGAGGCCTTGCCCGGACCGGTTGTCGATTCGCACTGCCACCTCGATGTGGTGGACCGGCACCTCAAGGGCGGTGAGGAGGACCTCGGAGTCGACGATGCGCTGGCACGGGCGCGCGCGGTCAACGTCACGCGCGTGGTCCAGGTCGGCTGCGATGTCGCGTCGTCGCGCTGGGCCGTGCAAGCAGCGCAAAATCACGACGAGGTGATCGCTGCTGTCGCGCTGCATCCCAACGATGCCGCACGCATCGGCGAACGCGAAGGAATGGCTGCGCTGGAAGCGGCCTTCACCGAGATCGAGGCGTTGTCGATCGAACCGGGTGTACGCGCGATCGGTGAGACGGGGCTGGATTATTTCCGCACCGGTGAGTCGGGGCGTCCCGCGCAGGCCGAGTCATTCCGCTGGCACATCGACCTGGCCAAGCGCACCGATCGCACGTTGGTGATCCATGACCGCGATTCCCACGATGATGTGATCTCGGTGCTGCTCGCCGAAGGCGCCCCCGATCGCGTGGTGTTCCACTGCTTCTCCGGCGATGCCGATATGGCACGCATCTGTGCTGACAACGGGTGGTACTGCTCTTTCGCCGGTGTCGTGACGTTCTCCAGCGCACAGCCACTGCGCGATGCGCTCGTGGTCGTGCCGCGCGATCGCGTGCTGGTCGAGACCGATGCTCCGTATCTGACCCCGATGCCCTATCGCGGCCGGATCAACGCGTCCTATCTGGTGCCGCTGACGGTGCGTTCGATGGCGCAGGTGCGCGGTGAGGAAGTCGACGAACTCTGCGACGCGTTATGGGAGAACTCCATGCGCGCATTCGGGGAATGGTGAGCCGGACCGACGGGCTGCTCGGCCCCGCCGAAGTGCGCGAACTCGCCGCGCGACTCGATATTCGACCGACGAAAACACTGGGGCAGAACTTCGTCATCGACGCCAACACCGTGCGCCGGATCGCTGACCGCAGCGGGGTGAGTGCGGATGATGTCGTGCTCGAGGTCGGCCCCGGTTTGGGGTCGCTGACCCTTGCCCTGCTCGATCGAGCCGAGTGCGTCATCGCGGTGGAGATCGATCCGCGCTTGGCCGAGCAACTGCCGCTCACCGTCGAGCAGCATCGTCCCGATTGTGCCGATCGCCTCGAGGTGATCGCGGCGGATGCGATGCGCATCAGCGAGCTGCCTCGACCACCCTCGGCGATCGTGGCGAATCTGCCCTACAACGTGGCAGTCCCGGTGCTGTTGCATCTGCTCGCGACGTTCCCATCGGTGCGACACGGTCTGGTGATGGTGCAGGCCGAGGTCGCCGAACGGCTCGCGGCGGCTCCGGGCAGCCGGGTGTACGGGGTGCCGTCGGTGAAGATGCAGTGGTACGCGCAGGTACAACGTGCCGGATCGGTGGCGGCGAACGTGTTCTGGCCAGCACCGCGGGTCGAATCCGGTCTCGTGTCGTTCGCCTGCCATCCCCCGCCCGCGATGGCAGCAAG
>CAJXYI010000012.1 GCA_913063435.1 uncultured Actinomycetales bacterium | reverse complement strand
TGCGGGCTTCTTCGCCGGGGCGGCCTTCTTCGCCGGGGCGGGCTTCTTCGCCGGGGCGGGCTTCTTCGCCGGGGCGGGCTTCTTCGCCGGCGCGGCCTTCTTCGCCGGTGCGGCCTTCTTCGCGGGCGCCTTCGCAGTCGATCGCTTGGCCCCCCGCGCGCTGCCGGTCGTGCCGGACGTCGCCTTCACCCTGCGCTCCGATCCTCGATGATGTGGTCCTCGCGTAAGTTTCGGGGCAGGCTAGGCGCCCGAACCGGTGGACGCAAGACACCACGCCGCCCCGCCCGTGCGCTGTCTGTCGACGTGCCCCCGATATCCTTGCGGGTCGCCGCCCCATCTGTGGAGGATCCATGTACCGCGCCGTCCCGGCTCACGTCGATCTGCCCTCGATGGAGCGGGCGATCCTCGACCAGTGGGATGCCGAGGGCACGTTCCATACGAGCCTGGCCACGAGCGAGGGACGGCCCCTGTGGGTCTTCAACGAAGGTCCCCCGACCGCCAACGGCACTCCGGGGGCCCATCACGTGGAGGCTCGAGTCTTCAAGGACATCTTCCCTCGCTATCGCACGATGAAGGGCTATCACGTTCCTCGCAAGGCCGGGTGGGACTGCCATGGCCTGCCCGTGGAGTTGGCCGTCGAACGCGAACTGGGATTCACCGGCAAGAGCGATATCGAGCACTACGGAATCGCGGAATTCAACGCCAGGTGCCGCGAATCCGTGCTGCGCCATGTCGACGAGTTCAACCACATGACCCGCCGGATGGGTTTCTGGGTCGACATGGAAGATGCCTACTGGACGATGGACCCCCACTACATCGACAGCGTGTGGTGGTCCCTGCAACGCATCTTCGATTCCGGGCTGCTGGTGCAAGACCACCGGGTGAGTCCGTACTGTCCTCGCTGCGGCACCGGCCTGTCCGATCACGAACTGGCGCAGGGATACGAGACCGTCATCGATCCCTCTGTCTATGTTCGCTTCCCCGTCGCCGGCGGTCCGCTCGCCGAACGTCATCCCGGGGTGGCCCTACTCGTGTGGACGACGACCCCTTGGACGCTGGTCAGCAATACCGCGGTCGCAGTCAACCCCGAATCCGCCTACGTCGTCGGCCGGACTGCCGACGGCGAGGTCCTCGTCGTGGCAGAGGATCTCGCCGACTCCCTCCTCGGCGCCGATGCGCAGATCCTCGAGCGGTTATCCGGACAGGATCTCGAGCGCACGCCCTATACGCCCCCGTTCGATCTGGTGGACATCCCCGACTCCCATTTCGTGATCCTGGCCGACTACGTCACCACGGACGACGGATCGGGCCTGGTGCACCAGGCTCCGGCTTTCGGAGCCGATGATCTTGCCTCATGCCGGGCCTATGGACTGCCCGTCGTCAACCCCGTGCGCCCGGATGGGACCTTCGAGGCAGACCTCGACATCGTCGGCGGACAATTCTTCAAGGATGCTGATGCGGCCTTGGTTGCCGACCTCACCACGCGAGGAATGCTCGCCAAGCACGTTCCCTACGAGCATTCCTATCCACACTGCTGGCGATGCCACACTCCCCTGATCTATTACGCCCAGCCGTCGTGGTACATCAAGACGACCGCGATCGCCGACCGGCTGCTGCGCGAGAACGAGAAGACCAATTGGTATCCCGAGACCATCAAATGGGGTCGCTACGGAGATTGGCTGCGCAACAACGTCGACTGGGCGCTGTCGCGCAACCGATATTGGGGAACACCCCTGCCGATCTGGCGCTGCCCGGATGGCCACCTCACCGTCGTGGGTTCTCGAGCCGAACTCGGTCAACTCACCGGCCGAGATCTGCGTGACTTCGATCCACATCGACCCTTCGTCGACGAGATCACTGTGGGATGTCGAACCTGCGGTGCCACCGCGCAGCGAGTGCCCGAGGTCATCGACTGCTGGTACGACTCCGGCGCGATGCCCTTCGCTCAATGGGGTTATCCGCACATGGGTGTCGAGACCTTCGAGCAGCGCTACCCCGCCGACTACATCTGCGAGGCGATCGACCAGACGCGCGGCTGGTTCTACACCCTGATGGCCATCGGCACCCTGGTGTTCGACGAGTCGTCATATAAGAACGTCGTCTGCCTCGGTCACATCCTCGACGAGGACGGCCGCAAGATGAGCAAGCACCTCGGCAATGTGCTCGAACCGATCCCGTTGATGGACGACCACGGTGCCGATGCCGTGCGCTGGTTCATGCTCGCCTCCGGCTCACCCTGGCAGTCCCGCCGCGTTGGTCACGCGGCCATCGGCGAGGTCGTGCGCAAGGTGCTGCTGACCTACTGGAACACTGCGTCGTTCCTCGCTCTCTATGCGCGCGCGGCACAGTGGTCACCGGATGATCCCGGTGCCGTGCCCCCGCCACAGGATCGTCCTGCGCTGGATCGCTGGGTGCTCTCGCAGGCACATCGCCTCGCCCGTGACGTCGACGAGGCTCTGGAGAACTTCGACACCCAGCGTGGTGGGCGATTGATCTCAGCGTTCATCGACGAACTGTCCAACTGGTACGTGCGTCGGTCCCGCCGCCGGTTCTGGGAGGGCGATCCTGCTGCATTGGCGACCCTCGACGAGGCCCTGCGCATCGTGACCGCGGTCATGGCTCCCTACACCCCGTTCATCACCGAGCGCATCTGGCAGGACATGGTGCGCCCCACCCGGCCGCAGGCTGCCGCATCGGTGCACCTGAGTCCATGGCCGACAGTCGACGAGTCGCTCATCGACGACACCCTCACCGAGCAGGTTGCACTCATCCGACGCATCGTCGAACTCGGTCGTGCCGCGCGGTCATCCTCGGGGGTCCGCACTCGTCAACCGCTTGCCAGGGCACTGGTGTCTGCCACCGGCTGGACCGACCTACCCGCCGAACTCGTCGACGAGGTCGCCGCGGAACTGAACGTGGCCACCGTGCTGCCGCTCGCTCACGAGGCCGGTGAACTCGTCGATGTCAGCGTCAAGGCGAACTTCCGGTCTCTGGGCCGACGGTTCGGCTCATCAACCCAGGTCGTCGCCGAGGCCATCGCCTCCGAGGCCACCCTGCCCGCTCGCATGCGCGCCGGTGACACGGTCGCGATCGAGGTCACCGGGATCGGTGAGGTCACCGTCGAACCCGACGACGTGATCATCACCGAAACCCCTCGCGAGGGATGGGCGGTGGCCAGTGGCAGCGGTGAGACCATCGCACTCGATCTGCACATCGATGACGCGCTGCGCCGGCTCGGACTCGCCCGCGAAGCCGTCCGCGCGATCGCAGAAGCCCGCAAGGCTGCCGGTCTGGACATCTCCGATCGCATCCGACTGCAGTGGGCCACCGATGATGCCGATCTCGCCGGCGCCTTGACCGACCATGCCGACTACATCGCCGCCGAGGTTCTCGCTGTGGACTTCGCCCCCGGTGAACTATTCGACGGTGGTCACCTCAGCACCGATGACGACCTCGGACTGCGCCTGTCGATCGAACGGATCTGATCCGCGAGCACCGGTGCCAGGCTATTCGTCGAGGACGGCCTGCACAGATTCGATCGCCGGGGGTGGACCGGCGACGGAATCCTCCTTCGACGCGGCACGGTCGAACTCCGCAAGCTGCCCGGCGATGTGATCGCGCAACGCGATCCGATAGTTGCGTTCGAAGGTACGCAACTGACCCACCTGCTTCTCCAGCACCGTGCGCTGAGCGTCAAGATCAGCGGTGACCTCGGCAGCCTGCGAACGAGCCTTGGTCAGGATGTTCGATGCCTCGGACTTCGCGTGCGCCACCGTCTCGTCAGCGGTGCGCTGGGCGATCTCGAGGATCTTCAGCGCCTGTTCCGACGGCGGTGCCTGCTCGGAAGGCGGTGCCGCGTCGCTCCAGACAGCGGCAGCGGCCTCTCCATCGACGACGCCTTCGGTCACGACGTCCATCCGCGAGGTCTGCTCCACGACCGCCTCCGACACCGCGACCGACTCGACCACCTCGGCTTCCTCGACCACGTCCGCGACCGGGCCCGAGCTCGCCTGCGCCACGACAGCCGCAAGCGCCGGATTCACCGGCGCTGAATCAGCAGGGGCAGACTCCTCCTTCGCGCCTGCGGCGCGCTGCTCCGCCGCGAGGGCCCGTGACTGAGCCTGGGTCACCTGCGCCCGCAGGTCGTCGTTCTCTGCGAGGAGGCGGCCGAGTTCAGCCTCCACCGCATCGAGGAACGCGTCGACCTCGTCCATGTCGTAGCCGGTGCGCATCCGCACCGTGGTGAACTGCTGGTTGTGCACGTCGGCGGGTGTCAGTGCCATGGCGGTGCTCCTTCAAACGGATATGACTCGACGAAAACGTGGGGTTATGTGAAGGCGAGGGCGACATTGATCAGGATCTGCACCGCGATGATCAACACCAAGAAGGCCAGATCGAATTGGATTCCGCCGAGTTTCAGCGGAGGGATGACCCGACGCAACAGCCGCAGCGGCGGGTCAGTAAGGCTGTAGATGATCTCGGCCGCAATGAGAAGCGGGCCCCGCGGCCGCCACGATCGCGCGAAAATCTGAACGAAATCGAAGATCAACCGACCGATGAGGACCAACCAGTACAGCCACAAAGCGGTGGCGATCACCTGACCGACCGCAGCCACCGCCTCATCCCCTCATCTCCGAAAAGTCCGACCTCGTTCCTTCCATTCTACGAGGTGGACGTCGATCTCAACTTTGGTTGAAGAACCCGTTCTGGGCCAACTGCACACGCGCTTCCGCCCCGACGTCGACGTTCTCCGGGGACAGTAGGAACACCTTGTTGGTCACGCGTTCGATCGTCCCATGCAGTCCGAAGACCAAGCCTGCAGCGAAATCCACGATGCGCTTGGCGTCACCGTCTTCCATCTCGGTGAGGTTCATGATCACCGGGATGCCCTCGCGGAACTCCTCGCCGATGCGGCGGGCGTCATTGTAGGTATGCGGGTGGATCGTCGTGATCCGGTACAGGTCCGCACCGACGGCCGGGGCCGATCGCGTGGGCGTGGGATCGACGTCGACATCTCGCTCGGCGACCCGGTCGACCTTGCGCGGTTCCCGCTCTCGAGTGGAGACCCTCTCCTCACGGAAGGTCCGCACCGAGGAGGGCGGTTCCGCCACTGTGACAGAGCGGTATTCCGAGGCACCCGAGCGCCGCGAGGCGCGTCGTTCTCGACGCTGAGTCTCCTCGTCCGGCTCGTCGTAGTCGTCGATTCCGTCACTGCGATACGGATCATCGCGGTAGGGGTCGTCGTCCTCGACGAGGCCCAGGTACACCGCCATCTTGCGCATCGAGCCTGCCATGGTGTGCCTTTCGAGTCGGTATGCCTTTCGGCTCGTGGAGAGGCCCCGCTGCACCTGCGGAGTCCTCGCAGAAGTGACGCTACCCGAGGGGAGGCCTGCTCCCCAGGACCGCCGAGCCGACGCGCAGGTGTGTCGCGCCGGCCGCAACCGCCTGTTCGAGGTCGCCACTCATCCCCGCGGACATCCAGTCCGCCCCAGGATGCGTGGCTGCGACCCGGTCGGCGATCTCGCGCAGGGTGGTGAACGCCTCTCGAGGGTCACCGCCCAGGGGGGCGACACCCATCACCCCTCTCAGCGCCAGACCCTCGGTTCCGGCGATCTGATCCGCCAGGGCGAGGGCCTGCTCGGGGGTTGCGCCCCCGCGTCCCGGGCTCGGCTGGGGGTCCAGCGACACCTGCACCAGGCAGGCCAATCGAGCGCTCGCTCCGGCATCGATTCGCTCCTGCGCACCGCGAGACAGACCGGCGAGCAGCTTGGGTCGATCCACCGCGTGCACCACATCGGCGCAGCGGGCGATCTCGCGGGCCTTATTGGATTGAATCTGACCGATGAAGTGCCAGGTCAGCGAGGTGCTCGGCGCCGTGGCGGCACACTCGTCCCGCTTGGCCCGCAACTCACCGGCCTTGTTCTCCCCCACATCGGCCACACCGAGCTCGGCGAGGGCCAGCACATCGCTCGTCGGCCAGGTCTTGGTCACCACGATCAGATGCACATCGGCGCGATCGCGGCCGGCCACCTCGCATGCCGCTTCGATCCTGGCCCGGGTGCGATCGAGTCCGCTTGCTAGTTCACGGAGGCGGCCATCATCGTCTCGTTCGGCGGTCATCCCTGCCGTCCAGGAGCCAGCCGTCGGATGATCACCCCGGCCTCTCGGCCCGTGCGCCCATCGCGACGATAGGAATACAGGGCGTCATCCTCAGCCGTGCAGGCATCGATCACTTCAGCCGTGATGCCGTGGTGCGCGAGTTGCTTGACCACACCGGCGCGGACATCCACCGCGGGGGCGCCCGCAGCGGTTGTGGCGTAGGCGGATTCCGCAGCCGCCGCGACCTGATCACGCACATCCGCACCGACCTCGTAACAGCTCGGGCAGATGGATGGGCCGATCCAGGCGCGGATGGACTCTGGTTCGACACCACGCGCGATGAGTGCCTCGACTGCTGCAGTCGTGACACCGGCGACCACTCCCCGCCACCCCGAATGCACCGCTGCGATCGTGCCCTGCGGGCTTGCGAGCAGGATCGGAACGCAATCGGCGACCTGCGTCACCAGGGCCACATTCGCGACATCGGTGACGAGTGCATCAGCCCGTGGTGGCGGATCGATGGCATGTGGCCCGGCCACGAACGCAACATCGCGGCCGTGAACCTGGGTCATCGTCGCGAGCGCGTCAACATCGATCGAGAGTTCAGCAGCGAGGACAGCCCGGTTCCGTGCGACATCCTCGGGATCATCGCCGACATGCAGCGCCATATTGGCCGTATCGAAAGGGGGTGAACTGACCCCACCGGTGCGATCGGTGAACAACCATTCGACGACGCCGCCATCGGCGAGGGGCATCGCCCCCCGTGCCAGAACTCCCATGGCAGCTCGTCGCGGGATGTCGACGCGCCGACTACTTCAAGAAGTCGGGGACGTCGAGATCGTCGCCGCCCTCGATGTCGTCGAAGACGACCGTACGGGCCGGCGGTGCGGGCTTCTTGGGTTCGGGCGTCGGATCGGGGGTCACCGGGATAGAGGGAGCATCCTGGGGACTCTGCGACGAGGCAACGGCGGCGGCGACGGGAGTCTCGTCAGCCACCTTGCGTGTGACCGGTTGGCTGCGCCGCGTGGGCGGGGTGCCACCATCGAATCCCGCCGCGATGACCGTGACCCGGACCTCGTCGGCGAGCGTGTCGTCGATCACCGCACCGAAGATGATGTTGGCATCGGGGTGGGCCGCATCGGAAACCAGGCGCGCTGCCTCGTTGATCTCGAACAGGCCCAGATCGCTGCCACCGGAGACGCTCAGCAGCACACCGTGCGCGCCTTCGATGCTCGCTTCGAGAAGCGGCGAGGAGATCGCACGCTCGGCGGCTTCCATCGCTCGCTCATCACCGCGCGCACTGCCGATGCCCATGAGCGCCGAACCAGCGCCTGACATGACGCTCTTGACATCAGCGAAATCCAGATTGATCAGACCGGGTGTCGTGATGAGGTCGGTGATACCCGACACACCCTGAAGCAACACATGGTCGGCCTGCCGGAACGCATCGATGACGCTGATGTTGCGATCGGCGAGGCTGAGTAGGCGGTCATTCGGGATGACGATGAGGGTGTCGACCTCTTCACGCAGGCTTTCCACGCCGATCTCGGCCTGAGTCGACCGACGGCGGCCTTCGAATCCGAACGGTCGGGTGACGACACCGATCGTCAACGCCCCGAGCCCGCGCGCGATCCGCGCGACAACGGGGGCGCCACCGGTTCCGGTGCCACCACCCTCGCCTGCGGTGACGAACACCATGTCGGCTCCGCGCAGGACTTCCTCGATCTCCTCCGCGTGATCCTCGGCGGCTTGGCGACCGACATCGGGATCGGCACCGGCACCCAGTCCCCGGGTGAGATCGCGGCCGATGTCGAGCTTGACGTCGGCGTCGCTCATCAGCAGAGCTTGCGCGTCGGTGTTGATGGCGACGAATTCCACGCCCTTCAATCCGACGTCGATCATCCGGTTGACGGCGTTCACGCCACCGCCGCCGATGCCGACGACCTTGATCACGGCGAGGTAGTTCTGCGGTGCGGCCACGAGCGCATCCCTTCCGATGAATCGACGCGTCCGTCGTCCATCGTGCCTATTCACGCACGGATCTCAATCTCACGTTAAGATCGAGATGATCGTGCGTTGATCGTGTTCGCCAGCGTAGGCACCCGATCTGGCGGTGTGCAAGCCGCCACGCGGTCGAGAACCTCCCCCTCAGATCGATTCATCCTCGATCAACTCCGCTACGGCCTCGAGGATCACACTCCCCCATCGACACACCACAGTCGGCGATCCGCCCCGACCACAGGCCAACCGCGCTACCAGGTCGGCGGCGGGCACATCGGCCGGCTGGAGACTGATCGGCACACGCTCCGGATCGGCGTGCGAGGCGCCTGCGATCGGCACCCACGTTCGTCCCAGCTCTACGCACCCGAGAGCGGCGAGCATGTCGACCGCCCGACCATGGCGATTGCACGCTGAGGGATCGGCGGTGCTGACGCGCACCGGCGGACGCTGCACGTCACCGCCAAGACGTTCGATGCGCTGGTGACGATCCACCGGGTCCACCAACACGACCCCATCCAGAAACGTCGACCATCCCGAGATGACGGCAGCTCCGGCAGAGTGACCGATCCCGATCACACGAACCCCGGGGGCACGCTCTCGCATCACCGCACCGACGCGGTTCCCGAATGCGTCGAGCCAACCGGGATCATGAAGCGAACGGCGGGCAGTGAAGGAAGGAATCGCCGGACGTACGGTGAGGCACCCGTGCGCAGCCAGCAGTCCGGCGATGCCGGCCAAGGTCCGTGGAGATCGGGCGAAACCGTGCTGGAGGATGACACCGGCGCGAACCGGCGTATCCGGGCTATCCCACCGCAGCGACATCGAGGTCGGGATCCGAGGAAGCGCCTGGCTCCGCCAGAACTCCTGCGTCGGTGATGTCGGTGTCATCGACAGTGGGGGTGGTGGAATCGGCAGAACGTGCTGTCGTGGGTGCAGTCGGAGCGGAGACGTTGTACCGATCCCATTCCGCAGATACCAGGGCCTGCAGGACCTCGGCCTTCAATTGCCCTTGCTCAGCATCACCCCAGACCACTTCACCGCCATTGGGCAAGGTGGCGCTGGCCCGGAGGATCAGTGTGACGTCATTGCGTGTCGTTGCCTCGATCACCTCGGTCGCATCCCGGAGTTCGGCGGGCAGTTGCGCGGCGACTGCCAGCGCGGCTGGCAACCCCGCACCGCTGGCTGCCACCAGGGGCAGGTCCGCAGGCTGATCGGCGACGACGGTCACCACCATGCCCTCGAGGTCCACCAGGTCGTAGCCGTCGGCACCGACAGCCGCGGCTACCGGGGTGCGCCGTTCGATATCGATCACCAGGGTGCGCGGCCACTCGCGCACCACCTGCGCAGAACGCACCTGAGGCAGCGCAGACACGCGCGCGACGATGACGTCCGCGGGTACCCGAACCATCGGTGTCCCCTCGGGCACATCGATGACTGCCTCAACGTCGGTGATCGGGAACTCCCCGGCCGAATCCGGGGCTTCACCACTCACCACGACCCGGACGTTCTCCACACTCAACCAGGGCGAGAACCACACCACCCATGCACCGGCGATCAGCGTGGGGACGACGAGTGCGATGACCCACCACAGCACACGTGGACGCCGGCGGTGCGTGCTCATGATTCCTCACCTTCGGCCGCCCGCAGACGATCGACGATCTCGGGAGCGAGCATGCCGACATCGCCGGCTCCCATCGTGATGACCAGATCCCCTGGGCGCACTCTGTGAGCCACCTGCTCGGGGACACTCGACCACGACGGCTCGAACACCACGGAGGTTGCGCCCGCCCGTCGGGCGGATTCGGCGATCACCGAGCCACTGGCGCCGGGAATCGCCGCCTCACCCGCGGGAAAGACCTCCATGACGATCAACTCGTCAGCATCGGCGAGAGCATCTCCGAACTGTTCGGCGAAGGCGGCGGTACGGGAATATCGATGGCTTTGGAACACCACCACGAGTCGCCCCGGACCGACCATCTCCCGCGCGGCGCTCATCGTGACGTGTACTTCGGTCGGGTGGTGGGCGTAGTCGTCGAAAACCCTTGTTCCTCCGACGGTTCCGCGCAGCTCGAATCGACGTCGGGTGCCGGTGAAGGCCTCGAGACCCTCACGCAGTGACGCCACCGGCTGATCGAGCAGCACCCCGGTCGCGAGGGCCGCGGTGGCGTTGAGCGCGTTGTGGCGACCAGGCACCTGCAGGGTGACCTCACCAAGGCGCACACCGGTGCGCACGACGTCGAAGGTCCATCCTCGAGCCGTGCCACTGGGCGCACTCCAGCGATCGATGCGGAAATCAGCTTCGGGGGACGTGCCGTAGGTGTGCACGGTGATCCCGGCCGATCGCGTCGCATCGATCAACCGAGCACCCCCGGGATCATCGATGCAGATCAGCGCGGCCCCGGAACGGGCACCTGCTTTGCCCACGAAACGACCGAATACCTCATCTATCGCGGCGATATCCGCGAAGTGGTCGAGATGATCGGCTTCGACATTGGTCACGACGGCGATATCGGGTTCGAGTTGCACGAAGGATCCATCGCTCTCGTCTGCCTCGACGACGAAGATGTCACCACTACCGAGGTGAGCGTTGGAGCCCGATTCGTGCAATTCGCTGCCGATGGCGAATGACGGATCGACCCCCGCTGCCTGGAGGGCGACGGTGATCATGGATGTCGTCGTGGTCTTGCCGTGGGTTCCGGCGACGGCCACTCCGAGGTGACCCTTCATCACCTCGGCCAGGGCTTCGGCCCGCGCCCACACGGGCACCCCTAGTCCGCTCGCAGCGACAAGTTCGGGGTTGTCCGCGCCGATCGCGGTAGAGGCGACCACGACCGTCGGTCGAACACCCTGCGTCACAGTGGCAGCGTCATGTCCGATCGTGATGTCGGCACCGAGGGCCCGAAGGGCACTGACCCGTCGGGACTCCTTCGCATCGCTGCCGGAGACCGTGACACCCTGAGCGAGCAGAATGCGCGCGATTCCCGACATGCCTGCACCGCCGATACCGACCAGATGCACACGCCCATCGATCATGGTGCGTCGACCTTCGCCGAGCGTTTCGTTCTGCCGCGCAACGCTGCTGCAGCACGAACCAGATCCGCCAATCTCTCATCGGCGTCGACGATGGCGAACCGCCGGGCTTTCGCCGACATGACCTCGCAGCGCTCGACATCGGTGACCAGCGGTATCACCTGCCCACGAACTGCCTCGACCTCGAAGTCGGCATCGTCGACGAGCACACCACCCCCCGCGTCGACGACGGGACGTGCGTTGAGCGTCTGCTCACCATTACCCACCGGCAGCGGCACGTATACCGCGGGCAGGCCGACCGCTGACACCTCCGCGCATGTCATCGCACCAGCTCGACACACCACGGCATCGGCTGCTGCGAACGCCTCGTGCATGGCCGCGAGATACGACAGGGACACGTAGGCTGGCTGGTCGGCCGCACGTTCGGGGGGCCAATCATCGGGTAGGCCCTGTCCTGCAGAGCCGACGATGTGGACGACCTGGATGTTCGCGGCTGCGAGGTCATCGCTCGCCTGCGCCATGGTGGCGTTGATATGCCGGGCCCCGAGTGAACCGCCGAAAACGAGGAGAGTTCGTCGATCCGCAGCCAATCCCAGATGCAAGCGAGCAGCAGCGCGGGCCGCCGCGCGCTCCTCGAGGCTCATCGAGGCCAGATCCCGAATGGACTTGCGCAGTGGCATGCCGATGTGGGCAGCCGATGGCAGGACGCCTGCGGTGTTGACCGCGACCCAGGGGGTCAACCGGGCTCCGACCCGATCGGCCAATCCGGGGTGGGCATTGGCTTCGTGCACCACGATGGGGATGCCCAACCGGCGTGCGGCCACATAGGCGGGAAAGGCAACGTAGCCACCGAATCCCACGACCACGTCGGGTTGTTCACGGCGCAGCACCTCGGTCACCTTGCGGATCGAACCGCCGATGCGCACCGGTGCGGTGAGCGTTCGACGATTCATCCGCCTCGGAAACGGATAGGCGGGCACGGTGATCAGGCGATAGCCACGCTCGGGGACGAGCGTCGATTCGATGCCGCGCTCGGTACCCAGCGCCACGATCTCCACCGAGGAATCGTCATCGAGCAGAGTGTCGGCCAAGGTGAGAGCAGGTTCGACGTGGCCGGCTGATCCTCCAGCCGCGAGCAGCACCTTCACGAGCGCACCTGTCCGCTCTTCGATGCAGCAGGATGCATTTCCCGGTTGCGGGCGAAGGACAACAGCATGCCGATCCCGATGAGCAGTGGCACCAGCGAGGACCCGCCGTACGACACCAATGGCAACGGCACCCCGGTGATCGGCAGAAGTCCCAGCACTGCTCCCATGTTCACGATGCCCTGCACCGCGATCCAGGTTCCGATACCGGCCGATGCCAGTCGAACGAAGGTATCCGTGCTGGTCTGACTGATGCGGAATGCGACGTAGGTGATGACACCGAACAGCACCAGCACCATGAGTGTGCCGATCAGTCCGAGTTCCTCGCCGATCACCGAGAAGATGAAGTCGGTATGCGCCTCCGGCAATGATCCCCACTTCTCCCGGCTGGCGCCCAGCCCTACGCCCCACCAGCCACCCGTGCCCAGCGCATACTGCCCCTGGGTGAGTTGCCAGCCCTCACCCAGGGGATCGGCGGAGGGGTCGAGCCAGGAGGTGAATCGGCTCATCCGATACGGGGCGGCCATCGTCAGTCCGGCGATCGCCACACCGGCGAGGGCCCCCAGGGCCACGAAGAGCCGTAGCGGCGCTCCCGCGGCGAAGAGGACTCCCGCCACGATTGCCGACAGGATGATGCTGTTACCGACGTCCCCACCCATGAGCACCAGAACCAGGATGAGTCCGCTCACCGGGAGCAGGGGAATCAGCAGATGCGACCAGCGATCGAGAAGCGCTTCCTTGCGTGCGAGCAGATCGGCAGCCCAGATGACGATGGCGAGTTTGGCGATCTCCGATGGCTGCAGCCGGAACGGGCCCATAATGTCCAGCCAGTTGCGCTGCCCGGATACCTCGATACCGATGACGATAACCGCAGCGAGCAGGGCGATGGCGACGACGATCGACGGCCATGCCGCCATCCGCCATACCTTCACCGACAGACGCGAACTGATGAGCATCGCGATGATTCCGATCACCGCGAACATCGCCTGACGTTGCGCGAGGGTGTAGACCGAATCGTGCAGTCGCAGACTGACGATGCTGGAAGCTGACATCACCATCACGAGGCCGAGTGCCAGCAGCAGGATCGTGGCACCGAGCAGCAGGTGGAACAGCCCGAGCGGATGACCCATCACGAACCGGCGCATACCCGATGTCGGTTCAGTGTGCGCTGACTCCATCGCCTCCGTTCGCTGCGTCATCGGCTCGGCTCCTCCAACGAGCGCACCGCACGAGCGAAACGATCGCCTCGGTCGGCATAGTCACCGAACATGTCCCACGAGGCGCAGCCGGGTGCCAGCAGCACGGTGTCGCCGGGGCGAGCCAGACGTGCGGCGTGCGCGACCACCTCCTCCATGGCTCCAGTGTCGCTGCGGCTGACGTGGACCACGGGCACATCCGGTGCGTGTCGGGCCAGCGCGCGGCCGATTACCTCACGGTCGACTCCGAGCAGGATCACCGCTCTCAGCCGGGCGGCGACCTGCTCGATCAATTCCGAGAAGTCCTGTCCCTTGGCCATCCCCCCGGCCACCCAGACCACCGGCGAGAACGCTTGCAGCGAGGTGGCGGCAGCATGCGCATTCGTCGCCTTCGAATCATCGACGTAGACGACGTCACCGACACGTGCGACGCGGGCCATGCGATGTGGTGCGGGTGTGAAATGACGCAGCCCTTCGCGCACCGCCCGGGGAGACACACCATGGGATCGCGCCAGGGCAGCCGCCACGAGTGCGTCGGTGAGGAACGCTGGAGCAGCGAGGGGCACGTCATCGACGAGCGCCAATTCCTGGGCATGGGTGTCTCGATTGTCGATGAACGCCCGGTCGACGATGGCGTCGTCGACGACGCCGATCATGCTCAATCCGGGCACTCCTTGGGTGACTCCCACGGCTCGGCAGCCTTCGACGACATCAGCATCGCGCACCATCTGCTCTGTCACTGGTTCGTCGGCGTTGTACACACACGCCACCTGAGTGTGCCGATAGACCAACGCTTTGTTCCCGGCGTAATCGGCCATGGAGGTGAAGAAGTCCAGATGGTCTGAGGCCAGATTGATGCAGGCGGCCGATTCCGGGGACATCGACGTGACGAAGGGCATCTGGGTTGCTGAGACTTCGACCGCGATGACATCGAGGTCATGATCACGCACCGCATCGATCAGACTCGTGCCGACGTTGCCGGCCGCCATGGTGCGGCGTCCATCTGCTGCAAGGATCGAAGCCAGCATCAACGTCGTCGTCGTCTTGCCATTGGTTCCGGTCACGCACAACCAGGGAGCGGCGTTCTCCCGCGGGCGCATCCGCCACGCGACCTCGAGCTCTCCCCAGACCGGGATGCCCCGCTGCTGAGCCGAGGTGATGATGTCCGCACTCGGCGGAATGCCGGGTGAGACGACGTACACGTCGGTGTCATCAGGGCAGCTGTCCGAACTGGCTAGGACGACACGGGCACCGAGTAACTCGAGGATCTGCCCGCGCTCGCGTTGCCGGTCGCGGTCGGCCGAATCGATCACCAGGACGTCGGCTCCGACACTCAAGAAGGCATCGGCGGCGGCGAAACCGGCGATACCCAACCCGGCCACGCACACGCGCAATCCGTGCCAATCCGACTCAGCATCGCGCAGGTTCGACAGGTCCCGTCGTGTTGTCATCAGGCATTGACCCACTCGGCATAGAACCAGGTGAGGCCTCCGGCGATGAACAGGCCCTGGATGATCCAGAAGCGCACGACGATCTGGATCTCCGGCCATCCCTTCATCTCGAAGTGATGGTGCAGCGGGGCCATGAGCAGCATTCGGCGGTGCAGGATGCGATACGACAGCACCTGACCGATCACCGAGAGCGAGATCAGCAGGAAGAGACCGCCGAGCAGAGCCAGCAGCAGTTCGGTACGGCTGGTGATGGCAAGCCCGGCGATCGCACCGCCGATGGCCAATGATCCGGTGTCTCCCATGAAGATCCGAGCCGGTGCGGTGTTGTACCACAAGAATGCGAAGCAAGCGCCGGCCAATGCTGCGGCCAGCACCGCGAGATCGAGAGGAGCCGCAGCGTCGTAACAGGTGGGGCCACCGGTGGAGAAGCAACTCTGGTTGAACTGCCAGATCCCGATGAGCACATAGGAGGCGAAGGTCATGGTCGCCGCACCCGTGGCCAAGCCGTCGAGCCCATCGGTGAGGTTCACTCCGTTGGTGGTCGCCGTGACGAGGAACCACACCCACAGAACGAACAGGGCGGTGGGCAGCACGATGTTGGTATCGCGGACGAATGAGATCGCCGCCGATGCAGGTGTCTCGCCCGCGGAGTTCGGGAACTGCAAGGCCAGGATGCCGAACGCCAACGCGACCACGGCCTGACCGATGAGTTTGGTGCGCGCACGAAGACCAGTCGCACGCTGACGGAAGATCTTCAGGTAGTCATCGGCGATGCCGACACCACCGAGACCCAGCATGAGGAACAGCACCAGCAGCGCCGACGGCGTCGGTGGCTGCCAGAAGATCAGGTGGGTGATGCCATAGGCAATGACGACGCCGAGCAGGATTGCTACGCCACCCATGGACGGTGTTCCGCGCTTGCCCTCGTGCTCGGGATAGGGCTCGTTCTCGGTGGAGACGCGGATCGCCTGCGCATATCCGTGGCGCCGGAGGAACCTGATGAGCACCGGTGTCATGACCAGCACGATGACTGCGGCGATGACTCCAGATACGACGACGAGTCTCACGCGCGTTCCCCCTCGAGGAGGGCCTGAGCGACGCGCTCGAGCCCGACCGATCGTGAGGCTTTGATGAGCACGACATCACCGGGACGCAGTTCATCATTCAGACGGGTGATCGCCTCGTCGACGTCAGCCACCCAGGCGGCCTCATCGCCCCAGGATCCTTCAAGGCTTGCACCGAGGTATAGCGGCCGAGTGTCCTCGCCTACGGCAAGGAGTTTGGAGACATCGAGTCGCACCACCATGCGCCCCAGGGCGTCATGTTCGTCCCGGGAATCCTCTCCGAGTTCGCCCATCATGCCGAGCACCGCCCAGGTGCGCCGGTTCTCCCCCATCGCGACGAGTGCTTTAAGCGCAGCGCGCATGGATTCTGGATTCGCGTTGTAGGCGTCGTTAATGACCGTAACCCCATCACTGCGATGGTGGACCTCCATGCGCCATCTGCTGGCCACTTCAGCCGAGTTCAACGCCGAGGCGATCTGGCTGAGCGGGAGGCCTGCGGCGAGAGCCATGGTCGCGGCCGCCGCTGCGTTCGCTGTTTGGTGCTCGCCGGCGATCTGCAGTTCCACGTGCGCCTGCTGCCCCGAGTAGAGAAGTTCGAAGGAGGCGCGAGCGTCGGCGTCGATGCGCACATCGGTGATGCGCACATCGGCATCACTCGATTCGCCGAAGGTCCACACCGGTGCTGCCGATCGGGGCGCCTGCGCCATGACCAGTGGATTGTCGGCATGCAGAACCGCAGCACCGTCGGAGGTGAGTCGGTCGAGGATCTCACCCTTGGCCTGGGCGATCCCTTCTCGTGATCCGACCATGCCCAGGTGCGCCGACCCGACGTTGATCAGACCCGCGATGTCAGGTCGGCCGATCTGGCACAGATAGTCGATGTGGCCGAATCCACGCATCCCCATCTCCAGAATGAGGAACCGAGTATCGGCATCGCAGGTCAGGATCGTCAGTGGCAGGCCAACCTCGGAGTTGTAGGAACCTTTCGGCGCCACGGTGGGACCTGATGTCGACAGCACGGCAGCGAGCAGATCCTTTGTAGTGGTCTTGCCACTCGATCCGGTCAATGCCAGAACTCGCAGATCCGAAAGGCTTTCCCGGTATGCGGCAGCGAGGCGTCCGAGTGCTGCGACGGTGTCGTCCACGATCACAGCGGGACCGACCACTTCGCGGGAGGCGAGAATCGCGGTTGCCCCATTCGCGAGGACATCAGCGGCGAAATCATGCCCGTCCACGCGCTCGCCGGGGATGGCCACGAACATGCAACCGGGTGTGACTTCACGGGAATCGGACACGACACCGTTGACCGACGTCTCGGGGTCGCCGTTCACGACCCGGCCGTCCACCACCTCGGCTATCCGACCCAGGTTCCAGGTGATCACGATGCCTCCGCCGCGAGCAGGTCGCGTGCCACGACTCGGTCGTCGAAGGGATGGATGATTCCAGCGATCTCCTGACCCGTCTCATGGCCCTTGCCCAGGATCAGCACGGCATCGCCGGGACGGGCAGCTTCGAGAGCCGCTGAGATCGCCGCGAGTCGATCGCCGATCTCGTGGACGTGGCTTCGGTTCTCCGACGTGACACCGGCGAGCATCGCCGCACGAATAACGGCGGGTTCCTCGCTTCGTGGATTGTCATCGGTGACAAAGAGAATATCGGCGCATTCCGCCGCGATCCGACCCATGTCCGAGCGCTTGCCACGATCGCGATCGCCTCCGCACCCGAGGACGACGATCCGTCGCCCGTCTGCATGTACCGAGCGAATGACGCGCTCCACTGCGTCGGGGCTGTGTGCATAGTCGACGATGACAGTGAAGTCTTGGCCCGCGTCGATGAGCTCCATCCGACCGGCGACGAACGCGTCCGCGAAACCGGTGCGGATGACCCGATCGGTCACTCCAAGGTGATGCAGCATCGCCCAGGCGACAGTGGCGTTCGCCGCATTGAATTCACCCGGTAGTGCGATCTCGAAGGAATGCTCGGTTCCCATTGCCTGCACGCGCAGTTGCTGATGCCCTCGAGCGTCGACTCGGCATTCCCGACAGACGACGTCGGCATGCTGATCGCTGCCTAACGACACCGTTGTCGTTGCCACCTCGGGTTTCTCGGCGAGTCGTCGGCCCCATTCATCGTCGACGCACACGACGCAGTGACGAGTGCGTTCGGGCGTGAACAGCATCGCCTTCGCGGCGAAATATGACTCCATGTCGCCATGGAAATCAAGGTGGTCGGTGGACAGGTTCGTGAAGCCGGTGACGTCGAAGCGCAGGCCGTCGACGCGACCGAGCACGAGCGCATGACTCGACACTTCCATCACCACATCGCTGACTCCGCGCTCTCGCATGATCGCCAGCAGCGCATGCATCTGGGGCGCCTCGGGTGTGGTGCGGATCGACGGGAGTTCCTCGTCGTGGATCATCACGCCCGCTGTTCCGATCAGACCGATGCGGTTTCCGGTCGCCTTCAATCCCGCGGCGATCAGATGCGTGACCGTCGTCTTGCCGTTCGTTCCGGTGACACCCACGAGGGTCAGATCACGCCCGGGGTGGCCGTACACCGCGGCGGAAACCGAACCGAGGATGCGCCGCGGATCATCGGACTCCAGGACGGGCAGGTCGTCGGCATCGACGATTCCGTCATAATTGGTGAGGACGGCGACCGCACCCTGGGCTCGAGCCTGGGCGATGAAGTGCCGGCCATGCGTCTGCTCCCCGGGTAGAGCCGCGAAGAGATCACCGGGTCGCACGTCGCGGGAATCGAGGGTGATGCCGGTGACGGGTGTCTGGGTGTCACCGTGGATCGTCACCGCAGCCTCGGTGGGCACGAGGGCGGCCAGGGGTCGGCTCACCGGCGTCGGCCGCGGCGACCGGGTTGGCGTCGACACGTCAGGAGGCTATCCGTTATCGCCGGTCGAACCGGGGACCGGCGCGACCTGGCGAGCCTGCAGCGCGTAGGTCATCATGTCCTTGAACACCGGCCCGGCGAGTTCACCGCCGAATTGTTGAACCGACGGTCGCACGATGGTGACGGCGACGACGAGTTCAGGATCATCGATCGGTGCCATGCCAATGAACGAGCCGACGGTGTCGCCGTTATAGCACCGACATTCGGGATCGATGGCCTGCGCCGTTCCGGTCTTGCCCCCGACGGCATAGCCGGGAATGCCGGCCATCGGTGCGGTGCCACCCGGTTCGACCACGGTGGCCAGCATCTGGCGGATCTCCCGTGCCGTGTCGGCCGACACCACCTGCACTCCGACCGGCGTCTCATCGCGCAACACCAGGGATGGTGGGACGCGCACCCCGTCATTGGCGATCGTGGCGAACACGCTGGCTGCCTGGACGGCGTTGACCGAGAAGCCCTGACCGAAGGCCAGCGTTGGGAACGTCGTGCCTGACCAGTCGGCCGGCGCGGGCAGGAAACCGCTGGTTTCACCGGGGAAACCGAGTCCGCTGGGCTGGCCGATGCCGAACCGGCGCAGGTAGTCGTATAGCGCATCCCCGCCGACGGATTCGGCGGCGAGGATCATGCCGATGTTGCTGGATCGAGCCAGGGTTGTCGTGAGGTCCCAGGTGTAACCGCCGTGCGGTCGAGCATCGTTGAACACCTTGCCGGCTCGGGTGAGGGTCGGGGGGATCTCGATGATCGTGTCCGGGCTCATCCCGCCCTCTTCGAGCACCGCAGCGACGGTGATGACTTTCGTCGTCGACCCGGGTTCGAAGGAGTCCGTCAGTGCGCGGTTACCGAGGTCGGCGGATTCGAAGGAACCGGGATCATTCGCGTCGAAGGTCGGTGTGCTGGCCAGGGCGAGGACCTCACCGGTCCGCGGATCCATCACCACGATCGAACCGCTTTCGGCACCGGAGTCATTCACCGCGTCGGTGATGACCCGCTGCGCCACGTACTGGATATCGCGATCGAGGGTCAAGGAAATCGCCGCCCCCGGGATCGGTGATTCACCGGATGTCTGTGCGGTGGGGATGGCCGGGCCGGCGAAACCGCGCTCGTAGGTCATCCAGCCATCGACCCCGGCGAGCGTGTCGTTCAGCGCGTATTCGATGCCGGCGAGTCCTTCGCCTTCAGCACCGACGAAGCCGACGACGTTGGCACCTACTTCACCAGCCGGATACACCCGCTTGGTGGTGCGTTCGGAGAAGATGCCGGACAATCCGAGTTCGTTGATGCTGCGCCAGGTCTCCGGGGTGAGATCCTTTGCGACATAGACGAATCGTCGATCTCCAGTAAGGCGCTCGGCCACATCGGACACCTGCATTCCCAGAAAGGGTGCAAGTTCCATCGCGGTCCGATACGGATCAGCGATGAGCGTCTGATCGGCCGTCAGGTGACGTGCTTCGACAGTGCTGGCCAGCGCTGCGCCGTTGCGGTCGGTGATCGGTCCACGATCGGCGAGAACGGTGACGGTTCGTGTGCGCTGGTCCACGGCGGCGGCTGCGAGGACGTCACCGCGGAAGGCCTGCAGTTCGAGGAGTCGCCCGGCGAAGATCGTCAGGATGAACAGGGACACCACGATCAGTGCTCCTGCTCGCCTGCGGGAGTTGCCGAGCCGGAATGACGGCGGGTCGACCGGTGGTTTCGGCGGGGGGGCCGGTCGAGGTGCCGACCGACGTCGAGGTGGTGCCGGTGCGCTCACGGGGTGACCTCCACCGGAACGTCCGCGACGGGTTCGGTCGAGACTGGTTCGGTTGTGCCCGACTCGGTTGTGCCAGAGTCCGGGGCACTGCTTTCGCCACTATCGGCGGTGCCCTGCGTTGGGTCCGTGCCGGTAGCAGAGTCCATGTCCGACGTGGACTCTGCGGGGAGTGGTGCGATGTCCGTGACCGGCGCGGGTTCGGGCTGCGGAGTCGGGTCACCGATGATCTGGCCATCGGACAGCCGCACGAAGACCGGGATCTCCTGGGGCACCATGCCCAACTCTCGAGCGGCAATCTCGACCTGAGCGGGTGATTCGGCGCGAGCGAGCTGCTCGGCGAGCTGCTGTTCCGTTTCGAGCAACTGCGCCCGCTGCTGCTGCAGATCGGTGAGGGCGAAGGCGCCCTGCGCGAGTGAGGTGTTGATCCACAGCATGGCGAGCAGGCCGACGGTCAAGATCATCAGCACGAAGGCGGCGAAAACTCCTGTGCGTGCGCGCTTGGGTCGCCTGGCGACCGGGGTGGTCATCGGCGCTGCGGACTTCGACGCCGCGGACCGGCGAGTTGTCCGACGATCAGGTGCCGGTGCCTTACGCGGCGTAGCAGGCCGCTCTGCTGGATTTCGTGCCGCTGGATTTCGGGGCGCCGTGGTTCGCCGCGACTCGCGGGTCGGAGTTCGCGTCACGATGACGGTGTCGGTGGTGGCACTCATGCGGCGATCCGTTCGACGGCGCGCACCCGCACGCTGGCCGATCGAGGATTTTCCGAGATCTCAGTGTCATCGGCTTTCACCGCTCCGCGGGTGAGGTCGCGCAGCCACGGCTTGAGATGGTCGGGCACCACCGGAAGTCCCTGCGGCACATCAGGATGCAGCCCCGGCCTCATGGACCGCTTGACGATCCGATCCTCGAGTGACTGATAACTCATCACGACGAGACGCCCACCGGGTGCGAGCTTGTCCAGGCCTGCCGGGATAGCACGTTCGAGCACACGCAACTCGTCATTGACCTCGATGCGCAGTGCTTGGAACGTCCGCTTCGCCGGATTGCCACCCGTGCGTCGAGCAGGTGCGGGAATCGCGTCACGCACGAGATCAACCAGTCGCGCGCTCATCGTCCATGGCTGCATCTCGCGCGCGGCCACGATGCGCTCTGCGATGCGGCGGGCATACCGCTCCTCGCCGTACTCGCGCAGGATGCGCGTCAGTTCGCCGACCGGATACGTGTTGAGAACCTGTGCGGCAGTGGGCAGATCGGATTCGGGATCCATGCGCATGTCCAGTGGCGCATCCTGGGCATAAGCGAAACCACGGTCGGCTCGATCGAGTTGCATCGATGACACCCCGAGGTCGAACAGGATGCCCTGCACCGGCCCGATCCCGAGGTCGTCGAGGACCTCGGGAAGTTCGTCATAGATCGCGTGCACGAGGGTGATGCGGTCGGCCCAGGGCGCTAGTCGCTGCTCAGCGATCGCGAGCGCGTGGCGGTCGCGGTCGAGCCCCACGAGTCGACAGGTGTCGATCTGCGCCAGGACGGCTGCGCTGTGTCCGCCGAGCCCGAGGGTCGCATCAACGAGAACAGCACCGGGGGTCTGCAGTGCCGGTGCAAGGAGGGCGACGATGCGATCCCGCAGGACCGGCACGTGACCGATTCCCTCCTGCGAAGACGAATCATCGGTCATGGTGGTCAGCCCCAGTGACCTGCGATGGATGATGCCGCGGCCAGCACCGCGGCGGTGGCCGCTACCGCACCTAGTGCCGCAAGGGTCTGGAGCGCCCGCGCGGGAATGCGCACGGGGGTGCGCGCTCGCCCTCGCCGAGTCTGCGGCTGTGCGATGTCCTCGCCGTCTGTGGAGACGGTGGCATCGATCGTCGTGGGCACCGGGTTCCTTTCTCTTCCGCTCATACACGCTCGGGTGTTCGTGCTCGGGTGTTCGGGCTGCTGCGATTCATGGCGTCTCGATCAGGTCCCCTCCCGCGTGTGGATCCGGTGTGCCCGGCATCGGGGAAGTGATGCCAGGAGCCACCTGCCACGCGGGGGGAGGCCTCATCGCGACGCATCTACAAGATGCCGGGCACCACCTCCTCGTCGAGTCCACTGAAGGCGTCTTCCTGGCCGGCGAGGTAGTCCGTCCAGGTGTCGGCGGCCCAGATCTCGCAGGTGCTGCCGTTGCCGACCACGACGACGTCGCGGTCGAGGGCTGCGTAATCGCGCAGGACGGTGGGCACTGTGATGCGCCCCTGTCGATCGGGGACCTCGTCGGAGGCACCGGAGAACAGCACTCGCAGATAGGCCCGGACCCGGGCATCGGAGCGTGAAGTTTCGTTCAATCGTTCGGCGTAGGCGGCGAATTCCGCGGCAGGCCAGACCACGACCGAGCGGTCCTGGCCCTTGGTGAGCACGACTCCGGCGGCCAGGCCCTCACGGAACTTGGCGGGCAGCACCAGGCGGCCCTTGTCATCCAGGCGGGGGGCGTGGGTGCCCAAGAACATGGCAGCCATTCCTCACCTCGCCTCGCCGGTCGTCCCCGGCGTGCGCCGGGACCGGGGTCGTCACCCCAGTAGCGCCACTTTACCCCACTTTCCTCCATAATCAACCCCTCACGCCCCTAACTCGCCCCTCAGTCCCCTTCTCTGACACGGCTGTTCCGCACAGTGCGACCGAAAACGTCGGTTATCCGCCCCCGAATCGAGGCCCTGGGCTGCTCGGCGGCTCGCTGCCGCAGCGCGGACTCCCCCGGCACCGTCCCTCATCGCGAACACCACCCGGCAAACCCGGGGACCCCACCAACCCAGGGGGCCCGTCACCCCAGGCACCCCAGGCACCCCAGGCACCCCACTGCTAAGACGACGCTAACTTGCGCCCCACCAGATGTGGCGGCGCAAGTTAGCGTCGTCTTAGCAGTGGTTGCCCGCGCGATTGAGCGGTGGCTATTCGCGTGATCGCGACAGTGGGGTGGACGATCGAATCGGGGTGTGATGGTGAGGTGCGCGCTGCCGGCCTGTTCAGCGCGACAGGACACTGATCGTGAACGCTTGCCCGTCCGCGCTGATCTCGTTCTCACTGGTCGGCGTCAGGCCGAGGGCATTCGCCAAGCGAGTATGCAGCGCCGGTGCATCGGCGCAGGTGTGCACCGCGACCACCTGCCCATCCGGTGCGAGCAACCGACCGAGCGGCTTGACCTGATCGGCGAAAACACGACCGCTCCCGAGGTAATACAGCACTTCGGACAGCACAATGACATCGACACAGCCATGCAGGTCATGACGACGCCCGGCGAAGGTAGTGGTGTCGGTGTGCACGACGTCGACACGAGAGGAGACCTCCGGGTTCGCCCGGATGCGTCCACGCGCCAGGCTGCAGGCCCGACTGGAGATGTCGACGCCGATCACTCGGGCGTCGGTTGATCGGGCAGCGAGGAGTTCGAGGTTGTGACCGTCGGCGCACCCGACCTCGACGATCATCCGCGCACGCTCGGGAACACCCGAGATGAGATGGTCTCGCTTGGTGCTTTCGTAGGAGCTCTCGGCATAGGGCCAGGGCGTACCCGAGGCGAACAGCCCGTTGAAGATGCGGGCCTGCGCCCACCGGGATGCCGGGCGAGGCAGTCGCGCAACCGTCGCGAAGAATGCTCGATGCAGCCGACGGGTGACGGCGCTCTCCCCCGCAGCGGCCCAGCGACCCACACGAGCCATTCGCGCCTGAGCCACACTCACCCCGACACGGTACCCATATCCGCCTCCACTCGCTCGCACGATCAACCAGCCTGCGTTAGTCGCCCCTGCGGCAGCCATTCCACCGACTGGTGCCGCAAATGGCTGCCGCTCCAGCGACCAACGCACAGTAGACACAGGGGAGGCGGTTCCGGCTGGATGCACACAAGCACGGTGCCGCACGCATCGGTTGGCAGAGAGGATCCCCGTGGGATACGTTCTCGGGTTCCTACCCTGGGTGGTCTTCTTCATCGTCACTGCCGGTAACCACCCCGACCGCCAGACGCTGCTGATCGGGGCCGGCGTCGGTTTCGCCGCCTCGCTCGTGATGCTCGTTCCCGCGATCCGCCGCCACGTGGTGACCTCCCTCGATATCGGGGGGCTGGTGTTCTTCCCGCTCTTCGCGGGGCTGACCTTTCTGCTGTCATCCGGTTTCCTCGACCAGGCGGCTGCCGCGATCAGCCAGGGCGGGTCCGCTCGGATTCCTCAATCCGATGCTCTACCAACTCGCATCGAAGCGGTCGACTTACGACAGCGTGTTCTACGACATCACCTCGGGCACCAACCAGCTCTACATCGAGGCAGGCTGCTGCGTGGCGACCCCGGGATACGACATGACCACCGGACTCGGGGCGGTGTACTTCGATCGACTGATCGAGGTCATCCCACCCCCGGGGCCTCGCGCCGGTCGGCGCTAACCTCGCGGCAGCGGCGCATATGCGCAGGTCAGCGTGCCTCCGGGCGCTCGAGTGGTCAGGAAGTACCGCGTGACCGTGTCATTGATGCACGTCGATGGCGTCTGCAGGTACGTCACATGCTGGGTGCCCTCGTAGGTGATGAAGGTCGACCCGGCGAGATAGCCACTGATCTGCTTACCGCCCCACCAGGGTGTGCGTGTGTCCCCGATCGAGTTGATGATGATCGGGGGCGTCGGCACGGTGTAAGGGCGACCGATGTTGCCCGGCTTGCGGACCATGTCCTCGGGCAGGCCGGTGCAGAACGTACCCTTGGTCATCACCGTGTTCCCGGCGTACACCGTGTTGTTCTCAGAGGCCGACTGAGCCATGGCCGCGATCGAGTCGAGGCTCGGGCGGCCATCGAGGTCGGAGCAGTTGATCATGGTGATGTTGAACTCACTCGATTCATCGGTCATCTCCTCCAACGTCTCCAGCCCGCGCTTCATCCGCTGCACACCGCGCTGCGCCTTCGCCGCATTCGGGTGGAACAGCGCACGATAGGCGCCGTTGATGACGTCCACGATCCCCGGATAGGCGTTCTGGTAGGAGATGTTGGGGAAGATCAGCGGCATCACCTGCCAGCGGGTGATCGTGTCATCCCCATCGACGATCACGCGACGGTTCAGCGCCTTCAGCACCCGGTTGAACTTCGCCGGCATCTTCTTGCCGAACTGCGAGCCGAACTGCTCGGTGGCGTAGGCGAAGGACCACGTGTCCATCCCCGCCCAGGTCCGCAGGCTCAGATTGGCCGGCCAGGAACCGTCGAGGACGAACGTGCGCAGCCGGTCGGGGAACTCCCGGGCATACCAGTACCCGATGCGGGTTCCATAGCTCATCCCCCAGTAGTTCCATCGGTCCTCACCGAGAGCCTCGCGCATCGCGTCGAGATCGTGGATGACCTGCCACGTTCCCAGGTAGGGAGCCACGTCGGGATTGCGTTCGAAGCAGTCGGTCCTCGCCGACGCGACGGACTCGACGTAGCTCATCGCGAACGCTCGCCAGTCCACCGGACCGGTATCCGGCGGCTCATAGGGATTCTCCGGTACTGGCATCGGCTCGGTTCCGCACCCGCTCAACTGCGGGGTGCTCAGCCCGATCCCGCGCGGATCCCAGGCGACGAAATCGAAACGCCGCTGCATCTGCGCGGGTAACTGGCCGTGGATCGCTGACGCGAGCGCCAGACCCGACTCCCCCGGGCCACCGGGGTTGAACGTCATCGCACCGATCCGCTGGCGCGCAGTAACGGTTGCCGGCTTGACAGCCATCGCGATCCGCGCGGTCAAGGTGTCATCGAGGTTGTCCCAATCGCGCGGAACGACGAGGGTGTAGCACTCCCAGCCATCGAGACTCTCGTCGTCGCAGTCGCGCTCCTCCAACGACCAGCGCGCTTCCTGCGTCGACTCGAGGGAATCTTCCGCCGCCGCCGGCACCGCGGCAAGCAGCCCCGCGACGAGCCCGAGTCCTGCCAGTCCCACCAATCCCTTGACCACTCGCATCCACGGACGCTAGCAGTCTTCTCTCCCGCGCAATCGTCGCCCACCTGGAGGCCCCTTCGTCGCCACCCTTTCGGCCAGGCTGATCTCCTCGGCCACCCGATACCGGCTTGCCAAACGTGGTGAATCTCGACCAGACGAACCATCACCGTTTGGACACTTCACCTCATCGCACGGCCTAGGTTGATGTCATGACTTCGCACCGATTCTTCGACGACGACGGTTTTGAATTCGCCGCACTCCTCGTTCTCGGCAGCACCGCCTATCGAATGGCGGAGGCCGGTGAGGTCTACGCCACCTGCGATCAGATCACCGAGGGTGACTGCGACTCGTGGTTCGACCGGTGGATGGCGACGGCCCATCGTGTGCGCGGTATCGCCGAGGTCGCCACAGCCGCCGGTCACGAGGTGAGCGCTCGCGATGCCTACCTACGGGCCGCGAACTACGCCGGGACAGCCTTCTTCTACATCCTCGCCACCTCCGACCCTTCTCGATCCCTCTCGACCTGGCGCTGGCATCGGGCTTGCTTCGACGAGGCGATGAAGCGCTGGGCGACACCAGTCAGCAAGGTCACCATTCCGTTTGGCGACCGCCAACTGCACGGATACTTCTTCTCAGCCGGCGACGGGCCGCGTCCGACAGTGATCTTGAACAACGGCTCCGACGGTCCGGTCAGCGACATGATCGAAATGGGAGCTGTTGATGCCATCGCCCGTGGGTGGAACGCCATCACCTTCGACGGACCAGGGCAGGGCTATGCCCTCTATGAAGATGGCATGTACTTCCGCCACGATTGGGAGGCGGTGATCACTCCGGTCGTGGACTATTTGCTCACTCGCGACGATGTGGATCCCGAACGCATCGTGCTCTCGGGCAATAGTCAGGCTGGCTACTGGGTGCCACGTGCCGCGGCGTTCGAGAACCGCCTCGCCGCAATCATCGTCGACCCGGGGGTCGTGCAAGTCGGGACGTCCTGGACATCCCATTTCCCGGCTGAACTCATGCAACTACTCGATGCAGGCGACGACGCGGATTTCGACACCTACGCCATGCAGGGCATCGAGCAGTTTCCGCTTGCGGCCCGAACGCTGACGAAGCGGATGGAGCCCTACGGGACCTCCAGCATCTCTGCGATCCTGCATGAATTAGGGAAGTACGACCTCACCGAGGTGGCTGGCCGGATCACCTGCCCGGTGTGGATCTCCAACCCCGACGACGAGCAGTTCTGGCCCAGTCAATCTCAGCAACTGTTCGACCTGATAAACCACGACCGCAAAGTGCTGGTTCCCTTCACCACGGCAGAGGGTGCCAACTGGCATTGCGAGCCGATGGCCCCGTCCCTACGTGCGCAGCGCGCCTTCGACTGGGTGAGCGAAACCCTCGATCAGTTGTAGGGCGGCGCCGCGACGACGATGAGGTCACCGGTCAGTGAGCCGCTGAGATTGACCGTGAAATCGATCGCACCCTCCGAGGGGACATCGATGAGGCTCCCACCGCCGCCGACCACGGATCCACTATCGATATGCAAGCCGGTCACCCACACCCCGTTGAGTGCCTGGTCCGAGCCATTGGTCACCGTGCCCGAGACTGACGACTCAGTGGGTGTCGCACCACTGATCGCCAAAGTCGCCGAGCCAAAACTCGAAGGTGACGTCTCGATCTTGGTGATCTCGATGCTCGCGACCTGCTCTGTTTCGGGAACCCCGAAGAACGCCCCGGAGATCCCGCCCTGGGAGCCGGCCACGACGACGGTCCACATCGCGGACATCGTGTCGACGACCTCGCCTGCGGCGTTGAGCGCATCGACATCCATGTCGACGCGGATCGCTTCACCGGTCGGGTTCTCCAGCAGGACGCCCCAACCCCATGATCCCGACCCGAGGCCGACGTCGTTCCAGGATCCGGTAGCCACGACCTGGATGCCCGCATCCGGTGCGGGCCCGGGGGTATCGCCCCCGTCGGTGGATCCACCGTCCGAACCACCGCCGCAGGCGGCGAGGACGAGGGCCACGGCTGTTGCGCCGAGCAAGCGCAGTGCGATCTTCATGGGTGATGGATATCGCGCCGACAACCGGCTGTCTAGCGCGGTCGCCCGATTCGGGGCACTAGCCCCCCCGCCGCGACCACCGGGCTTTCACCGATACCGGAAGACCGGTGACGGCAGCATTCCCACTCAAGGGATCGAATCGCGCCGTGTCGGTGATGTCATTGACGCTCATTCCCTGCGTGGATTCCGCGGTGCGCCACCTGCTGCCCTCACGGGAATGGCCCCAGCCGTGGGGAAGGCACACGACGCCGGGCATCACGACCTCGGAGATCTCCACCTGCGCTTCGATACTGCCGACTCTCGATGCGACGGTGACGTGTCCGCCATTCGAGTGTCCCTGCTGCTGCGCATCCGTGGGATGCATGAGCAGGGTGCACCGATTCGATCCGCCGATCAGTCGGTCGAAGTTGTGCATCCAGGAGTTATTGCTGCGCAGGTGGCGACGGCCGATCAGCAGGAAACCCTTTCCACTTGTTCCCGTCGTGAGCATCTGTCCAACCCGTGGCCAGTCCTCGGTCACGACCGGGTGATCGAGGCGGATGCGCTTCCCGTCCGTCATCAGTCTCTTCGGCAGCACCCGTTCGAGCGGGCCCAGATCCAAGCCGTGCTCATGTTCGCGGATCTTCGCCAACGAGAGGGCCCGACGACCTTTGCGCACACCCCACGGACCGATGCGTAGTGCCGCATCGATGAACCGTCGAGGAAAGAATGCCCGGCGAAGGCGATGTGCCAGTCGCGCTCGCCTGGTCCCCGCGCGCTCGGCCTCGATGCGCCACAGCAGTTCCAGCAGGATGTCCGCATCGCTGCGAGTGTCGTCATCGGGCTGCAGCACCTGTTCGCCGTATCGAACATGGTTGTGCACGCTCACCGCGCCGAACACGACATCGAATTCCTCGCGCTCCAAGACGGCGGTGGGCGGCAGGATCACATCGGCATGGCGGGTCGACTCATTGAGGTAGAAGTCCACGGCGACGCAGAACTCCAGGTCATCGAGCGCGGCATCCATGCGGCGGCCATCGGGCACGGTGAGCACGGGGTTCCCGGCGTACAAGATCATGGCGCGCAGTTGCCCCTCGCCGGGGGTGAGGATCTCATCGGCCAGGGTGATGCTGGGGAACTCCGCGGCGACTTCGGGAATTCCCCGCACCCGCGACCGCCAGCGGTCGTAGCCGATGAGATCGGTGGTCTTCGCCCCGATCACCGGCAGATCGAAGGCCGGCAGCGCGAACATCCAGCCGCCTTCGCTATCTAAGCGGCCGGTCAGGATATTGAGCACGTGAACGAGCCAGAACGCCGTGGTACCGAATTCGCTCTGGCACACACCCAGGCGGGCATAGGCCGCAGCCGTGGGTGCCGCGGCGAACTCCCGGGTCAGTCGTCGGATTGTCTGCGCATCGATCCCGGTGCGTTGCGCCACGGCTTCGGGTGAGAAGGCAGTGACCATGTCCTCTATGGCATCGACCCCGTCGACGTAGTCCACCGCCGAACCCATCGACACGAGGTCCTCGGCGAACAGCGTGTGCACCATCGCCGCGAGAAGCAGCACATCGGTTCCCGGTGTGATGAACACATGCTCATCCGCGAGAGCGGCCGTCTCGGTCTGCCGGGGATCGATGACGACGAGCCGGCCTCCTCGATCGCGTAGGGAACGCAGACGCCGGCGGATGTCAGGTGCGGTCATGATGCTGCCGTTGGACACCACGGGATTCGCCCCGATCACCAGCAGGTGATCGGTGCGATCGATGTCGGGCACCGGCAGAAGGAGTGGTGAACCGAACAGCAGGTAGCTCAACAGGTGCTCGGGCTGCTGATCGACACTGGCCGCGGAATACCGCTGTCTCGTGCCGAGGGCTTTGAGCAGGAGCGGGATGAGAGTCACCGGGGCCCAGCCATGGGTGATGGGATTGCCCAGATACATCCCGATCGCATCGTCGCCATGCCGGCGTCGTACGTCGAGCAACCGTTCGGCGACGAGATCCAAGGCCGCATCCCAGGAGATCGGCTCCCAGCCGCCATCGTCGCGTTTTCGCAAAGGGTGACGAAGTCGATCGGGGTCGGAATGCAGGTCTGCCAGCGCGACGCCTTTCGGGCACAGGTATCCCTGGCTCATCGGATCGTCAGCATCACCACGGATATCGACGATGTGATTGTCTTCGACGGTGATCTGCAGTCCACATGACGCTTCGCACAGATTGCAGGACCGGTAATGCACGCTCATCGTGCGCTCTCCTTTCTTCGCGCGAGCCAGACCCGAGCGGCCGTCCAAGCCCCGGTGGCCCACAGTGCCCAGACGACGAGCACCGGCTGCCCGAGCAGGCGGATGAACCGTGCGGCATCGGAATCCAACCCGAACGCGGCGCGGCCTTCGAGGAACTGCCAGATGTTGCCGGGGAAGATGATGACGAAGAAGGCCGCGACCACCCAGCCCACGAGCGGTCGCCATCGCGCGGGTGCCGCGATGAGGGCAAGGCCCAGCGCGATCTCGATCACTCCCGAGATCGCCACGACGGCTTCGGGAGCAGGCATCCACGGTGGTACCTGGGCGAGGAATTCGTCGGCAGATGCGAAATGACCGACGCCCGCGATCAGCAGAACCACTCCGAGACCGAGGCGGGCGAGAGTGGTGATCATCCCCGCAGTTTGGCAGGAAACGCAGCGCCCGTCTCGATAGTGTGCGGGAGCATGGCTCACGAAACCTCTCGACGGGCGTTCATCGCCGGCGCAGCTGCCGCACCTTTGGCAGCCGGTGCGTTGGGTGTCACGATGGCCGCCCCGGCCTACGCCGCCCCGCCTTCTGTGGGGCATCCAGATCCGGGTAAGCAGCGTCGCCCGCACGAGCACTACAACCGGGAACTGTTCGAGGATGCGCGTCGCAACCGTCTCGTATTGATCCTCGACGGCGAACGAGTCGACCTGACCATCGACGAGATCGAACCCCTCGGAGTATCAACGGATGCCCGCGAGGGATCGCGACTATGGAATAACGCCTTCCGGGTGCTGCTGTCCGGGCCACCGGGGATCGACATCCCCCAGGGTTCACATCCGGTGCGGATCAACGGTCGCCGCTTCGACCTCTTCGTGGTGCCGGTGATCCGAAGGGATGGCACACCCACCTACGAAGCCATCATCAACCGCGCCTATCGAGGAGGCATCCGTGGCTAGTCTGAACGGGTTACCCATACTCGGCTCCATCTCCCTACTCGGCTTCCCGTTCACGATGAGGGGATGGGCGGAAGCTGACGGTGCCCTGCTTCCGATCGCTCAAAACGATGCCCTGTATTCGCTCTTCGGGAACGCCTACGGTGGCGGTCCCGGCCCCGGCGCCACGTCTTTCGGACTCCCCAAACTCCTGCTCCCGACCCTGGAGGATCCCGAGTCATCGGCACCACCATTGAGCTACCAGGTGAGCCTCAACGGTATCTATCCCGAAAGATCCTGATCACGATCGAAGCGACGTCGAAGGGCTGACCATGACGAAGAAGAAGGACGAGACGGACGACAGCGCCAAACCCAGGCACACAGACCGCGGAATCCTCGCCGATCTCGGTCAGGCCGCAGCGGCAGGGCTCACCGCCGCAGGCAAGATCGTCGAGGCCACCGGCAAGGGCGCCTCAGCCCTCGGCGAAGCGGCCGGAGGTGCGGTCGACAAGCACGAGGCCAAGAAGTCCGAGGAAGAGGACTAGCCGGCCTCGTCCACCGCACCCTCGATCGACTTGGACTCCCGGGTCAGCTCGAGGATCTCCGCCGGTGCTTCCAATTCGGCGGCAGCGGACACGCCGAGTTCGTTCATCCGGCGCGCTTGCACCATGACCCGGGAGTCATAGGAACCGACGAACTTGTTGTAGCCGTCGATCGCCTGATTCAGGCCACGGCGCATCTTGTCCAGGTGTGCGGTCGCGTCGGTAAGACGCTTGAGCATCTCCGCGCCGGCCTCTCGGATCTCCTCGGCGTTATCGGCCATGAGTTTGCGCTGATAGCCGAAGGTGATGGTGCGCAGCAGCCCCAGCAGCGTGGTGGGTGTCGCGAGGATGACATCGCGCTGGAAACTCTGCTCCAACAGCAGGCCGTTCACATCGAGGGCACTGGACAGCAAAGACTCCAGGGGCAGGAACATGACGACGAAATCCGGGCTCACCGCCGAGTCGTGGTAGCGCTTATTCGATAGCTCCCTCGTCCGGGCAAGCACATCATCGGCGTGCTTAGCGAGGTGGACCGCGGGGTCGTCACCGTCTTCGACTTCAAGGGCCCGCCAGTAGGCATCGAAGGGGAACTTCGCATCGATGAGGATCTCGCCGCCACCGGGCATCATGATGACGACATCGGGACGAGACGCGCCTTCACCGGTGAGCCCGCGGGTGTCGGCGCGGGTGTCCTGACGCCGGAAATGCACACCTTCGACCATCCCTGCGTGTTCGAGCAGCTGCTCGAGTTGCATTTCACCCCACTGACCGCGGGACTGCCCCGATGCCATCGCCGACACCAGCTGGCGAGTGGCCGACTCCAGCGAGACGTATCCGGCCTGAACCTGCTGAATCTGGGTGCGCAGTTGTCCATCTGCCTCGGCACGTTCACGATCCGCACGGCGCACCTGCTCGCGGAAGGACTCCAGGGACTCCTTCAACGGGGTGAGCTTGTCGTCCAGAGAGGTACTCGAGGCCTGGAGCTCGGCCAGCCGCGATCGTTCGGCCTCGACCGAGGACAGGCGCCCCTGGGTCTGCAGCAATTCCTCACGCACGGATGCCATGGCAGCCTCGGATTCGGCGCGGACCTGGACCTCGCGAGCCTGTCCCCGGGCCTGCCAGACGCGACCGGCCAGCACCCAGGCCACCAGTGCGCCGAGGAGGACGCCGACGACAACGGCGAGGATCGCAGCGATTGCGGTAGTCATGGCCCGACCCTACGGCCGGGGACTGACATCCGACCGGCCAGGTGATCGACTCAGGTGAGGGGGAATCCCGTGGCGACCACGGCTGCCAGGGGAACAGCCTGGACCACTGCCGGACCGAATCGGCCAGACGTCCGTGTGGATACCACGAGCGCGAGATAGCCCAGGATGATGAACAGCAGCACCATGAACGGCAGCAGCAGGGTGAGGATCCCAGGCGCGCCCAGGAACAGCACGCTGGCCAGCAGCGCGGCGACGACGATGAGTCGGTTGACCGCCATGACCCCGAGCCGAGCCCCCAGCGACCGGCGGCTGACGATCACCGCATCGGCATAGAAGTAGCCGAGCAGGACCAGCGAGAGCACGATCCAGATCCACCATCGAGGACCGACGAACACCGCACTCGCCCAGGTGAACCGCGCCGAGACGATCAAGAGGATGACGGCATAGGACG
This sequence comes from uncultured Actinomycetales bacterium, assembly GCA_913063435.1. Taxonomy (GTDB): domain Bacteria; phylum Actinomycetota; class Actinomycetes; order S36-B12; family S36-B12; genus M55B157. The sequence continues at coordinate 20,642 of CAJXYI010000012.1, read as the reverse complement.
TCATCCCCAGACTGGCCGCGATGGACCGCGTGTCGAGCGGGCCGAAATCACGCCGCCGATAGCGCCGCACCCACAGCATCGCGACTCCGATGACGGTCGCCGCAATGGCGAACCACACCGCCAGATATCCCCCCACCGCGAGCGGGATGAGTGAATCGGCGACGCCACCGAGCACCGCTGCAACGACGCTCGCGGCCACCGCCGCGACCACGGTGATCACCATCGCAACCCAACCGGCGATACGGATCTCCGGGGGTTGCGCGACCGCTCCGTAGAGCCAGCGCGCCAGCGGAATAGCCGCGAGACATCCGGCGAGGAGCAGCAGGATCAGCCACAGCCACGCAGGATCGAGGTCGACAGGAGCGGACGGTGCATCGACCGCCCCACCGATCCAGGTCAGCATCGCCTCGGCGGTCGACGGTGACCACACGATCGAGATGTGCTCGACGCCGCCGATGACCTCGACGCTGATCGCGGTACCGGCGTCGAGATCGCCGTACACCACGCCTTCGGCGGATCCCGGCCGGATCGACTCCAATTGATCACGGGCAGCGGTGGCGAATCCCGCAGGTTCGGCGGATCCATAGAGCAGCAGCAGGTCGCGGGGGATGTTCACCGGCTCGATCGCCGAAGGGAGACTGATCGCAACTGTTGCGCGCACCGCATCGGGGTTGTCGATGGCGAAACGTGTCACGGCACCCGCACCCATGGAGTGACCGACGAGTGACAAACGATCTTGGTCGACGGTCGGTTGATCTGCGAGCCAACCGACCACTGCGCCGACATCGCCCTGCAATTCATCACGCGAGGTGTCATCGACAGAGAGCGATGAAGCATTCGCCCCATGACCGGAAACATCCGGCAGCGCAACGACATAGCCCACCCGCGCCAGCGCCCGACCGAGGGGTTCCATGATCACGCTCGATGCCGCGAAGCCATGCACGACGACAGCACCCGGGGCATCCGAGGGTGCGGGATCCGGACTCATCACGGTCACCGGGACACCCTCGACGTCGGTGCGTTCGATCGACAATCCCTCCGCTGAGCGCCAGATGCCGCTCACCGCGGGAACGGCCAGCACGATGGCGAACACCAGCAGGATGACGGTAGCCACTCTGCCTCGCTGCACGCTCAGGAAGGTATCGCCCATCGCGTCTGCTCGCTAGGCTCCGGTCACATGTCATCAGGTCCGTTGGAGCGACTGGATCGGCTTCCCAAATGGCCCTGGTCACGCTGGTTGCTGGTCAACCTCGGGGCATCGTTCTTCTTCGGGTTCTATGACATCGTCGTCGTCGGAGCCACTCTGCCGGTGATCGGTGATCAGTTCGGACAGAGCGCATCCTCGATGGCGTGGGTGGTCACGGTGAGCCTGATCGGCCTGGTCCTCGGGGAGTTCGTCGGCGCCTGGCTGGCCACCCGACGCAGCCGCGTCCTGACCCTCCAGACCGCACTGTGGGTCTTCAGCATCGGCATGATCATCAGCGCGCTCGCTCCCTCTCTGTGGGTGCTCCTTCTCGGGCGCTTTCTCGCCGGCCTCGGCACAGGTGCGGACATCGCCATCGTGGTGACGTACGTCGCTGAGATATCCCCGAGCCGGATGCGCGGCAGGATCACCGGCTTCACCACCGTGTGCGGGTATGCGGGAATCGCCATCGTGCCGTTCATCGCCGCGGTTCTCCTACCGGCCGTCGACTGGGGCTGGCGAGCGATGTTCGCCTTCGGCGCCCTCGGTGCTGTCGTCCTCCTGCTGACTCGTCGACACATGCCACCGTCACCACGGCTGCTGATGCTGCAGGGTCGGGAGGCAGATGCCGAACGTGTGGTGGCCGAAGCCGAGGACCGGGTTCGTGCCCAGGTGCCGACACTGCCACCCGTCGTCGAAGCATCACCGGACGTATCTTTGAACCGATGGCGACCTGTCCTGTTGATCGTGTTGAGCATCGCCTGGATCGCGTACTACTTCGGCAACTACGGCTGGCTGGTCGTCGCACCGAGCATCCTCACCGAGAACGGATTCGATCTCGTGTCCTCACTCGGCTTCATCGCGGTCGCGAATCTCGGCCTCGTGCTCGGTGCGGTACTGGCGTTTCTCCTCGCCGATCGCCTGGAACGCAAATGGCTGCTGATGGCTACCTTCACCGTGTGGGGTGCCGCTCTGGCCGGTATCGCGATCCTTGCCAGCGGTGCGGCCATCGCGATCCTCGGCTTCATCGCGGCCCTGACTATCGGCTTGGGTGTCCCCACGTTCTACGCGTTCACCGCTGAGCACGTTCCGTCGCGTGTGAGGCCTCTCGGCATGGCTTTCACCGACGGGGTCGGCCACCTTGGTGGCGCCGCGGCCCCTCTCATCCTCGTGGGACTGACGCTCACCCCCGCTTTCGGCACGATGGCGGTGACGGGATTCGTCGTGGTGGTCCTTCTGATCCTCATACCGGCCACTCGACAGCGGTCCCTCGAGCAATTGGCCCGCTAGGTCTGCGGACGGCTAGTGTCACCTACCATGATTGGCCGGTTCAATGAGTTCCTGTTCGACAAGGGTTCGCAGACGACCTCCCTTGAAGGTGTCGAAGAGCAGTTGTTCCTGCTCACGCGCAACAGCGGCATCGACCGTCTCGTTCGTTATGGCGTCCTTCTGGCCCTCTCCGCAGTGATCGCGACCGGGGGCATCCTGGTCGATTCCACCGCAACCGTGATCGGGGCGATGATCGTGGCACCGCTGGCGACTCCGATCCTGGCGGTGGGCCTGGCGATCACGATCGTCCACCCTAAGCAGGTCGGTCGATCGGCAGCGATCCTGGCGATGTCGGTGGCCTTCGTCGTGATCATCGGATTCGTCCTGACCCTCGTGCTACCCGTCGCAGTCAATGCCGATACCAACTCCCAGGTAGCCGGTCGCGTCTCGCCCAACCTCATCGATCTGTTCATCGCGATCGCCACCGGACTGGTCGGCGGCTTCGCCATCACCCGCAGCGATCTCGCCGGAGTGCTCCCCGGTGTCGCCATCGCGATCAGCCTCGTGCCTCCGCTGTCGGTTGTCGGCGTCGTTCTCGCCGGGGGGGATTTCCGCCAGGCGTTCGGGGCGTTACTGCTGTTCCTCAGTAACGCGGTGGCGATGATCGGCGCCGGAACTCTCGTCTTCGCTATCGCCGGTTACAACCGGGCGGCGCGGAAATCTCGCAGTGAGGTCAAGCGACCCATCCTGATCATCTCGTTCATCGGTGGAGCACTCATCGTCCTGCTGGCTCTAGCCAGTGCTCAGTCGGTGGCGCAGGCGGTCGAAATCCGCCGCATCAACGTCGCCGCAACCCAGTGGCTCAATGGCAGTTCCTATGACCTAGTCGGCGTCCGTCCCGCCCCGAATGGATTCATCATCGAGGTCATCGGAACTGGAAACCTGCCGGATACCAAGGCTTTCTATGACTCGTTCGAGCCGGTGCTGTGGTTCGACCCAACGCTGGAGATCCGTCAGATCACCGGAAACCAAGAGCCGCTTCCGCAGCCGCAGGGTTGATGACAGGATGCATCAATGAGAGTCGTCGTCACCGGGGCCGGTCGGGGTATCGGCCGAGCCATCGCAGCAGCGTTCATCGACCGCGGGGATCAGGTCGTCATCAACGACATGGACGCTGAGTCCTGCCGGGCGACCGCTGCAGAGATCGGCGCCGTCGCCGTCCCCGGCGATGCGGCGACCGAGGCCGGTGTCGAAGCGCTGCTGACCGGGGCTCGATTCGAACTCGGCGGAATCGACGTGTTCGTCGCTAATGCCGGCATCGAGGGCGGATCGGGACTGAACACTCCCGACGATGCTTGGGCCCGCGCTCTGGATGTGAACGTGATGGCGCACGTACGGGCAGCACGATCACTGGTCCCCGAATGGCTCGAACGCGGTGAAGGTCGGTTCATCACCGTCGCCTCAGCGGCTGGCCTCTTGATGATGATCGGCAGTGCTCCGTATTCGGTCACCAAGCACGCTGCAGTCGCCTTCGCCGAGTGGCTCTCCGCCACCTACCGTCACCGGGGAATCATCGTCCAGGCGGTATGCCCACAGGGTGTGCGAACGCCGATGTACGAAGGCGCCGGACCACTCAAGCCGATGCTGCACCACGACGGCCTGCTCGAACCCGAGGATGTCGCCGCAAGCCTGATGGCTGCGCTCGAGGACGACCGATTCCTCGTTCTCCCCCACGACACCGTCGCGGGGTATTACCAGGCGCGGGCGGCGAACCCCGACGCGTGGCTGGATCAGATGAACGGCATCCAGCGCTGGCTCGAAAGCGGAGGCTAAGCGCGACCTTTGAGCATGAAGTCCCAGTACAACCGCGGCAGGGCGTTCTTCTTGAACCGGTTGTAGTCGGTGATCTCCTTCGTCTGGTCGACACCCTTCAGCGACGGCTTCATGTTCAAGTCGTAGTCGAACTCGCACAGCAGCAGCTGCTTGCGGCTCGTGGTGATCGGGCAGGACGCATAACCGTCGTAGTGGCCACCACCCACTCCCCCACACAGCGACGCGACGAGGTTCTCCACCACCACCGGGGCCTGCTTGCGGATTGCAGCACCGGTCTTCGAGTTCGGCGTATTCGTGCAGTCACCGAGGCCGAAGACATCCGGGTCAACGGTGCTCTGCAGCGAGAACTTGTCGACAGCCATATAGCCGAACGGGTTCTCCGGATCAGCGAGCGGAGACTTCGCAATCCAGTCGGGCGCGCTCTGAGGTGGCGTCATATGCGCGAAGTCATAGGTCAGTGACTGCGTGTCGCCTGACTCGACATTGCGCAGATCCATGGTGTGCGCATCCGGATCGATCCGATCCACAACGGTGGTGAACTGCACCTCGAATCCATAACGTGCAGCGACCTGCACCAGCACGTCCGACCAGACCTTGACCCCGAACATGCCCGGGGTCGGCAGCACCATCACCTTGCGGATCCGATCCAAGACGCCCTTTTCCCGCCAGTAGTCGGCCGCGAGATACGCAATCTTCTGCGGCGCACCCGCGCACTTGATCGGACCCATCGGCATATGGAACACCGCGGTGCCTGACGTAGTGCGCTGGACGTTCTCCCACGTCTTGGGCGCGAGGTAGTAGTCGTAATTCGACGACATACCGTCGCGACCCATGCCCTCGGCGAGTCCGGGGATGCCGGTCCAGTTCAGTTGAATGCCCGCGGCGACGACCAGCTTGTCGTAGGTCACCGAGTCTCCCGAGGCGAGGGACACACTGTGTGCAGCAGGATCGATTCCGGTCGCCGCATCATGAATCCACGTCACGCCGTCGGGGATCACCCAACCCATCGGTCGCACGCTCTCCGGCGCCCTCGCTCGTCCGCCGCCCACCAGCGTCCACAGGGGCTGGTAGTAGTGCACGTCGGAGGGATCGATGATGGCGATATCGCGGATGCCGGCCTTCTTCAGCCGGGCGGCGACAGTGATTCCGGCGGTGCCACCGCCGATGATGACGATCTGGTGCGAAGGCATGAAGGTACTCCTGGGTCGACGTCGGGTGTAGTACCCACTGTAGGAAATTCCGCCGGATCCCGTGGCGTTTTCTCCCATCGCATGATCTGCACCCTCCCCGGCCTCCTCTACGCTCTTCCAATGAGGCGGATGCCGGCGGAGTGGGAACCGCATGAGCGGACCTGGATGGCGTGGCCATCTGCCGGATACACCCTCGGTGGTACTCCGGCCGAAGCCGACGTAGCTCGATCAGCCTGGGCGAGTGTGGCGCTCGCCACAGCACGCTTCGAACCCGTGACGATGGTGGTGACACCCGATGCCAGCGCCATCGCTCGCCGGTATCTCGCTGACCGCACGACACATCCGATCACGTTGCTGGAAGTCGAACTCGACGATGCGTGGATGCGTGACATCGGGCCCACCTTCGCCATCGGCAGCGATCGGCTCATCGGCGTCGACTGGGTGTTCAACGGCTGGGGCGCCCAGAGCTGGGCGCGGTGGGATCATGACGCTCGGGTCGCCTCCGCGATCTGCGAGGCCGAAGGTGTCGACATCATCCCGACGTCGTTGGTCAATGAGGGCGGCGGCATCCACGTCGACGGTGCGGGAACGGTTTTGGTCACCGAGACCGTGCAACTCGATCCGGGACGCAATCCGAACTGGAAGCGGAGCCAGGTCGAGGTCGAGCTGACACGCACCCTGGGTATCGAGAGAGTCATCTGGCTGCCCCGTGGGCTCACCCGCGATTACGACGAGTTCGGCACGCGCGGACATGTCGACATCGTGGCCTGCTTCGTCCCTGACGGTCGCGTGCTCGTGCACGATCAGCGCGACCCGCATCACCCTGACTTCGCGGTGAGCGAGGAGATCCGTGGCACATTGCACGATGCAGGTCTGGAGACCATCGACGTTCCCGCCCCCACCACGCTCCGCGACGGCGAAGACTGGGTCGACTACAGCTATATCAACCACTATGTCGTCAACGGCGGCGTCATCGCCTGCTCCTTCGACGATCCCCACGACGAGATAGCCGCAGATATCCTGCGACAGGTGTACCCCGATCGCGACATCGTTCTCGTCGACGCCCGGCCTCTGTTCGCCCGAGGTGGCGGCATCCACTGCATCACCCAGCAGCAACCTGCGGTGCAGCGATGAGCCTGACCCCCACCGAGCGCGATCATCTGCTGCTGTTCACCCAGGCGTTGCTCGCTGCCCAGCGCCGCGACCGCGGCCTGCGCCTCAACGTTCCCGAATCGACGGCATTGATCGCAAACGCCGTATGCGAATGGGCCCGCGATGGCCTGGATCTCGTGACAGCCCGTGAGCGAGCTAGGTCCCTGCTCGGACCCGATGACGTCTTGGCCGAGGTGCTCGACATCCTCACCGAGGTACGCGTCGAAGCGCGCTTCGATGACGGAACGCGGCTCGTCGTCGTCGAGGATCCGTTTCAGGTGGCGACGCCGACTCCACCGGTGATCGATGCACCACCATCACAGGTCTCCCTGGACATCACGAACACCGCTGACGTCGCGATCGGCCTGACCTCGCATCTGCATCTCGCCGAGGCGAATCCTCGACTGCGATTCGACCGCGCCGCAGCATTCGGCATGCGGCTAGCCCTACCCACCGGTGACACCCTGTGGCTGGAACCGGGGGCGACCGTGACCGCTGGGCTCACTCCGATCCGCGGTGAGCGCGTCGCGGTCGGCAACACCGGCGTCATCGACGGTGCGCTGGACGACCCAGAAGTCCAGGCGCGGGCGCTGGAACGGCTGCGCTCCTGCGGATATCTCGACATCGTCGATGAATCGCCGATCAACGATGATGCTCAGGCCGAGGGTGCGGTTGCACGACTAATGGCGGATCGGAATCGACCATGAGCAGTTACGGCCCGCGCGGGGGCGATGTTCTCACCCTGGGCGGCACGGGCCTGCGCATGCGCATCCCCGATCGCGTTGCCGACGATCATGACGAGTTACGCGTGGGCTTCGCCAAGACCGGTCGGGATGGGATCGGCCTGCGCGCAGTGTCGACGATCGAGTCCTGCGATGTACTGATCACCAACGTCGTGGTCCTCGATCCCGTCGATGGAATCCGGGTAGCCAGCATCGGCATCCGCGAGGGCCGCGTCAGCGGTATCGGCAAGGCGGGCAACCCCGATGTGAGCGATGACATCGACATCGTGGTGGGTTCTGGGACGGTCGTGATCGACGGCGATGGCCTCATGGCGACACCGGGTGGGATCGACACCCACGTGCATGGGCTGTCACCGCGTGTGCTCGATGCACTCATTTCCTCGGGCATCACGACCGTGATATCCCAGGAGGCTGGACCCATGTGGGGTGTGGGTATCGGTTCAGGCCATGTGCTGCGCCAAGCGATGCGGGCCATGGACGCCTTCCCCCTCAACATCGGCCTGCTCGGTCGGGGCTCGAGTTCGCGCGGTGAAGTGCTCCGCGAGGCGACGAATGCTCACGTCTGCGGATTCAAGGTTCATGAGGACACGGGGACGACCCTGTCGACCCTCGACACCGCGCTGCGGGTAGCCGACGACATCGATGTCCAAGTCGCCCTGCACAGCGACAGCCTCAACGAAACCCTGTCCGTCACCGACACCATCGCGGTCATCGACGGACGCGCCGTGCATGCGTTCCACGTGGAGGGTTGCGGTGGTGGTCACGCGCCCGATGTCCTGCGGCTTGCCGGACACGACAACATCCTCGCGTCCTCGACCAATCCCACGTTGCCGTTCGGCCGCAACGCGGTCGACGAACACGTCGACATGATCATGCTCAGCCACGGCATGAATCCCGAGCGCGAGGCCGATGTGCGCATCGCCCGTGCGCGAGTGCGCGCCGCAACGATGGCGGCCGAGAACCGCCTGCACGACATGGGGGTCATCCCCATCACCTCCTCTGATGCGCAAGGCATGGGACGTGCGGGCGAGACCTGGTGGCGCACCTTTGCCCTCGCCGCCGTGATGGCACAGCGAGACGCGACAGCGGCAGACACCGCAGACGACACGGACGACAACGATCGGATCCTGCGATACCTGGCGAAGATCACGATCAATCCGGCGCTCACGCATGGAATCGCACATGAGGTGGGCAGGATCACACCCGGCTACCTGGCCGACATCGTGCTGTGGCGCCCTGAACAGTTCGCGGCCAAACCGCACCTGGTGTTGAAGTCCGGCTTCCCTGCATGGGGCCAGACTGGGGACCCGAATGCCAGCATCGACGCAGCCGAGCCACTGCAGCTCGCCGAGCAGTTCGGGGCACACGGCGCCGCACCCGCGGATCTGTCCTTCGGCCTGAGCAACGCGGTCGCTCTGGCCGAAGGTCCGCCTCCGATCTCCCGCCGGGCGATCGCCGTGCGCGACTGCCGCACCGTGCGATCCACCGACCTCATCCGTCACGGCGTTCTCGGCCAGATCGAGGTGCCGGCATCACCCGGGTCGCCCGTGCGCTGGCAGGGACAGGCTCTGACGATGGAGCCGGTGACGCACACGCCACTGTCACGCCTGCATTTCTGGTGAGCCAATATCCGCGGGATTCCGTCACCGTAGAGTGGACTGTCGTGGAGGTCGTCTATCTCGGTCCCGATCCGCAGGCTTACCACGCCACGTGGGAGTTGCAGCGACACATGCACGCCGAAGTCGTCTCCGGCGAGCGCCCCGACACCCTGATGCTGCTGGAGCACTCACCCGTCTACACCGCGGGTCGGCGCACCGAACCGGCTGATCTACCCATCGATGGCACCCCGGTCGTCGATGTCGACCGCGGCGGGCGCATCACCTGGCACGGACCGGGTCAACTCGTCGGCTATCCGATCATCCGCCTACCCGAACCCCTCGCGGTTGTCGACCACGTGCGTCGGCTGGAGCACCTGCTGATGGCCGCGTGCACCGATCTCGGTGTCGGCACCATCCAGGTGCCCGGGCGCAGTGGGGTCTGGGTCGATGCCGATGATCGCGGCCCGCAGCGCAAGATCGCCGCGATCGGGGTGCGCGTGTCCCAGGGGGTCACACTTCATGGTTTCGCGCTCAACTGCGATAACTCCCTGGCCGCCTTCGATGCGATGGTGCCCTGCGGCATCAGCGATGCCGGTGTGACCACGCTCACTGTGGAACGCGATGCCCCGGTGACCGTCGACGACGCGCTGCCGATCGTGGAGACCCATGCTCGGGCGCACCTCGCCGGACTTGCCCCCACCTCATAGGCTGGCGTCATGACGGTCGCTCCCGAAGGTCGACGCCTGCTGCGCATCGAAGCGCGCAACGCAACCGTGCCGATCGAGCGCAAGCCCGAGTGGATCAAGACTCGGTTGCGTACCGGGCCTGAATACACGGCCGTCCGCGAGCTCGTCGCCCGCGAGGGCCTGCACACGGTGTGCCAGGAAGCCGGCTGTCCCAATATCTTCGAATGCTGGGAGGATCGGGAGGCCACCTTCCTTATCGGTGGGGAGCAGTGCACCCGTCGCTGCGACTTCTGCCAGATCGACACCGGCAAGCCCGCGCCTCTCGATCGGGACGAACCCCGACGCGTCGCGGAATCCGTGCGCACCATGGAGTTGCGCTATGCCACCGTCACCGGAGTCGCCCGCGATGATCTGCCCGACGAAGGTGCGTGGCTGTACGCCGAGACAGTGCGACTCATCCGCGAGATCAATCCCGGCTGCGGGGTCGAGGTGCTCATTCCTGATTTCTCCGGCAACCCCGAACTACTCGGCGAGGTCTTCGCCGCCGAGCCATCCGTGCTCGCTCACAACGTCGAAACCGTGCCGCGCATCTTCAAGCGCATCCGTCCGGCGTTCACCTACGAGCGCAGCCTCGACGTGATCACCCAGGCACGCACGGCGGGTTTGGTGACCAAGAGCAATCTGATCCTCGGCCTCGGCGAAACCGACGAAGAGATCGATGAAGCACTAGTCGATCTGCACGCCGCCGGATGCGAGTTGATCACCATCACCCAGTATCTGCGGCCCACGCCTCGGCATCATCCGGTCGAGCGTTGGGTGAAGCCTGAGGATTTCGTGGCCTGGGGCGAGCGTGCGGAGAGGATCGGTTTCTCCGGGGTCATGAGCGGGCCGCTGGTGCGCTCCTCGTATCGGGCCGGCCGACTGTATGCGCAGGCCATCGCCGCACGTGGCTGACGGGGCTGACGTGGCTGATCCCATCGGGCGGATCAGCTCCCTGCACGTGTGGTCACCCGATGACACCACCCCCGCGGCGGTTGACATCATCGAGCTGGACTGGGGCGGTGCACCCGGTGATCGCCACCACGGCCGCACCATGCGCTCGGGAGGCCGCCAGTATCCCCTCTATTCCCGGGGCACACAGATCCACAACTACCGCCAGTTGAGCATCATCGACACCGCTGAACTCGACGCGATCGCGCAGGCACTCGGACTCCCCGAATTGGCGCCGGGAACCATCGCGGAGAACATCACCACATCAGGCCTGCCCGATCTGACCTCGCTACCCCCGATGACCCGGCTGGCGTTCGGGGATTCCCCCGGCGAGGGTGCCGTCATCGTCACCGGTGGAGAGAACGACCCCTGCGTGATCGCCGGCCGCATGGTCGCCGCACGCTACGACAGTCGAGCGGAATCGTTCCCCAAAGCCGCCATCCACCGGCGCGGATTGACCGGCTGGGTGGAGCATCCCGGCCCCGTACGGATCGGCGATCGCGTGACCGTGCTGTGAACCGGTGGGCCTGCGCCGTAGGCTGGGCCCATGTCCGACGCCACCCCGAAGAAAATCGGTCGCTTCGCCAAGATCCGTGGCGGGTTGTCCTCGCTGCGCGAGAACTACCGGGTGACGAAGTCCTACCACCGCTGGGTGGGCTGGGAGATGCTCGGCCTCTTCGTCATCGGCGCGGCCGTGATCGCCCTGCCGGTGGGGCTCCTGCTCAACTGGCCTACGGGGATCCTGCTCGGTTTGCCCATAGGCCTGCTCGCCGCAACCTTCTGGTTCAGCCGTCGAGCGATGAACGCCGCCTACGCTCGAATCGAAGGCCAACCGGGAGCAGCCGCTGCAGTGGTCGAGAACATGCGAGGCAAATGGTGGGTCACCCCCGCAGTGGCGGTCACCAAGAACTCCGACCTCATTTCCCGCGTCATCGGCAAGTGCGGCGTCGTCCTCATCAGCGAGGGCCCCTCGACCCGGGTCACTCACCTGCTGGCCAATGAGCGCAAGAAGACCGCGCGCTGGCTGCCAGAGACTCCGATCTATGAGATCCAGGTCGGCACCGAACCCGAGCAGGTGCGCCTCGGTCGCCTGCAGCGCGAACTGACGCGGTTGCCGGCGAATCTCAAGGGGGCGCAGATCCTCGAGGTACGCCGTCGCCTCGAGGCCTTGACCACCCGCGATAACCCGCTCCCCGTTCCCAAGGGCCCGATGCCCAAGACCACCAAGGTCCCCAAGTCGATGCGTGGCTGAATCGGTGAGGGGCTGAACGTCAGACCACCACGGATTTGCGCAGCACCACGCGAGAACCTGCGGCACGATCGTGCAATCCTCGCCCCTGGGAGTCATAGACGAGGGCGGGGATCACCAGGCAGATCAGGAAGGTCCGCAGCGCGATGGCCGGCAACCCCAATCGTCCTCCGGCTTCGCGAATCACCGCGAGACCGACGATCCGCTGCCCGAAGGAAGACCCGATCAGCCAGGTGAACAGCGTCACCTCCAGATAGAACACTCCCAGAATCGCGACCGCCGAATCATTCCCCGGGTATTGCATATCCGGGAAGATCAGTCGCACGACCAGGAGGGACGCCACCCAGTCGATGAGGATCGCGAGTACCCGCCGCCCCAGCCCTGCCGGGATCGGAACGGGAACCGAGGATGCCTGAGCCACTCCCCCACGCTATCTGCCGCCCTTAGCCGTTGCGGTCCTCGCGGGTGCCCGACTGTGACATTCCCTGATGCGCGGGCTTCGAAGTACCGAGGAGACCGAAGGCGCAGGCAAAATCGCGAATCCGCCTGCCACCCTCCGGCGTTGGCGTAATGTCGCAGCACACCGCCTCGATCAATCGGCGGCGGGCAACGACCCGAGGGGGATCGATGGACGAGAAGTTCGATTACGTGATCGTGGGGGCAGGATCGGCGGGGGCTGTTGTTGCCGCCCGATTGAGCGAGGACCCGAATGTTCGGGTGTGCCTGCTCGAGGCCGGAGGAGCACCGCCGGCCGCGGAGATGATGCCTGCCGCAGTCGCAAGCCTGCAGAATGATCCCGCCACCGACTGGATGTACAACGGCGACCCGGGTGGAGTGGGCAAGGGAATCATCGGCGGAATGATGATGCTGCCTCGGGGCAAGATGCTCGGCGGCTCGTCGGGCCTGAACTACATGGCGTACGTGCGTGGTCACCCGGGAGACTTCGATTCGTGGGCTGCCAGGGGCGCTCGAGGTTGGTCATACCAGGAGGTACTGCCCTATTTCCGCAAGGCTGAGGGATTCGTGGACAGCCCGGAGATCGTCGCCGACCACGATGTGCACGGGCATGACGGCCCGGTGGGAGTGTCGGTGCGCCAACCGGTGTTGCGCGCCTCGACGCAATTCGTCGAAGCTGCAGGCGCTGTGGGTTTGCATCCTGGTGACTACAACGGTCGAGACCGCCTCAATCCGGCGGGGGTGGCCTCGCTGTTCCAGACGACCACCAAGGACGGCCGGCGGAGTTCGACCTTTCACGCCTATCTGGAGCCGGCGATGGACAGGGAGAATCTCTCCATCATCACCGGTGCACTCGTCGAGCAGATCGTCCTGGAGGCGGATGGCGATGCCGTGAGGGCGACCGGCGTTCGCTTTCGCAACGACCAGGGCACGCTCGAAACAGTCCTCGCAGGCACCGAGGTGGTGCTGTGCGCTGGCACGATCGGATCACCGCACCTGCTCATGCTCTCCGGGGTCGGGGCCCGCGATGAACTCACCGCCGCCGGCGTGGAATGTCTCGTCGATCTCCCCGACGTAGGGCGTCATCTCAAAGACCACCTGCACGCGCCCTTGATGTTCGCCGCCGACGGGATCGGCGAGACGATGACCGATATCGCTCTCTCCCTGGGACCCGACGCGTTGCGGGCCCCCGCTGGTCCGCTGCCGGCTGACCCCGCGGACGATAGCGACCTACCCGAGCCGCTGGCTGCCGTCAAAGCCGAAGCGGAGCGCCGCTTGGCCGAATGGTTCACCACCGGGCGAGGCCTGGCCTCGTCCTCTCTCTACGACGCTGTCGCTTTCTATTCCACCGGACTGGGCGATGAGCACACCCACGATGCGCAGATCGCCTTCCTGGCGACCGGATACACGCCCGACATTTGGGAAGGTGTCTTCCGGCTCCCACCGGCTGAGTTCTTCGACGATGCGAATTCCTTCCTCGACCCGAATCAGGGTCAGGTGGTGGTGTTAGCGAATCCCGTGCAGCCGCACTCCGAGGGTTCGGTGACGCTGGTAAGCGCCGACCCCGCGGTTCATCCACGCGTCGACTTCAACTACTTCGATGACCCTCACGACGTGCAGGTCATGATCGCTGTGCTGCGTAAGGCCCTCGATATTGCGAAGGCATGGCCCGGCGGTGGCCTAGGTGAGCCGGTTATTCCACCGCACTTGGCGCAGGCCCACGGTCACGTAGCTGACGCCGACCCGAGTGACGCATTGCTGGAGGACTTCGCCCGGCATTACGCATTGACCGTCTACCACGCGACGTCGACGTGTCGGATCGGCGATGTCGTTGACTCGAATCTGCGAGTTCTCGGCGTTGACGGTCTGCGCGTGGCTGATGCGAGCGTGATGCCCAATGTCGTCAGCGGTAACACCAATGCCGCGGCGATCATGATCGGGGAGAAGGCAGCGGAGCAGATCGCCAGGGACAATGACGTGAAACTACGCGAGGTGGTCGGCTAGCCGTCCTAGGGTCCCCCGCTCACCCGCACCAAGTCCAGGCTCGGTGGGACTCCCAGAACGCGTCAGCCGTAACACGGGCGAAACAATCGGTATACGGGGCAGAAATCCCGTGCCGATAGCGTCAGCCACTGACGGCGGCACCAGCCGCCGCTGAGGCGATCACACCGCGAGCGAACCCACGCCGCGGGGGTATGGAGGAGTCAATGTTCAGCAATGCCGACGAGGCGAAGGCCTACATCCGCGATAACGACGTGAAGTTCGTCGACGTCCGCTTCGTGGACCTGCCCGGTGTCATGCAGCATTTCAACGTCCCGGCGCAGGCGTTCGTCGATAGCGCCTTCGAAGACGGCCTGATGTTCGACGGGTCATCGATCCGCGGTTTCCAGGCCATTCACGAGTCGGACATGAAACTCATTCCCGACCCCGCCACGGCATTCATCGACCCGTTCCGCATGGAGAAGACCCTGGTCATCAACCACTCCATCCGCGATCCCTTCACCGACGAGCCCTACAGCCGCGATCCACGTAACGTGGCGGCCAAGGCCGAGGCTTATCTGACATCGACCGGTCTGGCCGACACCGTGTTCTTCGGCCCCGAGGCAGAGTTCTACATCTTCGACGACGTGCGTTTCGAAACCAAGCAGAACGCCGGCTACTACTTCATCGACTCGATCGAGGGCGCCTGGAACACCGGCCGTGAGGAAGAAGGCGGCAACCTCGGTTACAAGACCCGATACAAGGGCGGCTACTTTCCCGTTCCGCCCGTCGACCACTACGCAGATCTGCGCGACGAGATGGTTGTTGCTCTGCAGCAGGTCGGCCTCGAGGTCGAACGTGCCCACCACGAGGTCGGCACCGCCGGACAGGCCGAGATCAACTACCGCTTCAACACCCTGCAACACGCTGCGGACCAGGTGATGCAGTTCAAGTACGTCATCAAGAATGTCGCCTGGGCCAATGGCAAGTCCGTGACCTTCATGCCCAAGCCGCTGTTCGGTGATAACGGCTCTGGTATGCACTGCCATCAGTCGCTGTGGAAGGGCGGCGAGCCGCTGTTCTATGACGAGATGGGCTACGGCGGCCTGTCGGACATGGCCCGTTGGTACATCGGTGGCTTGTTGAAGCATGCACCCGCGGTGCTGGCCTTCACCAACCCGACGGTGAACTCCTATCACAGGCTCGTCCCGGGGTTCGAAGCACCGGTGAACCTCGTGTACTCCGCCCGCAACCGCTCAGCCTGCATCCGCATCCCGGTCACCGGAACGTCTCCGAAGGCCAAGCGCATCGAGTTCCGCGTCCCCGATCCCTCCAGCAACCCCTACCTCGCATTCTCGGCGATGCTGCTGGCCGGTCTCGACGGCATCAAGAACAAGATCGAGCCACCGGCCCCGGTCGACAAGGATCTCTATGAGCTACCCCCGGAGGAACTCGCTGAGATCGCTCAGGTTCCCGGCTCACTGCCCGAGGTTCTCAATGCACTCGAGGCCGATAACGAGTTCCTTCAGGCAGGAGATGTGTTCCCCTCGGATCTGATCGAGACCTGGATCGACTGGAAGCGTGCAAACGAGGTGGATCCGATCCGGTTGCGTCCGCACCCGCACGAGTTCGAGCTGTACTACGACATCTGATCCTCCGACACCAAGACTCCCCATGCAGCGCCTCGCCTCGCGCGCATCGGGATCACGAAGGGCCCCCGGCTTCGGCAGGGGGCCCTTCGCTCATCGCAAGCTGGTTCCTCGCCCGGAGACCCTTCACGACGCGCCAGGCCATCACCACACCGACTGCAGCGACGATGAGCATGAACCCGTTCAAAGCGACGTTGGGCCATGCAGCAATCGCCAGGGCGTACATCGTGAGCCCGAGACTGCCGAGCAAGGTGATGACATGGAAGGCGACTGAATGCGATGACACGCGCCGGGTCGCGACGAGCGCATAACCGACGACGATCAAGACAGCACCGATCCAGCCGATGACGGCGAACACGAGGTCGCTGGTGATCTCCACGATCGCGAGTGTAGGCCCGCCACGGTTCAGTTCTCGTAGAACACCCGCTCCACGACCGAACGCGCCCGACGTGTCACGCGACGGTAGTCCTCCAGTAGATCGCTGCCGTGTCCGGGACCGTAACCCATCAGGTACGCCACACCGGTGAGATCCGGCGGCGCTGAAGGCACGAGATCCCCCGCC
This sequence comes from uncultured Actinomycetales bacterium, assembly GCA_913063435.1. Classification (GTDB taxonomy): domain Bacteria; phylum Actinomycetota; class Actinomycetes; order S36-B12; family S36-B12; genus M55B157. The sequence goes on along the minus strand of CAJXYI010000012.1, from coordinate 4,102 downwards.
TTGCCCCGCGCCAGGACGATCGCGTTGCGCACCCGGGTGGCCATCAGCCAGCCCGACACCAACTCATCGCGATCGGTGGGCTCCAACAGACCCGCCGACACGGCAGAGTCGAGGGCCGCGATCGTTCCCGTCGTGCGCAAGTTCGGCACCGTCGCGGCATGGCGCAACTGCAGCAGCTGTGCAACCCATTCCACATCAGCCAAGCCACCGCGACCAAGTTTCGTGTGCAACGTCGGGTCCGCTCCACGCGGCAACCGTTCCGATTCCATACGCGCCTTCAGTCGGCGCATCTCACGCAAGGCCTCTTCGGTCAACCCACCGGAAGGCCAGCGCAGCGGATCGATCAACGCGGTGAAGTCTGCCCCCAGTTGGGAATCTCCGGCGATGAAGCGCGCCCTCAGCAGCGCCTGGGCCTCCCAGGGAGCCGACCAGCGTTCGTAGTACGCGGCATAGGAGGCCAGGGTGCGCACGAGCGGCCCCTGGCGACCTTCCGGGCGCAGATCCGCGTCGATCTCCAGCGGCGGATCAGTCGAAGGCACCGAAAGCAGGCGCCGCAACTCGTTGGCAACGGCAAGCGCTGCATCAGTGGCCGCCTTGTCCTCCGCACCGGGAAGTGGATCATGCACGAACATGACATCGGCATCGCTGCCAAACCCCAGTTCTCGACCGCCGAACCGGCCCATACCGATGACCGCCATGCGAGTGGGCATGCCACCGCGATCGGTTGCCACGGCTTCGATCGCCGCCTGGAGCGCGCCGTCGATCGAGGCTTCGGTGACATCGCTGATGCCGCGCATGACGGCTACCGGGTCGATCAGGTCGAGGATGTCAGCAGCACTGATGCGGAACAACTCACGCCGACGGATCGTGCGGATCGCCGCGACCGTCGATTCAGCGTTCTCGTGACGCGAGAGTGCAGCGTCGATCTCGGTGCGCAACTGTTCGCCAGTGCGTGGTGCGAGGTCGCTTTCATCGGCCAGCATCGCCACCGCATCCGGGGAACGCAACAGCAGGTCGCTGCTGTAGCGGCTCGAGGACAGCAGCATCGCCATTCTCTCGGCTGCCGCAGACTCGTCCCGCAAGAGGCGCAGGTACCACGGGGTCGAACCGAGATCCTCACTCATATGTCGGAAACTGAGCAGCGCAGCGTCAGGATCTGCACCGTTCGCGAACCAGCCGAGGAGCACCGGCAGCAGTGTCCGCTGGATCGCGGCACGTCGTGATACCCCCGATGTCAATGCCTCGAGGTGTCGCAACGCACCGGCAGGATCGGCGTATCCGAGGGCCAGCAGTCTCTCGGCGGCAGCCTCGGGGGTGAGCCGTGCCTCTCCGGGTTCGAGTCGAGCGACCGCCTGCAGCAGCGGCCGATAGAACAACTTCTCGTGGATTCTGCGGACTTCGCGAGCATGGGAATTCCATTCGCGGGCGAGTTCGGCCACGGGATCACGGCGGAATCCCATCGAACGACCTAATCGCCTCAGGTCGCCGTCCGCCTCGGGCATCAGGTGCGTGCGGCGCAGGTCCTGCAGTTGAATGCGATGCTCGAGTGTTCGCAGGAACCGATAGGCAGATGCCAGGGTAGAGCCGTCTTCGCGCCCGACGTAACCCCAGGTCGCAAGCGCCTCCAACGCGGTCAGCGTCGTTGCACTGCGCACCATGACATCACTGCGGCCATGGACCAACTGCAGAAGTTGGACCGAGAATTCCACGTCTCGAAGGCCTCCGCGCCCAAGCTTGATCTGCCGGTCGGCCTCACGAGCCGGGACATGCTCTTCGACGCGCCGGCGCATCCGTTGGACATCGACGACGAAATCCGGCCTACCCGCTGCCTCCCACACCTTTCCCGCGATCGCGTCGAGATACATCTGCCCGAGTTCGCGATCACCGGCTGCCGGGCGTGCTTTGAGGAGCGCCTGGAACTCCCACGTGGTCGCCCACCGGTCGTAGTAGCCGATGTGCGAGGCGAGGGTGCGCACCAATGCTCCGGCCTTGCCCTCGGGGCGAAGTGCAGCATCGACCTCCCAGATCGAACCTTCACCCGTGTGCTCACCGCAGACTCGGATCAGTCCGGCGGCCAATTTCGTAGCTGTCTTCAACGCGGCCACCTCATCACCGGTGTCACCATCGGGCGTAGAGAGAGGCTCGGCCACGAAGATCACATCGACATCGCTGATGTAGTTGAGTTCCCGGCCACCGCACTTGCCCATCGCGATAACAGCGATGCGGCACGGCTCGCTGTCGGATGGCAGGTCCGCCCGCGCAACCGCCAACCCCGTCTCGAGGGTCGCGTCCGCGAGATCAGCGAGGTGCTGGGACACCTCATCGAATCTCTCCTCGTGCACCAGATCGGCGACCGCGATGGTGAGCAGCCAGCGTCGATAGGCCACGCGCATGTCGTCGAGTACGTCGAAACCCGATCCTCGAGCTCGAGGACCCTGTGGTGTGTCGACGGCACCGACGGCAGCCAGCAGATCCTGTCGGATCGTGACAGCCTCGAGGTCGGACTGCGATGGCGATAGCACCGTGAGGTGCTCAGGGTGGCGAGAGAGATGACGACCCAGCGCCGCTGAGGCGCCGCAGACGATGCAGAACGAGGCCCGAACGCGGTCGTCGTCGAGCACCAGACGTTGCGCATCGGGTGGTAGGTCCATCAGCGCAACCAGAGCCTGATCTGGATCGGCAGACGATGCTAGGTCGTCGACCAGCTTCGCCCGCAGAGCATCATCGAGGGATAACGCTGAGAGTCGGTCATGCGCACCAACGGTGTCGACGAAACCTGCCCGCGCCAATGAGGCGGTGGCAGAGGTCGCTCGTCCGGTGCTCATCTGCGATCCGATCTGGCAATCCCCGGGTGATTACAGGAGCGGCAGGTAGCGGTCGATCTCCCACTGATTGACCTGGCGGCGGTATTCGTCCCACTCCGCTTTCTTATTGCGAAGGAAGAAGTCGAACACGTGCTCCCCGAGCGTCTCGGCGACGAGTTCGGATCCCTCCATCGCCTGAATAGCCTGGTTGAGACTGGTGGGCAGCGGGGCCATGCCCAGCGCCCGCCGCTCGGCCGGTGTCAATGACCACACGTCGTCCTCGCTCCCCGGCGGCAACTCATAACCCTCTTCGATCCCCTTCAATCCCGCGGCGAGGATGACCGAGAACGCCAGGTACGGATTGCACGCGCTGTCCAGGGACCGGAACTCGATTCGGGTGGAGTTGCCCTTCGTCGGCTTGTACATCGGGACCCGCACGAGAGCGGACCGGTTGTTGTGCCCCCAGCAGATCCACTCGGGTGCCTCTCCTCCACCGGCGAGTCGCTTATAGGAGTTGACGAACTGATTCGTGACCGCGCTGATGTCGGGTGCATGGGTGAGTAAACCGGCAATGAACGAGCGGGCGACCTTCGACAGTTGATAGGGCGCACCCGGTTCGAAGAATGCATTGCGGTCGCCTTCGAATAACGACAGGTGTGTGTGCATCCCTGAACCAGGGGCGTCCCTGAAGGGCTTGGGCATGAAGGTCGCATAGACCCCCTGCTCGAGGGCCACCTCCTTGACGACAAGGCGGAACGTCATGAGGTTGTCGGCCGTAGAGAGCGCATCGGCGTAGCGCAGGTCGATCTCCTGCTGCCCCGGACCACCCTCGTGATGGCTGAATTCCACCGAGATCCCCATGGATTCGAGCATCGTGATCGCATTGCGCCGGAAGTCGTAGCCGATCGCCTGCGGGGAATTATCGAAGTATCCATAGTGATCAATCGGTTCCAGCGGCCCTTCGCCGGGTGCGTTCTTCAACAGATAGAACTCCACCTCAGGATGGGTGTAGAACGTGAAGCCCATATCGGCCGCCCGCTGCAACGTGCGGCGCAGCACCCACCGCGGATCCGCGTATGACGGGGAGCCGTCGGGCATGTGTATGTCACAGAACAAGCGGGCCACCCCGGCGGATTCACCGCGCCAGGGCAGGATCGCGAACGTCGAGGGGTCGGGCTTGGCGATCATGTCCGACTCCGACACTCGAGCGAAGCCCTCGATCGCCGAGCCATCGAAGCCCAGGCCTTCGTCGAAGGCAGCCTCGAGTTCGGCGGGGGCCACCCCCACCGACTTCAAGG
>CAJXYI010000011.1 GCA_913063435.1 uncultured Actinomycetales bacterium | reverse complement strand
ACCACGATGGACAACCTGGCCGGGTTGTGCTGGTTCCACCACCACATGATCCATCACGGGCACTGGACCCTCACCGGTGACGCCAACCACGAACTGACGCTGACCAACACGACCACCGGCCAACACTGGACCAACCGACCACCGAGGCGGCCCGAACTCCGAGGCCATGACCAGCGAAAACGTGAATGACCGATCGCCAGGATGTGGCAGGGTGGGGTTAGCGAAACTACCTTCACTGAATCGAGGCCACTCATGTCATCACCGCTGCTTTCTCGTCGCGATGTCGACTTCCTGCTGTATGAGTGGCTGGCCACCGAGAAGGTCTTCGCGAGCGGTGCCTACGGCGACCTCGATCGTGAGACGGTCGATGCCCTGATCGACCTCGCCGAGCAACTCGCCGAAGAGAAGTTCGCTACCCACAACCATCAAAACGATGAGGAAGAACCGACCTTCGATGGCACCACCGTGCGAGTGAACGATGCCGTCGGCCCGGCACTCACCGCCTACTTCGAGGCCGGCTTCGGTGGCCTGTCGATGCCCGAAGATGTCGGTGGCATCGAGCTGCCCACCATCATCACCCAGGCGATCGGCATGTGGTTCTCTGCCGCCAACGTCGCGACCAGCGGATACTCCTTCCTGACCCGTGCCAACGCCAATCTGCTGCTCGCACACGGAAGCCCGGAACAGATCCAACGCTGGGTGCCACCGATGATCGAAGGTCGCTACTTCGGCACCATGTGCCTCAGTGAACCGCAGGCCGGATCGTCACTATCGGACATCACCACCAAAGCAGAGCCTCAAGACGACGGCACGTATCGCATCCGTGGCAACAAGATGTGGATCTCCGGTGGTGACCACGATCTCAGCGAGAACATCGTGCACCTCGTCCTCGCTCGTGTCCCCGGATCCCCACCCGGGGTCAAGGGAATCTCACTGTTCATCGTGCCGAAGTTCCGCGACGATGGCTCCAGCAACGATGTGAGCCTTGCCGGTCTCAACCACAAGATGGGTCAGCGCGGGCTGACGAACTGCCTACTCAACTTCGGCGAGAATGATGGATCCATCGGCTACCTCGTCGGCGAAGAGAACAAGGGCCTGGCGTACATGTTCCACATGATGAACGAGGCACGGATCGCCGTCGGCAGCGGTGCCGTCGCCCAGGGCTACGCCGGGTATCTCACCGCTTTGGAATACGCACGCGTTCGCACGCAGGGCCGCCCCGTCGCCGGCAAGGACCCGAATGCGCCCATGGTGCCGATCATCGAGCATCCTGATGTGCGTCGGATGCTGCTGGCATCAAAAGCCTACGTCGAAGGCGGGCTGGCGCTGGAGTTGTACTGCGGCACCCTCGTCGATGAACTCGAAAGGGGTGAGGATCCCGAATCTGCGAACCTGCTGCTGGAGATGCTGACCCCGATCGCGAAGAGCTGGCCCTCGGAATGGTGCCTGCGCGCCAATGACCATGCGATCCAGATCCACGGTGGATACGGCTACACCCGTGAATACTCCGTCGAGCAACGCTGGCGGGATAACCGACTCAACCACATCCATGAGGGCACGCACGGGATCCAGGCCCTCGATCTACTCGGCCGCAAAGTGACGATGAATAACGGTGCAGCGCTCATCGCACTAGCCCAACGTATGCAGGCCACCATCGATCGCGGGCTTGCTGCCGGGGGTGCCGCTGCCGAGCACGCGCAGGCACTGGCTGCCCGCATGCAGCGGATGCTCGAGGTCACCGGATCCCTGTGGGCTGATCGTGATCCCACGACCGCACTCGCGGACGCGACCACCTATCTCGACGCAGTCGGACACGTGGTGGTCGCGTGGTTGTGGCTCGATGTGGAATTGGCTGCGATCGGCGACGACGACTTCTATGTCGGTAAGCGGATGGCATCGCAGTACTTCTTCACCCGCGAACTACCCAAAGTCGACTCGATGTTCGATGTGTTGGCCGACAACGACAACCTCTACGTCACCCTGGACGAGTCAGCGTTCTGATCGGCTAGTCCTCAACCAAGACACGGATGCGCCGGAAGCCTTTGCCCTTGTTCTCGATCTTGGCGACGCGCATCCGTCCGACCTGGCGGGTAGATGCGACATGAGTACCGCCATCTGCTTGCACGTCCAATCCGGCGATATCGACGATCCGGACGATCTCGATCGTCGGGGGGAGCAGGTTCGCGGCCGTGCGGATGACATCGGGAATCGCCAATGCTTCCTCACGCGGTAGTTCATAGGAACTGATCGCACGGTCAGCCACGATCTCGGCGTTCAGTGCCTCCTCCACCGACTCTTTGAAGCCGTCGGGCACGACCTCCAGATTGAAATCCAAGCGCCCGGTCAGCGGTTCCATATTCGACCCCGTGACCAGTGCACCGAAGTCGCGGAACACTACGCCGGACAGCACGTGCAGACCAGAGTGCGTGCGCATCAACGCGGTGCGACGTTCATCCTCGATCGCTCCCTGCACCTGTGTTCCGACCGGCGGGAGTGGATCGCCCTCAGCCGGAATGAGCCACAGATCATCACCTCGACGCACATCCTCGATTCGGGTCTGCACGCCACCCCACAGCAGGACCCCGTGATCGGGCGGCTGTCCGCCGCCACCGGGATAGAACGCCGACCGGTCCAGCACGATGCCCTGCTCGGGATCGACAGCGAGCACGGTCGCAGTCCACTCGCGCAGCGTGGAATCGGCTAGTTCGAGGCGATGGGTGCGGACGTGGTCGCTCACTGTGCCTACCTTCCCTGATTCGCAACGGCAGCTGCTGCTTGCGCAGCGGCCACCGGGTCGAGGTATTCCCCGCCGGGAGTGATGGGTCGGTATTCGTCATCCAGGCGATAGACGAGTGGAATCCCGGTGGGGATGTTCAGCCCAGCGATGTCCGCGTCGCTGATGCCATCGAGATGTTTGACCAGTGCGCGCAAGGAATTACCGTGTGCTGCAACGAGAACCGTGCGGCCTGCGCTGAGGTGCTCCCCGACGATGACATCCTGCCAATAGGGGATGAGTCGGGTGACGACATCGGCAAGGCACTCGGTGGAAGGGCGGGCCTCGGGTGGCAGATGGGCGTATCGAGCATCGTGTGTCTGGGCGAACTCACTGTCGGGAGCGATGGGTGGGGGTGGAGTGTCATAGGAACGCCGCCACAGCATGAACTGCTCCTCGCCGTAGGCCTCGAGCGTTTCCTTCTTGTTCTTGCCCTGAAGGGCGCCATAGTGGCGTTCGTTCAATCGCCAGTTCCGCTGCACCGGAAGCCAGGACAGGCCGGCCTCTTCGAGCGCGAGGTTCGCGGTCGTGATCGCGCGCTTGAGCAGTGAGGTCACCACGATGTCGGGGGTGATTGCGGCGTCGCGCAGCAGCGCACCACCGCGGACCGCTTCGCTTCGGCCCTTATCGGTCAGGCCGACATCCACCCAACCGGTAAACAGATTGGCGGCGTTCCATTCGCTCTCGCCGTGGCGCAACAGGATCAGCGTGTGAGTCATGACCCCATCCTGCCGGAGTCACTCGATCAGGTGCCGGAATGCCTCGAGATTGGTCGTCGGCTCACCGTGCTCGACCCGCCACTGCCACTCTTTGCGGATCGCGGTGGTGAAGCCGAGTTCCAGCAGCGTGTTGAACGAACCATCGCTGTATTCCAGGATGCAACCGAGCACCCGATCGAGTTCTTCCGCACTGATGGCGTCGAGGGAAAGGCGACCACTGAGATAGATGTCGCCGAGATGGTCGAGGGCGTAGGCGACAGCATAGGTCTTGCGGTTGCGCTCGAGGATCCAGCGGTAGACCCCGACGTGATTTTCCTCCGGTGCCCGCGCGACGAACGAGTTGATGCTCACCGCATGATTGCCGACGACGATCGACACGGTCGTCAGGAGTTTGCGTTCGCCAGGAAGGGTGACGACGAATGTTCCGGGCTTGGACTGCTCGAAATCGAGCCCCGTCGAACCGAGGTACTCCGCCACGCGTTCGGTGACATCCTGTGGGGTCGCCATCGAAGGAATCAGCCCTCGGAAGCGGCCAGGGACAGCGGGCGTGCCTGGTTCATCGCGAGTCGATAGGACGACAGCAATCCTGCTGCGGTGGCTGACCAACTGAAGCTCTCGGCGTGTGCACGAGCCTGTGCTGCGAGTTGGTTACGCAGCGCCGGTTGCTGCGCGGCACTGCTGATGATTCGGGCCCAGTCGCCAGGGTCGTGTCCGGGAACGAGGATTCCACTGACTCCATCGGCAACGGCGGTCCGCAAGCCACCGACATCGGCAGCGATGACGGGAGTGCCGCAGGCCTGGGATTCAATTGCCACGAGCCCAAATGATTCGGAATAGGACGGCACAACGGTCCAGTCGGCAGCGCGATACCAGGTCGCCAATCGGGTGCGGTCAGAAGGTGGTTCGAATCGGACCCGATCAGCGATGCCGAGTTGATTCGCGAGTTCGACCAATGCCGTGGGGTGAGCCAATCCCGAACCGGAGGGCCCGCCGTTGACCGCGACGATCACGGGAAGTTCGGGGTGCTCAGCGAGCACCTTCGCCACCGATTCGATGAGGAGATCGGGGGCTTTGAGGGGTTGGATGCGACCGACGAACAGCAACACGACGGCGTTCTGGTCGATGCCGAGTTCTGATCGGGCAGCAGTGCGCTCTCCCGGCTGGAAGGCGTCGAGGTCGACGCCAGGATGGACTACATCGACATCATCAGGATCGGCGCCATACAACTCGATGAGTTGATGGGCTTCTTCACCGGTGTTGGCGATGAGCCGCGTGGCGGCATCGACCACCTGCTGCTCACCGATGATGCGAACCTTCGGTTCGGGTGAGTCACCAGTGGCAAGTTCGGCGTTCTTCACCCTCGCCATCGTGTGCATCGAGTGCACCAGCGGGACCTGCCAGCGCCCCGAGGCCAGCCAGCCGATTTGACCGGACAGCCAGTAGTGCGAGTGGAGGAGATCGAACCAACCCTCGGGTCGACCGGCCTCGATTTGCAACAGGGCAACGCTGAAGGCACACAACTGCGCGGGCAGGTCCTCTTTGCGCAGAGCTTCCAGAGGGCCGGCTTGCAGGTGTCGGACCGTCACACCCGGTGTCACCTCGACGACCGGTGGAATGTCGGAGGACACTGCTCGGGTGAAGATCTCTACTTCGACCCCGCTTGCGGCGAGCATTCGTGCAGTCTCGAGAACGTAGACGTTCATACCCCCGGCGTCGCCGGTACCGGGTTGCTCGAGCGGAGACGTATGCAGTGACACCACTCCGATGCGGCGCGGCGTCGCCTGCTGCCCTCGTACTCGCACGCTGGGTCCTCCCAAGTTGATCAAGACCCCAGTGTGGCCTAAGCCGATCTCATCGGCACTTTCGGTCTCGAGATCAACGTGGTGCGACTACGGCTGCTGGTCTTCCAAACTGACGGCGACGTAGGGCTCGCCGGTCACGATGTTGACCACCCGTCGGGTGACCGACACCGCATGATCTGCAAAACGTTCGTAATAGCGAGAAAGTAGCGTCACGTCGATCGCGGCTTCGACACCATGACTCCACGATGGTGACAGCACGATGGTGAACAGTTCGCGATGCAGTCGGTCCATCTGCTCGTCGTGGGCGGCGATGTCGGCCGCGAGTGCGACGTCCTTGGTGGAGATGACCGCGCCGGTCTTGGACACGATGACCTCAGCGATGCCCCCCATCTCGGCGAAGGTCGCCCGCAACTCCGTCGGGATGGCCACGTGCGGATAGCGCATGCGGGCCTGCTTGGCGACGTGCTCGGCGAGATCGCCCATCCGTTCCAGCGAGGCCGAAATCCGCAGAGCGCCGACCACGATGCGCAGATCCGTGGCGACGGGTGCCTGCAAGGCGATGACCTCGGAGCACTTCGCCTCGACTTCCGCGGCCACCGCGTCGACATCCGCATCGGCCGCGATGACACTCTCGGCGAGTTGGAGGTTGGCATCAAGCAGCGATTGGGTGGCAAGGTTCATCGCCGAACCGACGAGGCGCGTCAGGTCCACCAGGTCGTCGCTGATGGCATCGAGTTGCTCGTAGTACTCCTGGCGCATGGGCTCACCCTTCACGTGTAGAGGGTTGGGTACCCGAGTGAACATCCGGGGGCGGTGAGGTGAACCCCGGGTGACACCCGATGAATGCTCAACCAATCCCTGCCAACCTACCGCTTCGATACGACTGCAGCACGTGAGCCGGGCCCTACGCTAGGAATCATGGTGGTGCGCCGGCGCAAGCAGTCACGCGAGGAGCCTGGCTCTGCCGCTGGCCTACGCCCTGCTCCGGTCGTACCCGACGAGGTCGTCCGCGTACTGTCGGTTCTGCCGGGGGCATCCCTGGTGGTCGACGCGGATTCTGCGATTCTGCGGGCCACCCCTCGCGCCGAAGCCCTCGGCCTCGTTCGCCGCGAGCAGGTGTCAGTGGCGAGCCTGCGCGAATTGGTGCGCCGAGTAGCCGGTGACGGGGCAGCTCGCGAACGCGAGGTGCGAGTGCGGCGCCCACCGCTGGGAAGGGGCCTGCTCGATCTGCGAGTCCAGGTCGCGCCGCTGTCGGGTGGCATGTACTTGATGCTGGTCAACGACCTGTCCGATGAGCGTCGCGTCGATGCGGTTCGCCGGGATTTCGTGGCGAACGTCAGCCATGAGCTTAAGACCCCCGTCGGTGCGCTCTCTCTCCTTGCTGAAGCGATCTTGAGCGCAGCGGATGATCCGGAGTCGGTGCGTCGTTTCGCGGAGCGCATGCAATCCGAATCCACCCGATTGTCGAATCTCATCAACGACATCATCGACCTGTCCCGGCTGCAAAGCGACGATCCGCTTAGTCACGCTGAGGAGATCGACGTCGCCGAAGTCGTCTCCCAGGCCGTTGAGGAGGTGCGCACGCTCGCGGTGGCCCAGGACATCGAGATCGTCGAGGGCGTGCAACCGAATGTCCGCATGCTCGGAGACCGCGGACAGGTATTGATGGCGGTACGAAATCTGCTGGCCAACGCGATCGCGTATTCCCCTGCCCACACCAGGGTCGCAATCGCCATGCGGGTCAATGAATCGATCATCGAGGTGGACGTCAAAGACCAGGGTGTGGGAATTCCCGAACATGACCTGGAACGAATCTTCGAGCGTTTCTACCGTGTCGATCCCGCCCGATCACGTGGCACCGGTGGCACCGGCCTGGGCCTAGCGATCGTCAAGCACGTCTGTCGAAATCACGGCGGGGAGTGCCGGGTGTGGTCGGAGGTAGGAGTTGGCTCCACCTTCACCCTGCGCTTTCCCCTTATTCGCACATCATCGGCGCCCGTCGATGATGATGACGCTCAACCTGCCCCCACGTCGTTGGTGGGCATGACCGAGGGAGAATCACACCCGTGACCAGAGTCCTGGTGGTGGAGGACGAGGAATCGTTCTCCGATGCGCTGTCCTTCATGCTGCGGCGTGAAGGCTATGAGGTCGGTATCGCCATAGACGGCGTCCAGGCTATCGAGGAATTCGATCGCCACGGAGCCGACCTTGTGCTGCTGGACCTGATGCTGCCGGGGATCTCTGGAACGGAGGTGTGCCGCACGCTGCGCCAGCGGTCGGCGGTGCCCATCATCATGGTGACCGCCAAGGACGGCGAGGTCGACAAGGTCGTAGGTCTCGAGCTCGGTGCCGATGACTACGTCACCAAGCCGTTCTCCTCTCGCGAACTCGTTGCTCGCATCCGTGCGGTGCTGCGTCGTCGCGGCGAGCCGGATGAGTTGCTGCCGACAGTGCTGGAAGCCGGACCCGTGCGTATCGATGTCGACCGCCACGTGGTCTCGGTCCGCGGCGATGTCACCTCGATGCCCCTGAAGGAATTCGATCTGCTCGAGCTGCTGATGCGCAATGCGGGACGGGTACTCACCCGCGGTCAGATCATCGACCGGGTGTGGGGATCGGACTATGTCGGGGACACCAAGACCCTCGATGTTCACATCAAGCGGTTGCGCGCCAAGATCGAAGACGACCCTGCCAACCCGGTGCACATCGTCACGGTGCGAGGGCTGGGCTACAAGTTCGAGATCTAAAGCGTTAGGGCGCAGTGGGCGGCTGCGGAGAGATTCCGTCGTAGAAGCCGACCGGTGGGACGGTGAGTACTTCGAGTTCGGCCAACCCGGCATTGGTCATGAAGACCTGCACGGGAACGAAACCGCTTGCGGGAACCTCGACGGTGTAGGCGTTGACCCAACGACTGGCTCCCGCACCATCCTGGCCGTACCCGAAGGGCACCGCGGCACCCGAGGCGATCTCGACGGGACCGATTGCGGCTGTGCCGTCGGTGATGACCGCGCGCTGACCGGCGATGGCGACATCGGCGAGCGAATCCGGATCGGCGCCGACGTTGACGATCGTCATGATCAGGGTGAGAGCGGAACCCTCGCCGCGCACGAGTGTCGCGTTCTCGATGCGCACATCGCCAACCTGGGCTTGGACCCCATTGCCGGTGCTCATCGTGTTCTGCGTATTGGTGGTGGCCTGGAAGCCGTTGAAGCAACCCGACAGTGTCAGGGCGGCGACGGTGGCCATGCCGGCGACGAGGATGCGATTGCCGAATCGACGAGTGCGCGAGGTCACGAGATCACTCTAGCCGAGCGTGAGCCTGGGGAATCCCGACCGGGGGCGAGATCGACCCGTGCTAACCTTGAGGACCTGGAAAGGGGAATTTCTTTATGACCTTCAAGGTTGGCGACACGGTCGTCTACCCCCACCACGGGGCCGCCCTCATCGAGGATGTCGAGGTCCGGGTGATCAAGGGAGTCGAGCGCGAGTACCTCGTTCTTCGGGTCGCCCAGGGCGATCTGACCGTCCGGGTTCCGGCAGATAACGTCGACCTCGTAGGGGTCCGCGACGTCGTCAATGCCGAGGGGCTCGATCGGGTCTTCGACGTCTTGCGGCAGCCGTACACCGAGGAGCCGACCAATTGGTCACGCCGGTACAAGGCCAACCTGGAGAAGCTCGCCTCCGGCGACGTGATCAAGGTCGCTGAGGTCGTTCGCGACCTGTGGCGCCGCGAGCGTGAGCGTGGCCTGTCGGCGGGCGAGAAGCGGATGCTGGCGAAGGCTCGCCAGATCCTGGTGAGCGAGTTGGCTCTCGCGGAGAAGACCAACGAGGACAAGGCCGAGGCCATCCTCGACGAGGTCTTGGCTTCGTAGGTGCCGACTCGGCGCCGGTGAATCGCACCGCAGCGGTCGTCCCCGCTGCCGGCAAGGGCATGAGGTTGGGGCCTGGAGCCCCCAAGGCCCTGCGGCCACTCGGTGGTTCACCTCTACTCGTTCACGCTGTTCGAGCTCTCTCCCTCGCCCGTGGCGTCGATGTCGTTGTGGTGGCGGCGCCAGAGGAAGAGGTCGATATGGTCCGCACGCTCCTCAGTGGGGTCGTCAGCGATGCGGAGTTGACCGTTGTCGCCGGCGGCGACACCCGCCAGTCGTCAGTCGCTCGCGCCCTGATCGCGCTCCCTGCCGATGTCGATGTCGTCCTCGTTCACGATGCTGCCCGCCCGCTCGTCCCCGTGGAAATGGTCGAACGGGTCGCTGCGGCCGTGCGTGCAGGATCGCCCGCAGTGATCCCGGTACTCGGTCTGGTCGACACCGTGAAGACCGTCGACGCCGAAGGTCGCGTAGTGGCGACACCGGATCGTGCGCAGTTGCGCGCGGTGCAGACCCCGCAGGGATTCACCCGTTCGGTGCTGCAGCAGGCGCACGCCCATGCCGAGGTGGATGACGTGACCGATGATGCCGGACTGGTGGAACGCCAGGGCGTCGAGGTGGCCACCGTGGCCGGGCACGAAGAGGCATTCAAGGTCACCCGCCCTATGGATCTCGTCCTCGCCGAAGCGGTTCTGTCTCGAAGGAGGGCCGGCGGTGTCGTCGCCTGACGGACGTGTGCAGATGCGCACCGGAATCGGGGTCGATGTGCACCCTTTCGACTCCGATCCGAGTCGCCCGATGAACGTGGCGGGGTTGCTATGGCCGGGGGAGGAGCCGGGGCTTTCGGGGCACTCGGACGGGGATGTGGCAGCTCACGCCGCAGCCGATGCGCTGTTGTCGGCTGCCGGCCTGGGTGATCTGGGCAGCAATTTCGGCACCGATGATCCGGCTTGGGCGGGAGCCCGCGGCACAGCACTGCTGGCGGAGGCTGCCGCCCGGGTGCGCTCAGCCGGCTGGACGATCGACAACATCGCCGTGCAGGTGATCGGCAACCGACCACGCCTGGGTCCTCGTCGCGAAGAGGCGCAGTCCGTCCTCAGCGAATCGGCCGGAGTGCCGGTGAGTGTGGCAGCCACCACGACCGACGGACTCGGTCTGACCGGACGTGGCGAAGGGCTGGCAGCCATCGCTACCGCCCTGCTCCACCGCTAGCCTGTCCCCATGTCTGCGACCACGACCCACGCCACGATCCCCGAAGCAGCCCGCCGGCTGTTGAATGCCCCGCATTTCGCGACCGTTGCGACGACCCAGCCGGATGGCTCGTCCCAGCAGACCGTGGTGTGGGTCAAGACCGATGGGGATGATGTGTTGTTCAGCACGATTCGTGGACGACGCAAGACACTGAACATGGAACGCGATCCACGCGCGTCGGTCATGGTGTACGACAAGGACAACCCCTATGCATACGTTGAGATCCGTGGCACCGTGTCGATGACCGAGGAGGGTGGCGATGAGTTCATCCATGAGCTGTCCCACGAATACACCGGGGGCCGTTTCCCCGGCGACGACGGCACCGACCACGTACGCGTTGTCTGCCGGGTGACTCCGACGAAGGTCATCACCAGGGCGCTATGAGTCGTCGAACCCCATGAGTCTTCGCCTGTATGACACGGCCACCCGCGAGGTGCGCACTTTCGAACCGCTGATCCCCGGGCAGGTCTCCATGTACCTGTGCGGCGCGACCGTGCAGGCGCCACCACACGTCGGTCATGTCCGTTCCGGACTTGTCTTCGACATCCTCTCCCGATGGTTGAAGGCGTCGGGTTATGAAGTGACGCTGATCCGGAATGTCACCGATATCGACGACAAGATTCTTGCGAGGGGAGAGGAACTCGGCGAACCGTGGTGGTCTGTGGCAATGCGCAACGAGCGCGCTTTCACCGCGGCCTACGACGCGCTCGGCTGCATCCCCCCGACCTATGAACCGCGCGCCACGGGTCACATCACCGAGATGGTCGAACTCATGGATCGACTTATCGATGACGGTCATGCGTACGTCCACGAGGGTGATGTGTACTTCGATGTGAGGTCCTTCGCCGAATATGGCTCGTTGAGCGGACAGCGACTTGATGACATGCAGCCGGCTTCGGATTCGGCGGTGACCGATAAGCGTGATCCACGAGACTTTGCCCTGTGGAAGTCGGCCAAGCCAGGGGAGCCTTCGTGGCCCACGCCGTGGGGTCGGGGTCGACCGGGATGGCATCTGGAGTGTTCGGCCATGGCGACGCGGTATCTCGGTCCGGCCTTCGATATTCACGGCGGAGGTATGGATCTGCTGTTCCCGCATCACGAGAACGAAATCGCCCAGTCTCGCGCCGCGGGGGACGAATTCGCGCAGTTGTGGCTGCACAACGCGTGGGTCACGACGTCGGGGGAGAAGATGAGCAAATCGCTGGGCAATTCGCTGCTGGTCAGCGAGGTCATCCAGCGTGTCCGACCCGTTGAACTGCGGTATTACCTCGGCAGCGCGCACTATCGGTCGATGCTGGAGTTCTCCGACGAGGCGATGTCCGAGTCAGCGGCGGCATACCGGCGGATCGAAGGATTCCTGCGCAGAGCGGTCGACCGGCTCGGTGAAATGCCCCCGGGTCCGTTGCCCCCCGCGTTCTCCGACGCGATGGACGACGACCTTGGTGTGCCGCAGGCACTAGCGGTTGTTCACGACACTGTGCGTTCAGGAAATGCCGCACTTGACTCAGGAGATGAAGCGACAGCGCGAGCGCGAGCTGCCGAGGTGCGCGCGATGATGTCCGTCCTCGGACTGGATCCGCTGTCCTGGGAAGACCGGGACGGTGACGCGTACGGGATGCACGACGTGATCGATGCACTCGTGCAGGCAGCCTTGGCTGATCGCGCTCAGGCCCGAGAGGACAGGGACTACGCTGCGGCTGACGCGATTCGCGATCGACTGGCGGCAGCCGGAATTGCATTGGAGGACACCCCTGATGGCGTCCGATGGTCTCTGACGCGGGAGCACTGATCGGCGATGGCAGGTAACAGTCAGCGCCGTGGCGCAATGCGAAAGTCCGGGTCGAAGAAGGGCATGGTCGTCGGTTCCGGTGGCCAACGTCGCAAGGCGTTGAAAGGCAAAGGGCCAACTCCCAAAGCAACCGAGCGGACCAGCCACCCGGCGGCACGTCGCGCGAAGGCAGCAGCGAAGTCCGCTGGTAAGCGCCCGACTCCTGCGCGACCGAGCGCAGGGCGGTCTACGGAGCTCCTCTTCGGGCGCAATCCGGTTCTGGAAGCCCTGCGCGCAGGAGTCCCCGCGACATCGTTGACCGTGATGCAGTACATCGACGCCGATGACCGTGTCAGCGAAGCCGTCGCACTCGCAGTCGAGCGCGACCTGCCGATCCTGGAGGTGACCCGCGGCGAACTCGATCGCAGCGCTGATGGTGGAGCACACCAGGGGGTGCTGCTGTCCGTCCCGCCCTACGACTACGCCGATCCGGCGGAACTGATCGACTCGGCCCTGGGTGCCCCTTCCGCGCCGCTTCTCATCGCATTGGATGGTGTCACCGATCCCCGCAACCTGGGAGCCGTGGCTCGATCGGCCGCAGCGTTCGGATCGAGTGGTGTGATCCTCCCGGAGCGTCGAGCCGCCGGTGTGACCGCATCAGCATGGAAGGCCAGCGCAGGCGCCTTAGCGCGCATCCCGGTCGCCCAGGCCACCAATCTCACCCGCACCCTCGCAGCGGCCAAGAAATCCGGCTATTTCGTCGTGGGTCTTGCTGCAGATGGCGCAACCTCACTGGTCGACCTCGACCCGGAATTGGCGAGAGGGCCACTCATCGTCGTGATCGGAGCCGAAGGCCAGGGCCTGGGTCGCCTTGTGGGTGAGACCTGCGATCTGCTGGTGTCGATTCCGATCGCGGCTGACACGGAATCATTGAATGCGAGTGTCGCTGCTGGTATCGCGCTCTATGCGGTCGCGTCACTGCGGTCGGACTGAGGAGTCTCACGTCGACGCAGTAGCGAGGCGATGAGTGGGAAGACCATGACCGATAGCGTGCCGGCAGCGACGAGTTCGGCGGCATCGTTGGTGGTCATCAATCCGGCCTTCACCTGGATGGAGGTCACCGCGACGATGATGGGCAGCCCCGTTGCGGTGAACAGGGTGAGTCGGGTTCGATCGCGCAAGTCCGGCAGCACGCCGCGGTACAGCAGGAACGTCGGGAGGCCGCGGACGATCAGGAGCAGTAGGAAGACCGCGAGCATCGGCCAGGGGTTTTCCAGGATCGACCTGATGTCCAGGTTGACGCCTGAGAGTACGAAGAAGACCGGGATGAAGAACCCGAAGCCCATCGCCTCCACCTTCGACTGCAGGGCGGTCTCCTGATTCTGCGGAAGGAACCGACGCAGTATGACTCCACCGATGAAGGCACCCATGACGATGTCCAGGCCGAAACCTGCAGCCATCGCAAGGAGAGCGATCAGCAGAAGCATGGTGATACGCACCGCAGTCTGCGATGAGGTGTGATGGCTCTGCTCGAGAAATTTCTCGAATCCCTTGCCGCGAAAACGGTGAGGAATGAAAGCGATCAGGAGTGCCACCACGCTGAACGCGGCGAGGGAGAGAAGGGCCGCGAAGGCGTTCTGCGTACTCAAGAATAAGGAAACGGCGACGATCGGCCCGAATTCTCCCCAGGCACCGGCACCCATGAACATGCGACCGAAGGGAGTGGTCAGTTCCCCGTTGTCACGAACGACCGGCAGCAGAGTGCCCAGCGCTGTGCTCGTGAGCACGATGGCGAACCCGATCGCCTCATCCACGATGCCGAAAGCGAGCAGCGTGTAGGAGACACCGAGAGCCATGGCGAGTGATATCCCCCAGGCGGTGCCTGCGAGCTTGCCGGTGCGCCCGCGAAGGACTGCGGGCTCGAGTTCGAGGCCGGCGAGGAAGAACAAGAACCCCAGCCCCAATTGCCCGATGAGGTCGATCGCCGGATCGACGGTGATGAGGTCGAGGACCTCCGGGCCGAAGACGATCCCGGCGATGATGAGCAGCACCACTTCGGCGAGCCGAATACGCAGGTATCGGATGGCAATGGGGACGACGACCGCGATGGTGATGATCACGAACAGGGAGGACAGCTCGACCTCGAGGGCCCCTTCGCTCATGCGCGGAACCCTAGTCCTCGACTGGTTCAGCCTCGCCGAGGATGGCCATTTCATCGCGTCGGTGCGGCAGGACCGTCTCCAGGTAATCCTCGAGTGCGGCTTCGAGGCCGACATCACGACCGGCGGCCTCAGACGCGAACCACTGATGCTCCAGCACCTCGTGGAAGACCTCGGCGGGTTCGAGCTTGCCGCGCAGGGTGTCGGGGATCGATTGCGCGACGAATTCGAATCGAGTGGTGACCAGCGTCAACCACCTTCGGTTGCACATGCACGGTGTTCTCACTGCGGCTGGCCTGCAATTCGGCGATGTCGAAGCCGAGGTCGTTGAGTCGACGGATGCGGGCGTCGAGGAGGAACCGTTCGCCGCTGCCGATCGCAAGCGGCTCGGTCAGTTCATTCCACAGCGCGGCGTATCGATCCCGCAATTGATCACCCAGGGTCAGCGGATCCATGGATGGATGCAGGGCCCCACCGACCTCGAGGTCCATGAGTTCTCCGGTGACATTCACTGCCGCGACATCGATGTCGTGATGGCGCTGGCCTTCGGTTAACCGCGAGTGCATCTCACCGGTTTCGGCATCGACGAGATAGGCCGCGAATGCCCCGGCATCGCGACGAAACAGCGTGTTGGACAGCGAGCAGTCGTTCCACGAGAAGCCCGTGAGGTGCAGGCGCACGAGCAATAGGACAAGTGCGTCCATGAGCCGGTTGACGGTACTTGCGCGCGGCGTGGAGGAGAACAGTGCGCGGTAGGGAAGCGAGAACTGCAGATGCCGGGTCACCAGGCAGGCGGGGAGCGGCTCACCATCGGCATCGGTGCGTCCCGAGGCGACCCCGATGGGCTCGACCGCAGGAACGGCCCTGCGGTTTAGGTCGAACAGCAGGTGGTACTCCCGCTCGGCGAGGGGCTGTTCGACCTCTTTGATCGCATAAACCCGGTCGTTCACCTGAACGAAGCGGACGATGTGTCGCGAGATTCCGCGGGGCAGTGACACAACGAGATCGGGCGGCCAGTCCTCCAGGGGCACATCCCACGGCAGGAACAGCAGATCGGGTTCGTCGGGTGAACCGGTCAGCGTGAGCCCCACCCGATACAGACTAGGTGTCGGTAGCCTCCCGATCGTGACACGTGCCCCCCGCCGCAATGTGGTCCTGGCGATCCTGGGCGGGGCCCTTGCACTGATATCGCTGGACAACACCATCGTGAATGTTGCCCTACCGAGTATGCAGGAATCCCTCGGAGCATCGACCGCGGAACTGCAGTGGGTGGTGGACGCCTATTCGGTCCTGTTCGCCGGCACTCTGCTCCTCGCAGGCACCTTGAGTGATCGTTTCGGCCGCCGGCGCGCCCTGCTGTTCGGTTTGATCGTCTTTGCGGTCGCCTCGTTCACCGCGGGCCTCGTCTCGAGCGCTTCGGCCTTGATCGCCTGCCGAGCCGTGATGGGGATAGGTGCAGCGTTCATCATGCCCTCGACCCTGTCGATCCTCGCCCAGGTGTTCACCGACCGGAACGAGCGTGCGCGAGCGATCGGAATCTGGGCGGCCGTGGCCGGTGCGGCGGTGGGTCTCGGTCCGATCCTGGGTGGTGCGCTCTTGGCGGTAGCAGACTGGCGCAGCATCTTCTGGGTGAACCCACCCCTGGCAGTGATCGTGATCATCCTCGCGCTGCTATTCGTACCGGAATCGACCGATCCTGCGAAACCACGACTGGACCTCATCGGTGCCGCACTGTCCAGCATCGGACTCGTTGCCTTCGTCGTCACGATCATCGAGGTTCCGGATGAGGGTATTTCGATGACAACGGTGACCGCGGCCGTCACTGCCGTCATCGCACTGGTCGGCTTCGTCTTCTGGGAACGGCGTACGCCGGTGCCGCTGCTCCCCATGCCGCTGTTCGGTCAGCGACTGTTCGTCGTCGCGATCGCATCGGTGGCACTGGTGTATTTCGCGCTGATGGGCGTGATGTTCTTCCTGCCGCAGTTCCTGCAACTCGTACAAGGGTTCACCCCGCTGCAATCGGGATTCGCGGTGCTGCCCGGTGCCGCCGGATTATTCGTGGCGTCGCTGCTCAGCCCGGGTTTGGCCGCACGTATCGGGACCCGTCGAACCGTCGTGATCGGATTGCTCGCTGTCGCCATCGGCCTTGGTGCGGCAGTTCCCCTCGGCGTCGACTCGCCATATCTTCATCTGGGTTCGTGCTTGATGCTCATGGGACTCGGCCTCGGGCTCGTGCTTCCCCAGGCGACGAACGGGGTTCTGGCGAGCGTGCCACGCGAGCGGGCTGGATTGGGTTCTGCGGTCAACGACGGCATGGGCGAACTCGGTGGGGCGCTGGGAGTGGCGGTGCTGGGGGCGGTGCTCGCGGCGTCCTATCGGTCGCAGATCGATACGGACATCGCGGCGGCGGGGGATTCGCTCGCAGACGTGCCCGCTGCGGTGATCGAGTCGATCCGTGAGTCCCTCGCCTCTGCGTCGCTCGCGATTCGCCAACTTCCCGAAGGTTTCGCCGAACCGGTTCGAGTAGCGACGGGGCAGGCTTTCGTTTCGGGGATGGACATCGCACTCGCGGTGGCATCGGTCGTGGCGCTGATCGGCGCGGTGGTGGCCTGGCGTGGCTTCCCTGATCGCGTCTCTCGTGTGGAGGAGTGAGGCGGTACGCGTCACCGTCGGTCGTGCAGCAGGACGCCGACGGCGTAGCACCGTGCGGGCCAGGCGAGCTGAGGGCCGGCGCCGGGATCGCCCGAGATCGACCAGGGTTCCATCGTTCAGGCGCGCGATGAGGTCGATCTGGGCATGGTGCAGCACAGCGGCCAGGGTGATGATCGACGCTGCAGCGCCGGTGGTTTCCCAGTGGATCGATGGGCCAGCCTCATTCGAGGGACTTTCCGCGGAAACACCGGCCGTGCTTTCCGCGGAAACATCGGCTGGGTTGGCTGCGCCCTGTTCGATCAGTTCGGTGGCTGCGGTGAGGGCCTCGAGATCAGCGATGATCGCCACCGTCGGTGCAGGGGCGTCAATGTCAGCCGGGGCGGAAATCGCCCGACCAGCCACGGTCGCCATGACCGCGGCCTGGGTCACCTGGCCGCCGGTTTGGGCGCGGGCTTGGGCTTCGGCCTGTTCCAGAGCGGCCAACCATGCTGCAGCCCACTCCCCCGACAATCGGGCACTGATCACCAGACTGCCGTCATCATCGACGTGCCACTGCGCGCGCTGTCGCGCCTGTGCGGCCTGCTCGTCCTCATCGGAGGCAACCCGGCGCAGTGCACGCACGAGCCGCTCCAACTGGGCACCGGTGGCGTGACGGGCGAGATCCACCAATTCGTCCTCGGGGATGAGCCCGGCACCACGAATCAGTGCACGCACCTGCGAGTACGACAGGGACCCCGAGGCGAAGTGCGACCGGATCACCGGCAGGTCCACGAGACAGCGCGCAGATGACGCCCATCCGGCCGGATCCGAGAGGTCGACACCATCCGGGAAGTCGACGCTGCCGACATATCCGAGGAATAGATACCCGATGCGGTGTTGTCGGAAGTGGAGTTGTCGGAAGTGGTGTTGTTCGTGAAGTCGTCCATGAGCGGACGCTATGCATCCGGTCTGACATCGATCACGGGTCGATGCTCGGTCTGGGGAACACCCGACGATGCTCGGTATCGCCCGGCTCGAGAGAGAAGGCATGATGGGGGGATGAGTCCGCCCGGCTGGTATCCAGATCCTTGGCTGCCCACCCGTTGGCGTTATTTCGATGGTGCAGCATGGACCGGATGGGTGCATCCGCCTGAGGTCGGGTCCGCGCCGCTGCCCCCGATGCCGCAAACGCAACCGACGCAGCCGGTACCGCCGATGGAGCAGGCACCCTCGACACTGCATGAACCCCCAGCCCAACAAGGCGGCCTCAACTCCTCTCCGGCCGCCTGGTGGTGGGCTGGCGGGACGCTCGGAGTTCTGCTGATCGTGTTCCTCGGCCTGGCCTGGGTGGTGAATCGCTAGCCCTTTCGTGTGACCTTGTGGGGTTGGCCACTCGTGTCGTAGGTGGTCCAGTCGCCTATCGGATCACCGGCCTTGAATTTCCCCGACCTTTTCCGTGTTCCATCACGGCGGAACCACTCCCAGTAACCGTGCATTTGCCCGTTCCGAATGCTGCCGGTGTACTCGGTCACGCCATTGCTGTAGTACCTGCGGGTCTTGCCGTTGGCTCGTGGATAGGACGCGTTGATCTCATCAAGGCGCAATGCGACAGCGCGGCGCACCAGCGTGATCGGAGCCGGTCTGTCCCGATCGATATGAACGGTGCCCTTCGTCGTGGTCACGTGAGGGAACTCCGTTGCGATAGCTGCTGCGACAACGGGCCCAGGAAAGAGACTGTTGTGCTGGGTGAAACCGGAATAGGACAGCACCTGGTCGGTACCGATTTTCACCGTCGGCATACCCCAGGCGACTATTTCGACTGCGCCGGGGAGTAGGCGAAGCAATGTAGATCGGAGCGTCGAGAGGGCTTGAGCCTGCGCGGCGGGAAATGCTCCGATCAGGTCGGCGATTTCAGCATCGAATGCAGTATCGCTCTTAGAGCCCGCCATGGCGGGACCGTATCGCTCAGAGCGATCTCGAGGCGGTGGTTTTCGAATGGGTGGAGCCCCCGGTCAGGATTGAACTGACGACCTACCGCTTACAAGGCGGTTGCTCTACCACTGAGCTACAGGGGCGGGCGGAGCCAGAGTCTACGGGGCGCCCGTGGGGATCGGATCGGCCACTAGGGTGGAGGAGTCATGCAGCCCGGTGGTGAGCCTCAACCGATCGGCGACGACGCTGCCTCCTTCGTCGTCGTGGCCAACAGGCTGCCGGTCGATGCGACGATCGAGGACGACGGCTCGATCACCTGGTCGGACTCACCCGGCGGATTGGTTTCGGCGCTCGCGCCGGTGCTCGCCGGGCGTGAGGCCGTGTGGATCGGTTGGTCCGGGGTCGCCACGGACGAACGACCCGTCTCGCCACCGGCCATGATGGAGTCCTACCACCTCGTCGATGTCCCTCTTACCGCGCAGATGGTCGAGCAGTATTACGAGGGTTTCTCGAACTCGACCCTGTGGCCGCTGTATCACGACCGCATCGTCGCTCCGGAATATCACCGTGAGACCTGGAACGCCTACGTCGAGGCCAACCTGCTGTTTGCGGAACGAACGGCAGCCGTTGCTGCGCCCGGTGCGACCGTGTGGGTGCATGACTACCAACTGCAATTGGTGCCGTCGATGCTGCGCTCGCTGCGACCGGATCTGCGCATCGGGTTCTATCTGCATATCCCGTTCCCGCCGGCGGAACTCTTTCTCCAACTGCCGTGGCGACAGCGCATCATCGAAGGCATGCTCGGGGCGGATCTCGTCGGGTTCCAGACACCTTTCGGCGCAGGGAATTTCTGCGAGGTCGCCTCGCTGCTCCTGCAGATCGAGAACAACTTCGATCGGGATATGGGCGGCTGGGTTGATCTCGACGGAGGTCGACGGGTGCGCGTTGATGCGTTCCCGATCTCCATCGATGTCACCTCCTATGCCTCACTTGCCGGAACTCCCGAGGTTCAGCAACGTGCCCGAGAGATTCGCAAGGAACTCGGTGATCCTAAATTCCTGCTTCTCGGTGTCGACCGGATGGACTACACCAAGGGCATCGATGTGCGGCTTCGTGCGTTCGTGGAACTGCTCGAGGACCAGATGCTCGACCCGGGGACTGTCGTGCTCATGCAGATCGCGACACCGAGTCGCGAACAGGTTGAGGAATATCAACGACTGCGTGAAGACGTCGAACTCCTCGTGGGGCGAGCCGCCGGAGCGCTGGGGGACATCGGCGAAATGCCCCTGCGCTATATGTATTCGGGGCTGCCGAGGGAGGAATTGGTCGCGTTCTACGTCGCTGCCGATGTCATGCTGGTCACACCGTTTCGCGACGGCATGAATCTGGTCGCAAAAGAGTATGTGGCCTGTCAGGTCGATGACAACGGCTCCCTCGTCCTCAGCGAATTCGCCGGTGCGGCCCTGGAATTCCCCCAGGCATGGTTGGTCAACCCGTTCTCGCAGGAATCGGTCAAGGAAGCCATCATGACCGCGATCGGCACGACCGATGGCGACCGACGTCGCCGAATGGCTGCGATGCGCGCCCATCTGACCCGCCACGATGTCGCCTACTGGGCGAAGAGCTTCCTCGACGCGCTCGCGGCCGTGTGAGCGCGGGATTTCCCTTCATGTTCTCGATCATCGCTCCCGAACAGATCACGGGACTGGCCTGGTGGCCGCCGGTGCTGGTGGTCATCACCCTCGTCTTGTTCAACCTGCTGTATCACCGGGTGGCCCCTCAGGCGCATCATCTGCTGTGGGCCCTGGGGGGGACATTCTTCCTGCTCGCCCTCGGATTGCTCGACGGCAACTCGTGGACCGACATGGGACTGGGTTGGGGGTATTTGTTCTGGGGTTTGCTCTGGGCGATCGCGAGCATCGTCATCGTCACTCTCGGCTACCTCGTCGTCGCGACATTCCGTAAGGGTCGTGATGCGATGCACGATGAGCGGGTCAGCACGCTCAGTGGCCCGAGGCTGATGTTCAACGCACTCGTCGAGGTGCCTTTCGGGACCGTGCTGTTCGAGGAGATCGCGTTCCGTGCGGTGCTGTTCTCGATGCTGGCCCGACGATTCGGGGTGGTGTGGGCGCTGGTCATCACCGCGGTGCTGTTCGGCCTATGGCACATCCTGCCGTCGATCGGAACCCATCAGCAGAGTGCCGCGTTGGGCAGCGTGGTCGGCCAGGGGCGCCGGGGTGCGATCCTTGCGGTCGTCGCCTCAGTGTTCACCACGACGTTGGCCGGTGTGATCTTCGCGGGTATGCGACTGCTGTCAGGCAGCGTCCTGGCGCCTATGGGGCTGCACTGGGCGACCAACGGGATGGGTTACTTCTTCTCCTGGACCATCATTCGCACTCGCGCTCGCCGACACCGGAGAACCGCACAGGGTGAAGAGCCACCCCCAGCGTCGAATGCGATGCCAGACTGAGCGGATGCCGGACTACTCATCAGCAGTCAAGACCGTCGAAAACAAGGTCGCCGCCGTTAAGTCGCGGGCCGAGGTCCTCTATGAGCGTTGGTCCATCGTGCCGATCTTCGCTCTCACCCTGGTGTGGATCATCGCGATCCTGTTCGAGTTCAGTCCGTCGTTGAGCCCGAGTTATCGACTCCAAGGATTCGTCCTCAACGGGTTCGTGTTCCTGGCCTTCGTCGGGGATCTGAGTATTCGATTCATTCTCGACTCGCACAAGCGCACCTTCCTGCGCCGCAACTGGTATCTGGTGATCGCGGTCTTCATCCCACCGCTGCGCATCCTGTTCGTCATCAACGCCCTGTTGCGTTTGGGTCGAGATGCCGGCGGGCTGGCCAAGCAGATCGGTCTCTCAGCTTTGTATGCGGTGTCGCTCGTGGTGTTCCTCGGCGCCACGTTCACCCTGTCGGCCGAGATCGATGCGTCGGGTTCGAACATCGACTCCTTCGGTGACGCGGTCTGGTGGGCATTCGTCACCGTCACGACGGTCGGCTACGGCGACTTCACCCCGGTGACGGTGACCGGTCGCACCATCGCTGTGGTGATCATGTTCACCGGAGCTGCCGCGGTTGGCGCCTTGACGGCCGCGTTGGCCTCGTTCTTCTCCTCCCGGGTGCACCGCAGGAGTGAGGCCGCGCAGGCATCGGCAACCGGCGATGCGAGTGCGGGACCGGATGAGGAGGTGATGGCGGCGCTGCATGAACGGATCGAGCACCTCACCGCCCAGGTCGAGGCGATCAGTTCCCATCTGGGAGTGCATCGTGAAGCGAAGCCCCAGGAGAGTTCGACGCGCCCCGGTGGGGGTGAATGACATCGATGGGATTCGCCCCCTACGATGACGGACACAGGGCTCGAGGGGGCCCTACCGAACACATGACGATCGATCGCGGAGGCACGATGGAATCGGTGCGGGCACGGCTGGACGCACAGGCAGCCGAAGCAGCACTATCCGAGCGCGATCGGCGGATCCTGGAGTTCGAGCGGCAGTGGTGGAAGTACGCCGGAGCCAAGGAACAGGCCGTTCGCGATCTGTTCGAGATGAGTTCCACGCGCTACTACCAGATCCTCAACACCCTCATCGACACACCGGAGGCGCTGGCCTTCGATCCGATGCTGGTCAAGCGGCTGCGCCGGATGCGTGCGGCACGTCAGCGCGCTCGTTCCGCCCGCCGCCTCGGCATCGACCTCTAATCGCCTCCGCCGCCATTCGGGGGCATCGTGATCAGTGGAGGTCGTTCGGTCGTGGTGATCGGATACTCATGCGGATGCAGACCCTGCGCGTCGTGGCTGAACTGCACCAGCGTCGTCGTTCCCTCGGTGTTCCCGGCGTGATTGCGCCGGATCCGTCCATCAGGATCGAGTCGCGATAGCGCCGTGGCCCAGATCTCCGCGGCCATCCGCCCCAGCCGCTGCTCGTCGTGATGGCGGTGCAACCGGACCCCGAGATCGACCTGGGCGATCGCATCGGCGCCCAGCGCGGCATCGGTATCGACCAGGAGGGCGAACTCCACGCCGTAGCCGGTAGCGAAGGGCAGCGATTCCAGTAGCGAACGCCTTCCGGCGTATTCCCCCGCCAGCGGTTGGACGACTCCGGCGAGGTGCGGCCAGTGGGCGTTGAGTAAGGGCCGGGCGACGAGTTCGGTCACGCGACCACCGCCGGCGGGAACGGTCCGGGCGTCCTCGACGAGTGGCCGCTCATAGACCGCCTTGACCAGGTCAGTGCTGGGATCGGTGAGGAGGGGGCCGAGGAGTCCGGTGATGTAGTGGTGGGTGAACGATTGCAGGTCGGCGTCGACGAACACCACGAGATCGCCCTCGGTGGCGGCCAGGGCCCGCCACATCGCCTCGCCTTTGCCGGGGAGCACGGGGATGTCGGGAAAGACGCTTTCGCGCGCGATCACCCGGGCACCGGCATCTGCGGCGATGCGCGCCGTGGCGTCGGTGCTACCGGAATCCACGATGACGAGATCGTCGACCAGGGATGCGGTCGGGGTCATGAGGTGGACCCGGATCTCCTCGACGATCGCCCCTACGGTCGATTCCTCATCGAGGGCGGGGGAGATGACGGTGATGCGCTGGGTGCCCTTGGCTGCCAGGAGGGACTCCAGGGGGAAGTCGGTCCCTGCGAAGGTGCGCCGATCCAGCCAACTGCGCGCGGTGGAGTGCACGGAAGAGGAGTCTGCCCCTATGACCAGCGATTTGCACTCGCGGGGGCAGAGTGCTAAAACTGTCGTTAGCACTCGACCTGCTCGAGTGATAACCAGTTAGGCCGACGAGGGTTCGTCAGATGCGGGTCCGTCCGTCGCGGGCGTCGGCCGTCCACCACGGCAGTTCCGGGAGGAACACCACCCCATGGCAAAGATGATCGCATTCGACGAGGAGGCCCGACGGTCCCTCGAGCGGGGCATGAACGTCCTCGCCGACGCCGTCAAGGTCACCCTGGGCCCCAAGGGCCGCAATGTCGTCTTGGAGAAGAAGTGGGGAGCACCCACGATCACCAATGACGGCGTCTCGATCGCTAAGGAGATCGAGCTGGAAGACCCCTACGAGAAGATCGGCGCCGAGCTGGTCAAGGAGGTCGCCAAGAAGACCGACGACGTCGCCGGTGACGGCACCACCACGGCCACCGTTCTCGCCCAGGCCCTGGTCAAGGAAGGCCTGCGCAACGTGGCCGCCGGCGCCAACCCGATGGCGTTGAAGAAGGGCATCGAGAAGGCGACGGACATCGTCAGCGAGCAGTTGCTCGACATGGCCAAGGACGTCGAGACCAAGGAGCAGATCGCCTCTACGGCGGCGATCTCCGCCGGTGGCGACACCGAGGTCGGCGAGCTCATCGCTGAGGCGATGGACAAGGTCGGCAAGGAAGGCGTCATCACCGTCGAGGAGTCCAACACCTTCGGCCTGGAGCTCGAACTCACCGAGGGCATGCGCTTCGACAAGGGTTACCTCTCGCCCTACTTCGTCACCGATACCGAGCGTATGGAGGCCGAGCTCGAGGATCCGTACATCCTCATCGTGAACTCCAAGATCTCGTCGGTGAAGGACATGCTGCCGATCCTGGAGAAGGTCATGCAGTCGGGTAAGCCGCTGGCGATCGTGGCCGAGGATGTCGAGGGCGAAGCCCTGGCGACCCTGGTCGTGAACAAGATCCGCGGCACGTTCCGTTCGGTGGCCGTGAAGGCTCCCGGTTTCGGAGACCGCCGCAAGGCCATGCTTCAGGACATCGCGATCCTGACTGGCGGTCAGGTCATCTCCGAAGAGGTCGGCCTGAAGCTGGAGACCACTGATCTCGCGCTGCTCGGTCGCGCTCGCAAGGTCGTTGTCACCAAGGATGAGACGACGATCGTCGAGGGTGCCGGTGATGCTGACCAGATTCAGGGTCGGGTCAACCAGATCCGCGCTGAGATCGACAACTCCGATTCCGACTATGACCGCGAGAAGCTGCAGGAGCGCTTGGCCAAGCTGGCCGGTGGCGTTGCGGTGATCAAGGTCGGCGCGGCCACGGAGGTCGAGCTCAAGGAGCGCAAGCACCGCATCGAGGACGCCGTGCGTAATGCGAAGGCGGCCGTCGAGGAAGGCATCGTGCCCGGTGGTGGTGTGGCGCTGATCCAGGCGATGGCAGCAGCCGTGTCGAAGATCGATGCCCTCAATCTCACCGATGAGCAGGCCACGGGCGCTGCGATCGTGAAGCAGGCGGTGAACGCGCCGCTGAAGCAGATCGCTGAGAACGCCGGCCTCGAAGGTGGTGTCGTCGCGGAGAAGGTGCGCGAACTGCCTGCCGGCCAGGGTCTGGATGCTGCGACCGGTGAGTACGTCGACATGATCGAGGTCGGCATCATCGATCCGGCGAAGGTCACCCGCTCTGCCCTGCAGAACGCGGCTTCCATCGCGGCGCTGTTCCTCACGACCGAAGCGGTCGTGGCGGATAAGCCGGAGAAGGAAGCCCCGGCGATGCCAGGCGGGGATATGGGGGGCATGGACTTCTGACGAGGAGTGAACCCGGGGCGTAAGCCCCGGGTGAGCCCCGCAGGAAGAAGTCCGAAAAGTACACACCTTGCGAAGGGGCACGTGGCCTGATCCGCTCACGTGCCCCTTCTGCGTGTCGGGACAGTGTCTGGCTCAGGAGGGTTGCGAGCCGGCTTTCAAGCGGGCGGCGACGTCACTGACGTCGGTGAGTTCACCATCGGCCATCGCGATGATGAGGTGGTATGCCTCGTCATTGGACATGACCAGGTTCCAGCCGTTGACACCGAGCATCACGAGGATGGCGGCTAGCGCGAGGCGCTTATTCCCGTCCACGAGCGCGTGGTTCTGGCAGATCGAGAGGGCGAGGGCCGCGGTCTTGGAGTGCAGATCCGGGTAGGCGTCGACTCCGTAGACCGTGGCCTGAGGTCGAGCGAGGGCAGATTCCAGCAGACCGGCGTCACGCACATCGATGTCGTTGCCGATGGCTCGTGCAGCGACGGTGAGGATCTCCTCGAGGGTGAGGTAGATCATCGGCCGAGGCGTTCGAGTGCCTCGGCGTACCGCGGTAGTTGGGTGTCCATGACCTGCTCGATGAGGGCGGTCCGGCTCTGGCGCTCGATGTATTCCCGCAGCGCGGTGACGATGACGTCAGTCTGGGATCGGGATTGAAGTTCGGCGATGCGCGCAAGTGCGGCGGAGTCTTCCTCGGGCAGGCGAAGCGTCATAGCCATGGCACCATCATACTCGCATTGGTATCACGCCTGGTATCACGGTGCTGGGTTGCTGCGCCACGCGTGGCACACAGGGTGACAGGATGCGGGTATGGCATCGCATCCCACGGGCAACTGGATCATCGAGCCGACCAGTCTGGTGACCCTCACGACCGAGAAGATCGGGCCGACCTCGCTGGAAGTCCGCGCCCCGGTCACCGGGGGCCGACTGGAGGTCACGGCGAAGAAGGCGCTGCTGCGTCTGGAGTTGTCACTGGCGAAGCTGAAGGCGTCCAACTTCCTCATGCAGGGTGCAGCGCGAGCGTTGGTGAAGCGCTACGACGGTGATGCACTGATCTTCGATGCGAACGGTGCGATCACCACGGTGCCGTGGCAGGTGAGTGGTCAGGCGCGTGCCGGCACGGTGGACATCCCGATGAGCGTGGAGGCCACACCGAACCCGCCGGATGCGCCGCGCCAGTTGAAGCTCGGTGGCACGGTCACGATGGAGGACGTCGAGATCCCGATCCCGGGGTTGTCGGGCATTTCGAGCGTGACGTTCACCCTCGACGGTCTGGTCGGTTTGTCCGAGGGTTGATTCCGGAGGTGGCGGTCGCCTAGTCGCGAGCGAGGTCTTCGGCGTCGATGATGCGATAGGAGTAACCCTGCTCGGCGAGGAATCGTTGGCGATGCTGGGCGAAGTCGGCGTCGACGGTGTCACGCGCCACGACGGCATAGAAGTGCGCCGTGCGCTTATCTCCCTTGGGGCGCAGGAGGCGCCCGAGGCGCTGGGCCTCTTCCTGACGCGAACCGAAAGCGCCGCTGACCTGGATCGCCACGCCGGCCTCGGGCAGGTCGACCGAGAAGTTCGCAACCTTGCTCACGACGAGCACGCGTTCCTCACCCGAGCGAAACGCTGCGAAGAGCCGCTCGCGTTCCTTCACCGGGGTCTCACCCGTGATGAGCGGGGCTGCGAGGTGCTCGGAGATGTCAGCGAGTTGATCGAGATATTGCCCGATCACGAGCACCTGATCATCGAAGTGCTGAGCGACTAGCGATTCCACGATGGTGTTCTTCATAGGGGTCGATGACGCCAGTCGATAGCGATCCTCGGATTCGGCGGTGGCATAGACGAGCCGTTCGCTTTCGGGGAGTGTGACTCGAACCTCGACGCAGTCGGCAGGAGCGATGTACCCCTGCGCCTCGATTTCCTTCCATGGCGCGTCGTAGCGCTTGGGTCCGATCAGGCTGAAGACATCTCCTTCGCGACCATCCTCGCGCACCAGGGTTGCAGTCAGGCCGAGTCGTCGACGCGATTGGATGTCGGCGGTGAATCGAAAGATCGGCGCGGGCAGCAAATGCACCTCGTCATAGATGATCAGTCCCCAGTCGCGGGTGTCGAACAGGTCGAGGTGCGCATACGCGCCCTTCTTCTTCGTGGTGAGCACCTGGTATGTCGCGATGGTGACCGGGCGAATCTCCTTGCGGGCACCGGAGTATTCGCCGATCTCATCCTCGGTCAAGGTTGTGCGTTGGATGAGTTCATCGCGCCACTGTCGGGCGGATACGGTGTTCGTCACGAGGATGAGCGTCGTGGATTGCACCCGTGCCATCGCTGCCGCGCCGACGATGGTCTTGCCGGCCCCGCACGGTAGTACTACGACCCCGGATCCACCACTGGCGAATCCTTCGACGGCATCGCGCTGATAATCACGCAGGTGCCAGCCATCTTCGGTCAAGGCGATCGAGTGTGCTTCGCCGTCGACGTATCCGGCATGATCCTCGGCAGGCCAGCCAAGTTTGAGGAGCACCTGCTTGAGATGGCCACGTTCGCTGGGATGCACGATGACGGTGTCGTCATCGACACGGCTGCCGACCATCGGTGCGATCTTCTTATTCCGCAGCACTTCTTCGAGCACGGGCACATCCGTGGTGATCAGAACGAGTCCGTGCACCGGATGCTGGGTGAGGCTAAGTCGCCCATATCGGTCCATCGTCTCGGCGATGTCGACCAGCAGGGCATGGGGAACCGGGAAGCGCGAGAAGGTGATGAGCACATCGATGACACCCTCGGCATCGTGGCCGGCAGCACGTGCGTTCCACAGGGCAAGAGGCGTGATGCGGTAGGTGTGAATGTGTTCGGGGGCGCGTTCGAGTTCGGCGAAGGGTGCGATAGCCCGGCGAGCGTCGATCGAACGGGGGTGATCGACGTCGAGTAGCAGGGTCTTATCGCTTTGGACGATGAGTGGGCCGTCGGTCATGGCGTCGGCTCCTCAGCGAGAACGAGTTCGATCAGGGTTGCCAGCAGGGCGGCACGTTCACGCATCCCCTCGACGCTGGCCCATTCATGATCGGCATGCGCGCCGTCACCGACTGCACCCAGTCCATCGAGTGTCGGCGCACCGATCGCGGCGGTGAAGTTGCCGTCGCTGCCGCCACCGACGGCTCGATGACCGGGATCACCCAATGCGAGCGAAGACGCAGCGGCAACGGCCAGATCCAGCAGGTGCTCTGACGCGGCCATCGCTGGTCGATTGATCCCACCGGCGATCACGCTGAGTTGCGCCTGCGGATGAATCGGTTGCCAGCCCCGGATGAGGTCGTCGACGCGGACCTGCTCGTCATGTGACCAGGCGCGTGCATCGATGCCCACGACGGCACGATCGGGCACGGTGTTGTCGGTGATCCCGGCTCGGGCCGTCGTCGGCGTCACGGTCGTGGCGAGTTGGGGATCACCCCACGTCGTGGCGGAGGTGACCAGGGCGGCGGCTTCGACGAGCGCATTGATGCCCTTCTCCGGTTCGAGTCCGGCGTGTGCCGCGCGTCCGATGATCTCGACCTCGTACCAGGAGGTGCCTTTGCGTGAGCTCTTCAGTTCACCCTCGACGGAGGGTTCGAGGACGAAGACCGCCTGCGCTCGAGCGGCGGAGGCTTCGATGAGGTCGCGCGATGTGCCCGAGCCGATCTCCTCGTCGCTGGTAAGGAGCATGCCGACTCCATCGGGGCAGCCGAGTGCGGCGAGTGCGGCGATCCCCTGGATGATCCCGGCCTTCATGTCGAAGACCCCCGGCCCGCGGACGCGGTCACCGTCCACTCGCCAGGGCAGGCGCTCGAGGGTGCCGATCGGCCACACGGTGTCGAGGTGTCCGATGAGCAGGACGCGCGGTTCAGGCTCCCCGAACCGTACGGCGGCGCGCCCACGATGCTCGAGCAAGGTTGCCGGTGATCCCAGCCAGGAGCCGATGACATCGACTGCGACCTCAGCGCAGGCCCGGCACGCGGCGGGGTCGGCGCTGGGTGATTCGGTCTCGACGAGTCGACGCAGCGAGTCGAGCATGCGGTCGGTCAACGTCTCGTCTCTCAGCAGGGCATCGGTCACGGGGACCATGCTCGCACCCCGTGGGCTAGCGTGCCCTGCGTGACCTCCTCATACGCATGGCGGATCGCTGAGGGTTCAGCCGAGCGCGCCGGAATCGAGATCGTCGAGCTCACGACGCCGGAGAGTCAGGCAGATGCGCGTGCTGTCTTCGATGTGGTGTGGCCGGCAGAGGATGGAGCAACCCAGGTCCGCCCGAACCTGCTTCGGGCCCTGGTCCACGCGGGTGGTTACTGCGTGGCGGCATACGACTCGTCCAGTCGGGACCTACTCGGGGCGACCCTCGCATTTCTCGGACGGGCCGAAGACGGCACCTTGATGCTGCACAGTCACATGTCGGCGGTGATCGATGCTGCTCGCAACCGACATATTGGGACGACGATGAAGCAGCATCAACGGGCATGGGCGTGGGTGCATGACATCCCCGTCGTGTCCTGGACCTTCGACCCGCTGGTGCGACGCAATGCGTTCGTCAACCTGGTCAAGCTCGGCATCGAGGTGCGCGGGTATCACGAGAACTTCTACGGGGAGATGAACGATGCCATCAACGCCGGTGATCCTTCCGACCGATTGGTTGCGTGGTGGCCGGTCGATTCGGATCGGACACGGCTAGCAGCCGAGGGCAATTTGACTCCGCTGTCAGATGAAGCAGTGCGTGCGCGATCCGATGTTCGAATAGTCGCTACTCCCGAAGACATCGTCACGTTGCGAGCCACGGACCCCATCGCTGCACGACAGTGGCGCCTTGATGTCCGAGAGCAATTGCAGCGGTCATTCGCCGATGGCTGGGTTATCGACGGCATCACCGATGAGGGCTCGTATGTCCTTCGGCCCTCGACCGTCGAAGGAGAATCGCTTTGACGCGCATCGACCGTATTCGCCTGCACCGCATCGACATGCCACTCGTTCGACCGTTTCGCACATCCTTCGGTACTCAGCAGACGCGTGACATCCTGCTGGTGGAGGCCATTACCAGCGAGGGCGTGTCCGGCTGGGGGGAATGCGTCGCGATGTCGTGGCCGGGTTATTCCTATGAATATGTCGACGGCTGCGTCGATGTGCTCACCGAGCACCTGGTGCCGCTGGTGCTGCGTGACGGCACGGCCGATCCCCTCGAGGCACATGGACGTTTCGTACGCGTGCAGGGTCACCCGATGGCGAAGACCGCGCTGGAGACCGCGATCCTCGATGCCTGGCTGCGAGTACGGAATATCCGACTGGTTGACTTCCTCGGCGCGCAATACCCCGAACAGATACGCGATGAGGTCGACTGCGGGGTGAGCGTGGGCATTCCGCCCAGCGAATCGATCTCAGAACTCCTCGATGAGGTCTCCGGGTATGTCGATGCTGGTTATCGACGCATCAAACTGAAGATCGAACCGGGCTGGGATGTGGAGCCGGTTCGTGCCGTGCGCCAGACATGGCCGGACATGCTGCTGCAGACCGACGCCAACCAGGCCTACACCCGAAGCGATGGCGACCTGCTCGCCGCGATGGACCCCTTCGACCTGCTGCTGGTGGAGCAACCACTGCCTGAGGATGATCTGCTCGGTCACGCAGCCCTCGCGCGTGAGATCACCACCCCGGTGTGCTTGGACGAATCGATCACCTCGGTGGCCGTGGCCGAGACAGCGCTCGCGGTCGAGGCGACATCGGTGATCAACATCAAGCCGGGACGCGTGGGTGGATATCTCACCGCGGTGCAGATCCACGACCTGTGTCGTGAGCGGGGTATTCCCGTCTGGTGCGGGGGGATGCTCGAGACCGGCGTCGGGCGGGCGGCCAATGTCGGTCTCGCAGCGCTCCCGGGATTCACGCTGCCCGGTGACACCAGCGCCTCGAATCGGTACTACGCGGTCGACGTCACCCCGCCATTCATCCTCGACGATGGACGTCTCACCGTCCCGACCGCACCCGGGATCGGGGTCGATCCGATTCCCGAGATCCTTGCGGAGTTGACGACATGGAGCGCCCTCATCGAGCGATGACCGCGCCGGTGATGCGGGCCAGGGTGAACGCGCGGACCTGACCCACGCTGTGATCCATCGCGGTCAAGGTTCCCGGAGCCAGTCGGACCGGGGTGGCCAGCAGTGACCGTTGATCGCCATCGGAATCGACGTAACCCAGTCGCACGACCTGACCCTGGGATAACGCATCGCGCAGGGTTGTCAGCGTCTGACTCGTCGATCCGCTCGGGATCACGGAGTCGGCGTCTGAGTCTGCTGAATCGCTTCGAGGGTCACCGGCCGTGGCCCGCAGCGTCGAGACTGCAGCATCGATCAATGCCGATCGGGGTGATGATCGTGATTCACCGATTGGCGATCGGGTGGGTGCTCGCTGGGGTCGGGTGGGTTCCGCCAACACGCGTCCATCGGGGGTCTCGGCCAAGGGTGCCAAACCGGAAGCTCGCAGCGCGGCGAGGACGCGATCGGGAGGCTCGGTGCTGACGAGCACCCCGGGGGCGAGTTCGACGAGATCGATGCCGTGGGTCTCAGCCAACGTCGCACGAACGAGGGCGGTGTCCTCGGATCGGATATAACTGCCGGCGAGTCCCACACGGAGTCGCCCGTGGCGACGACCGAGATCGGCCACGAGGTATTCCAGCGCTTGCGGCAGGGGAGTCGCTGACAATTCGGTGAGCGTGGCGAGTATGTCCTGCGCGTCGCGTCCGGCATCGAATCCTCGACGCAGTGACGATTCGCTGAAGCGGAACACCGTTGCAGCACCGGAACTCTCAACGTCGGCGAGGAGGCGCATCTGCCGCGCAGCATCGAGGCGGAGAGGACCGGGTGCGATCGCGGTGAGATCGCCCTGGACGAGCACTTGGTCGACAGGTTCAGGCAGCATCGGCGCGATCGCCTCGGCGAGTTGCTCGATCGACGCGTCATCGACGAGAGTTCGACCGGCGGAACCCAACGCGCGAAATCCTGTGACGCCCAGCAGTTCCGCTTGATCCAGCACGGCATGGATGTGACCTGCTCGAGCGGCGGAATGCAGTCGAGGCCGCCGGTCATCGAGCACGCCGACGACGTCGTCGGCATCCCATGCTCCACCGGGCGGGCCAGCGTCGAGAACCCCCAGAACCTCGGCGCGCAGGAGGTCCAGGTGGGACACACGTGCTGCATCGGATAGGGCGTGCGGCGCGGGATCGGCCTGTGCAGCCCCGCGCACGAGTTCGGGGGCACGGTCCGTGCGCCACCAGGACTGCACCAGATGCGCCCACCGTTCGCTGGGATCGTCGGCCAGCCAGTCGTCATAGGCCTTGGTCGGACGCCATGCTTCATCGAACTGTCCATCACGGGCGAGCAGCCCTGCGGCGAGGCTGAGTTCGAGCCAGAACGCGGCGGTCGCCTCATCGGTGTCGAGGGTGCGAGCGGCGGCGGCGAGATCGCGCACCCCCAGACCACCGCTGCGCAAGACGGCTGGAGCGTCAACCGACCAGGTTTCCAGCAGCTCTGCGATGGCATCGATGGCGGAGTGGGCATGTTGGCCGCAGGAGCGGTCGATGTCGGCGATTGCATGCTCGCGCCCGATGACCGGCTCACGTGGCGGCCATGCTGTCTCGCGGATAACCCGGGGCGCGCCCGTGCGCATCTCTCGCAGCGCGAGACCCACCTCTCGGGGAAGTGTGACCGTTTTCGGGCCGCGCGCGACGAGCAGATCCCGAGCCAGCAGCCATTCGATCGGAGTGCTCGCCGACTCGATGGTGACCACACGGTCGGCTCGTTCCACCTGCCCGACGGGTGGGCCCCACATCATCGAATCGATCAGTTCGATCACTCGGTCGGGCGCCTCGGACAGGGTGGCGCTCAGGGATTCAGCGGTCACTACGGCGAGTTTCGGGCGGATATCGACGCAGGAAGGGCCGAGGCCGCCGGGGTGCGGTCCGAAGGCATCTCGCGCGGTGCGCACCATCCGATACGGATCCTCACCCCACACCAGTGCCAGCGATACCAGTCGGGACACTGCGGCATCGACGGCATCGCGCAGGTCGGCATCGAAGCAGGCCCGGATGGTCTCGGCGGATGTCGGCTCGTCGAGCGCGGCGAGCGTCTCGGCGACCTGCAGGGTGAACCGGTCGAGGGTGTCGAGGGCGCGAGCCACCGATGCGGCCGATCCCGCGCGCGTGGCCAACGCTGCGATGTCGACCGGCACTGGGTGCAGCAGATCGGGTCGGGCGCGCAGCAACTCAGCGAGGGCGTCATCGTCGCGGTGCCGCAGATCATCGGCGAGGCTGCGCATCCTTGCAACGTTACCGAGGGGTGTCACCCGCCTATCGGCCCCCTAGGCTCATCGACCATGGGCTCAGCCACCAAGGACACACCGATCCTGCGCGAAGGCGCCACGATCGGTTTCGACCTGGATATGACGCTGGTCGATTCCGCCGCGGGGATCATCGCCTCGGTTCAGCATGTGTGCACGCAGTTCGGTGTCGATGCGGATGCCGACGAGATCGGTGCGACGATCGGTCTGCCTCTCGACCTGGTCTTCCCGCGGTGGCTGCCCGATCAGCCGTATGACGTGTTGCTGGCGGCCTATCGCGAGCACTACGCGGAGCATGGTGTGCCGTTGAGTCTGGCGATGCCCGGTGCGGCCGATGTGCTGGCGGCGGTGCGTGAATCGGGTTCGCGCATCGTCGTGGTCACCGCCAAGCACGGGCCGATCGCGGAGCACGTGCTCGAGGTCGCCGGGTTGCGAGTGGACGTCGTCGTGGGCGAAGCCTTCGCCGAGCAGAAAGCAACGGTGCTGCAGCAGCATGATGCGCGCGTCTATGTCGGTGACCACCCCGGGGATATGCGTGCGGCCCGCTTGGCCCAGGCGCGTGCGATCGGTGTCACGACGGGGCCGTCGACGTTGGATCAGCTCGTCGAGGCCGGTGCCCATGAGGTCCATCCGAGTCTGACCGCGTTGACACCGCTTTCCCACTTCGCTTAGGTGCTGCAATGACCCTGCGCCGAACTATCCGAGTCCTTCCGATCGCTGTGGCCTCCGGGGCCCTGCTCGCTGGGTCGTTGACCGCGACCGCGACGACCTCCTCCGCCGAGGAATCGGCCTCCACGACCGCTTCCTGGGTGACGACATCCGAGGATGACGTGCCGACCGCGACCTTCACCGCGGTCGTGCCCTACGACCGACCAGCGCTGCGTCGCTTGGCCCGCCAGGTGTCGCGTCCCGATGGCCGGAGGTTCCGGCAGTTCCTCACCCTCGAGCAGGCGGCTGCACAGGTCGGTGCCACTCGCAAGGCGCGCCGGGACCTGCGCGAGCGCGCGCGAGAACTGGGTATCGACGTGGCCTTCGACGCCACCGGGCTCACGGCTGAGCTCACGGCCCCGCTGGAGACCTGGGTGGCGATCTACGGCCGGAAATTCATCGAGGTTCCCGCTGCCCCCAAGGCGCTGTCGATCTACATCCCCGACACCGATGACACCGGAAACTACGCCCCGGAGGTTCCGGATGTGCTGAGTGGCGTCGTACAGAAGGTGTTCCCCATCGACACGGAGGTGGTGCCGCAGTTGGTTTCGGCTGCGGTCGAGCCACCGACTAACGAGGGCACCCCATTCGGTCCCGGTACGGACTGCATCCTCGAGGGCAACCGCGACTACATGTACTCACCGAATCAACTGCATGTGCCGTACGGCACGACGGCCCTGCATGAACAGGGAATCAGCGGTGAGGGTGCTCGTCTCGGGGTCATCGGAATCGGACAGGTCTTCGATCCCGGTCTCGCTGAGGTCGCCGGTGAATGCTTCGACTACGAGGTGCCGCGCCTCGACGTCGTGGGAGCGCCGGGAATCGGTGATCTGCCGGTCATTGCCGGACCGACGATCGGCGTGGAAAGCAACCTCGACGTCCAGGTGTCGACCGCGGTGCTACCCGATGCGCCGGCGGTCGCGTTCGTCGAAACGGTGGGGAGCCTGTCCTTCATGCAGAACCTGATCCAGGGCTACACCACCGCGCTGACCGTGCTCGACCCGGATGTGCTGACCCTGTCCTATGGAGAATGCGTATCCGAGTTGAAGGAATCCGGCGACTGGCAGCCGCGTCGGTATGTCGATGACCTGTTCGCGTTCGCCGGGATCGTGGGGACGTCGGTGCTCATCGCCGCGGGCGATTCAGGGTCCAGTGGCTGTCTGCACGGTGGCGGAACGGATGCGTCGATCCAGGCCGATTACCCCGCCGCATCCCCATGGGCGACAGCCGTCGGGGGAACGCGCATCATCCTGGGCGAGGGCAACGAGCGGGTGAATGAGGTCGTGTGGAACTCCACCACCTGGGATCCGGAGCTTCAGGCTGGCGGTGGTGGCGCGCCTGCCCCCTACCCCTCGCCGTGGTATCAGCGGTCGATCAGCTCGGCCGATCGGCGACTCGTTCCCGATGTCGTGGCGCATGCCGCGGTCAGCCCGGGCTGGCCGGTGGTGATGACCCCGGCGCAGTACGCCACCGGACCTTGGCCGGCGCTGCCTCCGGGCGCGGAATGGGGAATCGCACCGATCGGTGGCACGAGCGCGGCGTCTCCGTTCACCGCGGCGAACATCGCCCTGATCGCCTCTGAGAAGGGTCGGCTGGGATTCTTGAACCCCTGGCTGTATTCCCTCGCGCAAAGCGACTACAGCTCGGCGTTCTATGACATCGTCGACGGCGACAACATGGTCGATCCCGAGCCGGCCTGCTGCCCGGCTATCAAGGGATACGACATGGCCAGCGGGCTGGGGGCACCGAACTTCGACGTCCTGCTGGGGTTGACCGATTAGTTGTCGCTCTGGCGGGAGGAGCGGCCGCGAGCGCGAGCCGACACCGCGAAGCCGGCGATGACCATCGCCAGACCGATCCCGATGATCATGGACGCGAACCACATCGCCGGCGGCAGGGTCAGGTTGGGAATGACCAGGGGAAGCATCGCGACCATGGTGGCGATGATCCCGATCACGGTCACGATCGCACCGGCGCGCAGCAGGCGATCTCCGGCGGGGGGCCGCGATGTGCTCACCTGCACAGACTACGGCTAGCCTTATCGATCAGGTTCAGGTGGAGCGCGGGGTTCGACAAGGAGAGGTAGGAGGTGAGCCATGCCTGCGGGCAAGGTCCGGTGGTACGACGTGGAGAAGGGCTTCGGCTTCCTCGTCACCGATGACGGTGAGGATGTCTTCGTCCACGCCTCAGCGCTGCCTGAAGGAACGACCAGCCTCAAGCAGGGTGCGCGCGTCGACTTCGGCATCGTCGACGGCAAGCGCGGCAAGCAGGCCTTGACGCTCACCCTGCTCGAACCGGCGCCGTCGGTGGTGAAGTCCGGGCGCAAACCGGCCGAGGACATGGCACCCATCGTCGAGGACCTGATCAAGTTGCTCGATGCCACGTCGAATCAGTTGCGTCGGGGGCGCTATCCCAGCGATGAGCACGCGCGCAAGATCGCCGCACTCATGCGCGCTGTCGCCGACGACTTCGATGTCTGATCGCGCTGCATTCCCCCATTGCATAGGGTGGGGATCATGAATATGCGTCGGGTAGCCCTCATTGCTGCGGCAGGTGCATCGGTGTTCGCGCTCAGCGCCTGCGAGAAGCCCAGCCCAGGGGTGACGGTGTTCTCCGGCCAGACCTCAGCGCACAGCGAGGCCCTGTGCTGGTCGTTCACCGGTGAGTCCCTCGACTCGACCGCCTGCGCCCAGGACGTCGTGGAGAACGCGCTGCGCGGGGGCGGAGTCGGCACGATTCCGGTCGTGCCCGGTGAAACTATCGGTATCAGCGTCGATCCGAGCGTGGCGCGTGAGGGCTGGACCCCGGTGGTCGGCAGCCAGCGAATCCTGCAGACCCCGACGACCTCGACCTACTACCGATTCTCCTTCCCTGATCTGCAGGAGGTTCCCGTCGATGGTTTGCCGCTGCAGATCGTGGCCGGCAGCGGGGACTCCACCCAGGGCATCTGGATCTTCCGTCTCGTTCCGCGACCGGGCATCGAGTGACGACGATGAAGGCCACCGCGAAGCTGGACTCAGCGACAGCCAAGGCCGTGGACCTCGCCCGTGCCGCGGCCGAAGCCGAAGCACCTGCAGGCACGGTCGGCGATCATCTGGGTGTCGCCGCAGACGACGAGCGAGTCGTCACCCACACCTTCGCGTGCACCGATCCCGGCTATGTCGGGTGGCAGTGGGCGGTCACCGTCGCGCGAGCACCTCGAGCCAAGAACGTCACCGTCGACGAGGTCGTGCTGCTGCCCGGTGAAGGTTCGATCACCGCTCCCGCCTGGGTGCCGTGGAGCGAGCGGGTGCAACCGGGAGATCTCGTGGTGGGGATCGTGTGGCCCACCCCCGCGGACGATGTGCGGCTGATTCCTGGTTTCACGGGGATGGATGACCTCGAAGGATTCGCGTCCCGAGCACCGGTGCACCCGTCGCAGTGGGAGATCGGGCTCGGTCGCGAGCGGGTGCTGTCCGCCGAGGGGCTCGAGGGTGCAGCCGACCGATGGCAGGACGGGGAATTCGGTCCGGGCTCGGCGATGGCGCGTTCAGTCGAGGCGACCTGCGCCAGCTGCGGATTCCTCATCACGATCGGTGGTCCGCTTGGTCAGGCGTTCGGGGTCTGCGCCCAGGAGATGTCACCGGCTGATGGGCGCGTCGTCTCGTTGGCGTACGGCTGTGGCGCGCACTCCCAGATAGGGGAGACCTCGGTGACATCGGGTGCCCCGGCGATCGCTGCGCCGGTGACCGACGAACTCGCCTACGACGCCCTCGATCTCGGTCACTCCTGACCGTGGCGCCGCGTGATGCGGCGATGGCGCAACACGAGCAGCACCCCACCGATCAGGCCGAGGACGAACCCGGCCGCGCTGACCGCTCGCCATGACTGTGGGGCGTCAGGGAATCCGAACGTGAGCACTAGCCACGCGACAGCCCAGGCCACAGTGCCGATGGTGATCGCGGCGATGCCACTGTCGTCGCGGGTTCGCAGGCGAGGATCGAGGCGCACTCGATCGATAGCCGAAACCTCAGTGTGCGGTCCCTCCTCAGGCTGCGCCTGCGGGTGTTGATCGCCCATATCCACCACCGTAGCCGTGCCTCCCCGTCGGGTGACGGGTCAACCGGTGCATAGGCTGAGGTTCGTGTCCCCTCGCGTACGCCGATTCGTGACCCTCGGTGTGTTGATCGGGTTGTTCACTGCTGGCGTGGTTGCCGCGTGGGTCAGCCGTTCGTGACCTTCGGTTCCACCGCAGCGGGAACGGGGCGCATCCGCAGCAGGAGCACCGATACCGCGATTAGCGCGGGCACGATCAAGAACGCGTAGTGCACTCCGATGCTGTCAGCCAGCACGGCGAGGACGAACGGGATGATCATGCCGGCGACACCGACCCCGGAACTGGCGATACCCGCGGCCTTGTCTGCCTGACCGGCCGATGCGCGCATGACGCGTGCCATGCCGAGGGGGAACTGCACGCTGATGCCCAGCCCCACGATGAACAGACCGATGAGGATCACCCAGGCCACCGGCCAGATCCAGGTGAATGCGAAACCGATCGCGAGGGTGGCCAGGGCGAGCAGCAGGCTGCGTTCAGCATCGAGTCGTTCGACCAGCCAGGAGCCGCCGGCCCGGCCGACGAAGAGTCCCAGCAGCAGCGCCGACAGTCCCGCTGCAGCCGCTGCTGTCTCCCAGGTTCCCCGGGATGCGAGCAGGTCGGTGGCCCAGAAGATGTAGCTCATCTCGATGGCGGTGGTGAAGACCAGGGTGAGGATGGCCCACCAGGTGAGCGCGGGCATCGCCGGACGCTGACCGGTGGCGTCGCGTTCGACGCGATCATCGATCCGATAGACAGTCAGGTCTCGCCCGCGTGCTATCTCGAGCACGACGAGGCTGATCACCAGCAGCAGCAGCGAGAACCGCCAGCCGCCCAGCCAGGTGGCGGCGACGCCTAGGGCGATCGGCCCCAGAATGCCGAAGGCGGCGGCCACGGTGTTCGCCTCGGTGATCGCCGCGTCTCCTGCGCCGCGCTGCTGAGCGGACAGGAATGCGCTGACTCCGACCACGCATCCAGCACCTGCCGCTGCAGAGAAGAACGGGCCGGCAACCGTGACGGCGAACGGCCCACCGGAGATGAATAGCGAGATGCCCAGAGCCAAAGAGATGGAGCCGCCGCGCAGCAGCCAGCCGCGGCCGTAGCGCGCGACGATGGGTGCGACCAGAAAGCCGGCGATGATGCCACCGACGGAGGCGATCACCGGATAGAGCGAAGACAGCGTGCGACTCATGCCGGTCTCGTCGCGCAAGAACGCCATGGACGGCCCGAGGGTGTAGAGGAACCAGCCGAACATGCCCATCTGCACATACGACAGATAGGTGCGCCGATCCCGCTTCGGTCGGATCGGGGTATGCAGGGTCGTAGTCAGGGTGTCCTGCCGTTCGATCAGGTGAGGTTGGCGACGACGTAGTCGATGGATGCGATCAGCGCCCGCACATCGTCAGGTTCGACTGCGGGGAACACCGCGATGCGCAACTGGTTGCGGCCGAGCTTGCGATACGGCTCGGTATCGACGATGCCGTTGGCGCGCAGTGCCTTCGTCACGGCGGTCGCATCGATCGATTCGTCGAGATCGATGGTGGTAACGACCCCGGAACGCTTCGCGGGATCGGTGACATACGGGGTGGCGAAATCGCTTGTCTCTGCCCAGTCGTAGATCGCACCGGAGGATTCGCTCGTGCGCGCCACGCACCAGTCCAGGCCGCCGTTGGCGTTGAACCAGTCGACCTGCTCAG
Source organism: uncultured Actinomycetales bacterium (assembly GCA_913063435.1). GTDB lineage: Bacteria > Actinomycetota > Actinomycetes > S36-B12 > S36-B12 > M55B157. Next base: position 17,064 of record CAJXYI010000011.1, on the reverse strand, counting down.
CCATCAGATAGATCGTCGCGAGCGCCGGAGTGTTGTAGGTCTGGTCCTGGCGAGAATTGTCGATGGCGATCTGCAGGTCGAGGAACGCCGGGGTCCAACGGCCAGATTCACCGATCGCCGCGACCCGTTCGATCGCTGCCGGTGACATGAGCGCGAACCACAGGCCGCCGTCGGACCCGAAGCTCTTCTGCGGGGCGAAGTAATAGGTGTCCACCTCGCTCATGTCGACCGCGAGGCCGCCAGCGCCGGAGGTCGCATCGACGAGGTGCAATGCATCGGCATCGGCACCGACGGGGCGTCGGGGCGGGATGGCGACGCCGGTGGAGGTTTCGTTGTGCGGGGTGCAGTAGGCATCGATGCCTGCCTCGGGGGCGAATGCGGGGGCATCGCCGGGCTCGGCCTTGATGATGCTCGGCTCCCCGAGGTGGGGGGCAGCCTTCGCTCCGGAGGCGAACTTGGCACCGAACTCGCCGAAGGACAGGAACTGCGCGCGATCGCGGATCAACCCGAATGTCGCGATATCCCAGAACGCGGTCGAGCCGCCGTTGCCGAGGATGACCTCATAGCCCTCGGGCAGGCTGAACAGGGATGCCAGTCCTTCGCGCAGCCGTCCGACCTGGGACTTCACCGGCTTCTGCCGATGCGAGGTGCCGAGGTAGGTCGTGGCGACCTCGAGCAGACCGGAAACCTGCTCGGGTCGCACCTTGGATGGTCCGGCGCCGAAACGGCCGTCGCGGGGGAGGAGTTCGCTGGGTATGGAGATGTCGCTCGTCACGGGCCCAGGCTAGGGGGTGCGCTGGTTACTCGCGCGAGCCGGTCGAACGGGGGATCGGACCGTAACCGCTGGGAGCGACCATCTCGGCATCCCAACCGGGCACCTGCTCGGGGCGGCGCGGGCGTGGCCCGACGTATTTGGCTGTGGGCCGGATCAACCGACCGGTTTTCTTCTGCTCCAGGATGTGGGCACTCCACCCGGCAAGGCGCGCACAGGTGAACATCGAGGTGAACATATCCGGGGGCACCTCGGCGAAGTCCAGCACGATCGCGGCCCAGAACTCCACGTTGGTTTCCAGCACCCGGTCGGGCCGGCGATTACGCAATTCCTCGAGCGCTGCCGCCTCGAGGGCCTCGGCGACCTCGTATCGCGGTGCATCGAGTTCCTGAGCGGTTCGGCGAAGCACTCGCGCGCGCGGATCCTCTGCGCGATACACCCGGTGGCCGAAACCCATGAGCCGCTGTCCCGAGTCGAGAACGCGACGCACGTAGGCACCCGCGTCTCCGGTGCGTTCGATCTCCTCGATCATGCCGAGCACACGCGAGGGTGCGCCGCCATGGAGCGGACCGCTCATCGCCCCGATGGCACCGGAGATCGCCGCGGCGACATCGGCACCGGTCGAGGCGATGACCCGCGAGGTGAACGTCGAGGCGTTCATGCCATGTTCGGCAGCGGAGACGAAGTAGGCGTCGACGGCTTGGGTGTGCTTGGGATCCGGCTCACCGCGCCAGCGCACCATGAAGCGTTCGACGATGGTGCGGGCCCGGTCGATTTCGGTCTGCGGAACCATCGGGACACCGAGCCCGCGCGAACTCTGGGCGACGAACGACATCGCCATCACCGAGGTGTGGGCGAGGTTCTCCCGGGCGGTGTCGTCGTCGATGTCCAGCAGGGGCTTCAAGCCCCAGGCGGGAGCGAGCATCGCGATGGCGGACTGCACGTCGACGCGCACGTCACCGGAGTGCACCGGGAGGGGGTAGGGCTCGGCCGGAGGCAGGCCGGGATTGAACTCGTTATCGACGAGCAGCCCCCAGACGTTGCCGAAGGAGACCCGGCCGACGAGATCCTCGATGTCCACCCCGCGGTAGCGCAGTGCACCGCCATCACGATCCGGTTCGGCGATCTCGGTTTGAAATGCCACGACTCCTTCGAGTCCGGGAACGAAATCAGCCATGGCTTCATTCAACCCTGTGGGGCGATCCATGGTGGGATGAGGGTCATGTCCGATCTCGAGTCACGCCCTGAGTCCAGCACTGGGCAGCCGAAACTCGCCGATCTGCGAGTCCACTACGACCTCGATGAGTTGTATGAGTCCGACCTCGCCGCGACCCCCCTCGAGCAATTCCGCGACTGGTTCGCCCAGGCTCATGCGGCTGAGGTGCTGGAGCCCAATGCGATGGTGGTGGCGACCGCTGATGCCGAAGGCGTGCCGACCGCGCGGACGGTGCTGCTGAAGCAGGCCGATGCGCGCGGCTTCACGTTCTACACGAATCTCACCTCGACCAAGAGCCGCCAGATCGAGGCGAATCCTCAGGTGACCGCGGTGTTCGGGTGGTATCCCCTGCATCGCCAGGTGATCGTATCCGGCAGGGTGGAGCCGATGCCGCGCGAAGAGGCCACCGCGTACTTCACTTCCCGACCGCGCGCATCGCAGATCGGTGCATGGGCGAGCCGGCAGTCCACCGTCGTTGCCGACCGAGCCGCACTCGATGATCGGTACGCCCGTCTCGAGGAACGCTTCGCCGATGGCGAGGTGCCGATGCCGGAGTTCTGGGGTGGGTGGTTGATCCGCCCGGTGTCGGTGGAGTTCTGGCAGGGCCGTGCGTCGCGCCTGCACGACCGGCTGCGTTACGTCACGCCTGAATCGTCAGCTTCACTCGATGATGCCGATGCCTGGTCGATCCAGCGTCTGTCCCCGTAATGCCGATGACCGTGAGATCAGTCGCGGGGGAGGGCGGCGGCGAGGATGCTCGCGACGAGATCATCGATGCTCACTCCTCGCGCCTTGGCCTGCTGACGCAGCTTCTTGCGCAACGATTTCGGCACCCGCACTCCGAGGTCGACGAGCTTGTCGCCCGCTTCTCCCATGATCGAGTCGGCGGTCGTCGGGCCTCCCTTCATCGGCTTGAAGGACCGACCCGCTGACCTGCCTGCGCCTATGGACGGCGCGATGCGCCCGGTGACCGGATGCACATCGGCATCCGCCGCGCGACTCAGCGCCGGCCGGGGTGGTGGAGTCGCTGCTGACGACTGCTGAGGCTTCTCTGGCTGCTCATGATTGCCTGGCTTCTTGGACTTCTTCGATTTCTTCGAGTTCTTCGAATTCACGGAATCAGATGCGCTCATGAGTGCTCCCTCGTCGCTGGGATGATCGCGGTCTGAGGCCTTGAGTGTGCGCTCAGCAGGGCGTCGATCAGGTCGTCGAAGGCTTCGGTGATCTCGCGAGCGCCCGGCGAAGGCCATGCCTGCACCGGCACGCACGCCCCCTGGGCCTGTTGCACCGCGGTGCGTTCGGGAATGACCGGATCCAAGATGAGGTTCGGATACGCCTGCCGTAATTCATCGACGCGATAGGTGTGCTCGGTGAGGTTGGCCCGCACCCGATTCACCACGATGCCTGCCGGGCGCAAGCCCAGATTGATCGACGTGCTGGCAACCTCGATGGCCCGCAGCGCCTGCTGCGCACCGCGCAGTGCGAAGAATCCCGGCTCGGTGACGATGAGCGCCAGGTCAGCCGCGGCGAGAGCATTGCGGGTGAGTTCGCCCAGCGACGGTGGGCAATCCAGCAGCACGAGGTCATAGCGATCTGCGACGCCGGTCAAGCTCAGGCGCAGGCGCGCTGCCGACGAAGGCATGGTTGCCGTGTCCCGGTGTGCGAGTGCCTCCTCGGACGGGATGACATGCACTCGCGGACCCCAACCACTCGGCACGATCGCTTCGCTCGCGATGCCCGGTCGACCATCGGCGAGCACATCGCTGAGGGTGAACGTATGCGGTGGAACGTCGAGGCACAGCGTCGAATTGGCCTGCGGGTCGCAGTCGATGACGAGGACGGATCGGTCACGTTGCCAGGCGGCTCCGGCGAGGCCGACGGTGACACTGGACTTGCCGACGCCACCCTTGAGGCTCAGCACCGCCACCGTCACCGACATAGTCCGCCGATCCTCCCACGCTCTGAGACCGATCCCGACTTAGCGCGGGAAACCTGCTGAAAACCGACCTGCTTTGGTGAGGTTTCCTACGCAAACTCGTGTGAAGCGTTACGGATTTCAGTTTTTCGCCAGGGTGTCGCTGCGGAAGGGGATGCGAACGTCCAGGACGCTTCCTCGAGGAGATGATGCTGCCAGGCTCCAGGTTGCATCGAATCCCCCCAGGAGTTGACTTCCAAGCCCCGGAGATCCGACCCCGGGGCCGATTCCATCGTCATCGATGCGGACATGGATCGTGTTGTCCTGGAGTGCGATGTCGACGGCAACAGCGGTGGCGCCTCCATGATGAATAGCATTCGCGATGCCTTCTTCCACCAGATCTGCGATGTGTCCTGCGAGAACCCCCGACAGTGCCTCAACGTCGGTGTCCATCGACACCGATACGGAGAGGAGTCCTCGCCACTGCGGGATCCGCTCGTCGATCGCATCCTGCAGCGATGTCACACTCCTGTCCTGGAGTGAGAGATTCGGCTGCTCGAGTAACGCTCGTGCGTGCACCAAGGCGCGGTTGACTTCCACGAGGTCCCCATTGTTCATCGCCGCCTCGATCGTCAAGGCGCAGGCCCCTTAACCAGGTCCTCCGTGCAACAACCACTTGAGACCGCCGCATGTTCTCGCCCATATGGAGTTGCGGAGTTCGGCTCATCTGGGCGGTCGGATGATGATCCGCTTCGATTGGACGCTCCTGTCCTCGGTGATGAACAGGACGTAGATCTTCTTGCCCGTACGCCGCTGCCACATGAACGTGCCATCCTCGGCGACAGTCCGCCGGGCCAGACCATCGGAGTAGCCCAGCTGCCCCGGGAAGCGGAAGCGCGGCAGGACCGTGGTGCCCACCAGACCCGTCGTCACGCCCTGCACGAGGATCCCCGGACGACCCCGAACCTCACCACGAGTCCCGGTGATCACGATGCTCGCCTCCGGCAGCGCTTCGGCCACCTGCACACCCAGGAACACCGATAGTTGCCGATCCTCGGTGTCGACGACCGCGAGTTGGAGCACGCTCGAGCCGAGGGCGACCTCAGCGGGGATCGTCACGCTGTCATCGAGCCGGCCGTCGTCACCCACCGTGACCTCACCCAGGGTGACCGCCGAGTCATCAGCCGCGACAGCAACCCACTGCCGCAGGAAGCCCGGCAACGCCACAGCCGCTCCCTCGAGGGGATCGGGTGCAAGGAGCACGAGCCCCGTCGAGTCGGGGGCCAAGCCGGAGAGGGACAGTCGCAGGCCACCGCCGGGGCGCAGCTGCAGGCTCGAATCATCACCGAGCGGAACCTCAGATCCTGAGTCATCACGCGACCCGAAGCCGAACGAGGCATCCCCCACCGAGAGTCGCACCTCACCGGACTCGGCATCCGGTGTCACCGACACCATCGCCGGTTCACCGTCGACCAGTGCCTGCCCCTGGCCAAGCGGAACCGGGCCGGGCACCGGTTGCGGCGTCGGCTCAGGCGCGGGGGTCGGGGTCGGCGTGGGAGCGGGTGGGACCGGTGCCGGCGGCGTGGGAGCCACCGGCTTCAGGCTCGCCGGGGTCGACCACTCCCCCGCACCGTTGCCGTTGATCGCCCGCACATGCACCTGATAGGTCGTGCCATTCGACAACCCGGTGATCGTCACGGTACCGGACGTGCCCGACACAGCCACCGAATCATCGACCCAGGCATAGGTGTCATCCAGCGCCCACTGCACATACGTCAGATCGCTGCCGCCGGTGTCATCGACAGTCCACGGAACGCTCACCTGAGCGTTGCCGGCACTCGGCCCTGACACGCCGGGAGCGGTGGGTAGCGTCCCCACTGCCGGAGTCGTGATCGTGAACTCCAGGGAGTCATCGGAATACAGCCGTCTCGTCGTATCGATCGTGACCGTGGCGGTCGCGCTCGCAGCGAGACCCGACACGATCGACACCCGATTCGATCCCTCAGCTGTGCCGCTCGTCACCGCACCACCGTCGGTGACACTTTGCGTCCACGTCCACGCAGGGTCGAAGTTGGTGATCTGGAACTCCGCACCGTCTGCAGTCGGAATCGGAGCAGTCACAGTCGGCGCGAGCCCTGCCCCAGCCGCCACTCGCTCGACAGTCCCCGCATTCACGGTGTTGCCACCATCGAGTTCGACGCTGACCGGCTGGAATCCCGAACCACTCGGCACAGTGACGCGGTAGCGGTTGTCACCGACGGCCGACACAGCCGTGATCCGGGTGTCACCGACGTTGATCGCGGTCACCGTGGTGTTATCAGCGACGACTCCGGAGACCAGGCCGGTGATGGTGACGTCCAAGGTGGTCGAAGAATCAAGGATCTGCGTGTCATCGATGCTTACGCCCACCGTGCCAGCGATAGGAATCGAACCCGGTGTGCTGCAGTCGATGTAGATCAGTCCATCCATCGCGACCGCCATACCTGTCACGGAGAATGCCGTCTGGCACGCCGTCAGTTTTGCCTCTCCCATCACATCAAGGGAATCAGGATTCAACTGGAAGATCCGGCCATTGGCTCCGTCGTGAGCGTAGATACTGCCGTCGGGAGCCACTGCCAAAGCGTGCGCGATACCATCGAGAACCACGGAGTCGTCCGCTGTTCCCGTAGTCCTTCCCGGAGCGAAAGCGTACACAGCCCTGGGGGTCGTATGTCCGCCATATTCACCGATATACACCGTGTCGTCAGATCCCACCGCGATTGATCCGGTGGAGACGCCCACGTTAAGGGCTCCCAGATCAGCGCCATCCGTGGCACTGATGACTGTGACATCACCGCTCGTAAACGATGTGACATAGAACCTTCCCAGTGAGTCAGCTGCGACGGAGTGGGGGTTGCTGACAGACACAGTTTCCACCAGGCTCAAGTCATCCGCCCGAAGGAGGAAGACTGAGTCGGCGATGTTGCTGAGAACCGCGACAGTGTCGTCTCCGGATACGGCTATCGACTCCCGCAGAGGAGTAGACCTCACATCACCAGCCAGTTGCACGGTGTCATCAGCGGCTGTCGCGCCGGCCGGGATCCGAGCGACGACTGCCGCACGGGGTGGGGAGCCGCCGGCTTCGGCCACACGCACGAACGCCTGTCCGCTCGACGTGATCGCGATGCCGTCAGGGAACCCCGTTCCCGCACCGGTGGTAATCGTCGAACCGGTTCCCGAGGTCGCACCCGCCGCAAACTGTGCCACCTCTCCTGGATCCGACGCCCCACCGTTCGACGCCAGGACTCCACCGGTCGGGAGGGCGGCGATTCCCGAGGGCTCATCAAGGCTCAGGCTCCCCACGAACCCGAGGGCCTCGTCGGGAAGCATCTGATTCTCGATCCAATCCACGACCGCCGTGACGCGGGTGTACCCGCCCGGATAATTCGGCAGCGCGCAGCCGGTGCCGAAACTCGTCAGTCCCGCGAGGGAGTCATCGACCATCAGCGGCCCGCCACTATCCCCGGAACAGGTGTCGACCCCGCCCTGGGGAAGTCCCGCGCATAACTGCAGAGCGGAGTCATCGATGGACGTTCCCGCGCAGTCAGCGATGATGCGAACCTCAGCACCCTGGAGCATGGTGGCCACACTCGCCGGACTGTCATCCACTGTCCAACCCCAACCGGAAATGGACGCCGAGTCATCATCGGCCGGCCACCCGTCGGGGGCGTTCGTCGGCAGGGTGACCGGTTCAGCGACACCGACCGACAGAGTCATGGGTTCGGCGAGTTTGATGACCGCTGCGTCGTATTCCGCGCCACCGCCAAATCGATATCCCGGGTGGACCACGATCGACTCCGCATCGACATTCGTGGTGCTCGTGCGATCAGCACTGCCGTAGCCGATCGAGACAATCGAGGGATCCACGACACCGCCCTCAGAGAAATCCTGCACGCAATGCGCGGCCGTCAGCACCGTTCGCGAGTCGAGGATGACGCCCCCACAGCCGAAGGACCCGTTGCGGCGCAGCGCGATCTGCCATGGCGCATCACTAATCGGGATATCGGAGCCGCCGACGACGTAGGGCGCGACTGTGGGGTCGGGAGCGCTTACCTCCTCCGCGAGGACGGGACCGGTCATGGCACTGGCCACAACGGCTAAGGACGCAACTGCAGCGGCTACAGACTTCAGGACGCGAGCCATGGAACTCCCTCACTTCGTGATACGTGCAGAACCCCCCGTGGATGATTGACCGATCTTGACACCGCTACTTCACGGCGCCACGGACGAGTGATGCGTGACGATGCGATAGGTGCCCTTGCGGTTCGCCTTCCACACATAGGTGTAGCGGGCCGGAACCTCGACCGTCTCGCCATCATCGGTGAAGGAGAACGTGTAGAGCCCGGTCGCCCACACCATCTGACCCGAGCCTCCGGCGCGCCACGTGTCGAGATCCACCTGCAGATCCTCCAGGCAGGAAAGGCCGTCGAAATATCCCGTGATCTGGTCGCGGCCCCGCACGATCGAGTCGAAGGTCGCCAGCAGCACACCACCGCGGCGGTACAGCTTGCCCATCGCCTCGCCAACCTAGCTCTCGCTCGCAGCCAGCGTCTCAGCCCATGTCTCGAACAGTCCCTGCTCCGTGTCGGAGTACGAATTGGCGGACGCAGCCGGCGCACCCATGAGGGCGGTGGCGGCGAGTCCGGCGGTGGCGGCGAGTGAGACGAGAGCGCGGTGCACAAGGCGTCCTTCCGATGGGCTGGTCACGAGCGTGCTCGATGCGGTTCGAGCACCTCCCACACCAAACCTGGATCACACCTGACACACAAGTCCGGGGTAGGGATTACCCCCCGCGCATCCGTCACCCGAGCCGAACTCCGCAACTCCCTAGGGGGAGAACATGCGGTGATCTCAACCGGTTGTTTCACGTCATGATGTGGCCGGGAGGTTGGGATGGCTGGTGCGAGGTTGACGGTTCATGACCGGCGCGGTAGCGGGCGGTGATCGCTCAGCGGCGGGCCCGGGATCGAGGCAGGCGCCCGAAGCCGTTCAAGTTGACCGGCGAGTTGGGGGTGGTGGTGTCGGGGTTGTTGCAGGCCCGTTGGTCTCCGCGGCAGATCGCGGCGTTGTCGCCGCAGTTGTATCCCGACCAGCAGGCTATGCGGGTGAGTCACGAGACGATCTACCGTTCCTTGTTCGTGCAGGCCCGTGGGGAACTGCGCCAGGAACTGGCTCGGCATTTACGGTCCGGGCGCTCCCAACACAAACGCAGCCGGCGCGGATCCAGCGCCATCGACGCCGACATCGACATCTACTTCGCTGACCCCCACTCGCCCCGGCAGCGCGGCAGCAACGAGAACACCAACGGGCTGCTACGCCAGTACTGGCCCAAAGGCAGCGACATGCGCCACCTCACCCAAGCCGACTGCGACGAGGTCGCTCTATCGTTGAACACCCGACCCCGACAGACACTCGGATGGAACAATCCACACGAGGCCCCCAACCAGGTCCTCCGTGCAACAACCACCTGAGACCGCCTGCGAATAGTTGCGGAGTTCAGTTCTTGGGGAGGGCGGAGTGACGGGCTAGGGCGTCGAGGCGCTCGGCCGCGTGGTCGACGATGCGCTCGGGATAGCCGTGGTCGTAGCCACCGAGGACATCCCACGGCGTGTGCGCGGTCTTGCCCGGCAGGTGCGCCAACTCCGGGATGTAGCGGCGCACATACTCACCGCCTGGATCGAATTTCTCACCCTGCGTGATCGGATTGAACACGCGGTAGTACGGCGAGGCATCAGTTCCGCAGCCGGCCGTCCACTGCCAGCCGTGGGAGTTGCTCGCCAGGTCGCCGTCACGCAACCAGCGCATGAACTCGGCGGCGCCTCGCTGCCACGGCAGATGCAGGTCCTTGATGAGGAAGCTCGCCACCACCATGCGCACCCGGTTGTGCATCCATCCTTCGGCGCGCAACTGCCGCATCCCCGCATCGACGAACGGATATCCCGTGCGCCCCTCACACCACGCTGCGAACCGCGCCTCGGCATCCGCCCCCGATTCCCATTCGAACTCGGTGTCATAGCGCCCATCGAGGCTCGCGCGCGCACTGTCGGGGCGCTGAGCGAGCACATCGGCATAGAACTCTCGAAAAGCGATCTCGCGGCGGAACGCATCATGGCCGGGCCCGTCGGCGAGATCGGCGAGGATCGTGCGCGGATGGATCTCGCCCCACTTCAGGTGGTGACCGAGTTGGCTCGTGCCGGCTAGGTCGGGACGATTGCGCAACTCGTCATAGTCGGCCAGTCCGTGTTCGCGGAACACCTCCCATTTCGACAGCGCCGCAATCTCACCGGCTGGGGGCAGCACGATTCCGCCCGGATTGGGGCCACCCGGATCGGAGCCACCGAGATCGGGGCGATCGGGGAAGCCATCACACTCGGTGGCCATCCACCAATCGGGCTCGGTGTCCGGGGCGGCAGCAGGGGAGCGCCAGCCGTGGGCCAACCACGCGCGGTAGAACGGCGTGTAGACCTTGTAGGGGGTGCCATCGCCCTTGGTCACCCTGCCCGGTGCGACGGCATAGGGCGAACCGATGACGCGGGTCTCGACGCCTGTGGCTGCGAGTGCGTCGGCAACCGCCGCGTCGCGTGTCGATCCATAGGGCCCGAAGTCCGCGGCGTGGTGCACGCTGGTCGCCTTGGCAGCGGCGGCCACCTCGGGCACGATCACCGTGGGATCACCGTGGCGAATGAGCAGGTTGCCGCCGAGGCTGTCATCGAGGGCGTGCAGGGAATCGACGAGATAGGCCCGCCGCACATCGCTGGCCGGTCCCCACACCGCGGGGTCGATGACGAACAGGGGCACCACCTGCCCATCGACCGCGGCTGCCTCGACCAGGGCCGGGTTGTCCGACAGCCGCAGATCGCGGCGAAACCACATCACGGCGGGCATGCGGTCAGGCTAGGCCGCTGGGCCCAAGGGGGCCACTCCACCCGCTCAGCAGCACGAACGAGCGCCGTAGGGTTGAATACCGCTCGTGAGCGGGGACCTGATCGACACCACGGAGATGTATCTCCGCACGGTGTTCGAACTCGAAGAGGAGGGCATCACGCCGCTGCGTGCCCGAATCGCCGAGCGGCTCGGTCACTCCGGGCCCACCGTGTCCCAGACCGTGGCGCGGATGGAGCGCGATGGGCTACTCAACGTCGCCGGCGATCGCCACCTCGAGCTCACCCCGGCGGGTCGGGAGTATGCGACCCGGGTGATGCGCAAGCACCGTCTCGCCGAATGCCTGCTGGTCGACGTCATCGGTATCCCGCTGGAGGACGTTCACGCGGAAGCGTGCCGGTGGGAGCACGTGATGAGCGAAACGGTGGAACGTCGCCTCGTGGAGTTGTTGAACACCCCGCGCGTTTCCCCGTTCGGCAATCCGATCCCCGGCCTCGGTGAACTCCTACCAGGTTTGGTCGATTCCGACGGTGCAGCCGCCGGGGCTGACGAGTTGCGGCATCTCGATCTCGTGGCCAGCCCCGAATCGACGACCTGGACGGTGCGTCGCATCGCCGAGCCGGTTCAGTTCGACACCGAGTTGATGGGTGCGCTCCAAGCAGCGGGAATCGGCCCCGGTGCCGACGTCGGTGTGACGCGCGAAGGCGGTGGCGTGATCTTGCGCCGCGATTCCGGTGAGGTTCGAGTGCCGGACAGCGCAGCCGCGCACATCGTCGTCTCGCCATCGATCGGCTGACTTAACGGCTCGATACGGGGGGTGCTCCCGCTCTGGCGACGGAACGGTGGCATCGCCATCGCCTGAGAGTTAGCCTGATGCATATGCCAAGAGTGATGTCTGCGCGTCGGATCGCGGCTGGGTGTGCTGCCGCAGCCCTTCCCCTCAGCCTGCTCGCCTTCGGTGCTGCGCCCTCCCAGGCAGTCGACGAGAGCAGTCTGATCCGTATCACGGTGCAGAATCCTTCCCCTGACATTTATGTCATGTATGTCCGAGCCGGAGAGAATCTGGCTCCATTTCCGCTAGAGGAGCAGCTGGTCGCCCAAGAGATCGATGGGGGAGTTCGTCTTGTGATCGATGAAGGGTCACCGCGGCTCGTCACTTCAGACCCGCTCTGCTCCGCCGGAGCCTCGCAACCGAGCACGACGCTGGTCTGCGAGAAAGCGGGAACCACATACGACCAGTGGTACGTCTCCTTCAGGTTCGGTGATGTTCGAGTGCCCGTTACCGTCGCCTGGGACGAGAATTCCCGGATTGACGCGACATATCTCGGTGGTAGCGGGCCGGATGTCTATCAAGGGGGCGCCGGTGCAGACCGCGTCCAGGGGGGTGCCGGCAACGACAGCATCTTCGGCGGTGGGGGCAATGACCTGCTCTACGGAGGAGAGGGCGACGACTACATCGAGGGGGAGGACGGTAACGATGGTCATTTCGGGGAGCCGGGGGACAACACGATCAACGCGGAGGATGGAGCCTTCGACCACACCGTCAATTGCGGCGGGACCAGGCCATCGGAGGGCCCTTACTACGACGTGGACTTGGAATTCACACAACAGTGCAGAGGTTCCGTTCCACCGAAGCCGGCACCGCCGCCGACCCCACCGGTGAATCCACCCCCGCCGGGAGAGGGATCCTTCGATACCGGTGGCGAACAGACCCCGGCAGAGGTGACGAATCCCTCTCCAGGAACTTGGGATATCAAGCCTGATGAACGGGCGTCCATCGTGGTTACCACGGGTGTGAGCAGTTCGCTGCCGACCGTTCCCACGAACTCCTCGATCACAGTCGGGTCCTCCGCCCCGAGCCTGTCGCTATCGGTGTTCCAGCCCTCGAGTGGGTTCCGAATGACCATCTTCTCTGAACCATTTCCCCTCGGTGAGTTCATCGTCGATGACGATGGATCCTGGTCGGCGGAGGTTGCGATCCCCCCGGATATTCCACCCGGGCCCCACACCCTCCAACTCGTGGGAACGGATGTCGAGGGGGAGACTCTGGTCGTGAACATCGGTATCGAGGTCAGCAACGACGCTCCACCGGCCACGATATTCATCGAAGGAACCCGTGGATCCGGGCGCGAGATCAACACGATCTTCGTCGATGGCACGACGACCGGGCTCGTCGGTGCTGTGGTAACCCCGCGTTACAAGCTGCCCGGGCAGACCGAATGGCAGATCGGCAAGGCACGCCGGACCGTAGCCGAGGACGGCACCTTCGCCTGGAAACGCCGGACGGGTAAGAAGATCCGGGTGTCGTTCATCTCCGGGGAGACGAAGTCCAACACCATCAGGATCCTGTCCCGGAAGAAGACTCGAGAGGAACGCTAGCGCGCTGAGCCCTACCCCGGGGGGTATGCTGGTCCCACGGGCGAGGAGAGGTGGCCACGATGGGCAAGCAGGCGACGGTGGAACCGACGGCAGCGGAGCCGACGACAGCGGTGCAGACGACATCGAGTCCGACGATCACCGGGATTATGCCGATCGACGAGGTATGTCGTCGAGATGTGCTGACCCGGTTGCGCCGGGTTCAGGGGCAGGTCAACGGCATCATCGCGATGATCGAGGACGGCCGTGACTGCGGCGATGTGGTCACCCAGATGGCCGCGGTATCCCGTGCTCTGGACCGCGCCGGATTCAAGATCATCTCCAGCGCCCTGCAGCAGTGTGCCCAGGCCGAGGGCCGAGGTGAGAAGTTGCCGATGACTCCCGACCAGCTCGAGAAGCTCTTCCTCGCCCTCGCGTGAGCGCACCCACCAACCCTGACGCCGTCGCATCCCTTGCGCAGGGGTGCTTGAACGGTCGCGCGGCGCTCGTGACCGGAGGCGGCAGCGGCATCGGTCGTGCGACCGCTGTGCTGTTGGCCCGACTCGGCGCCCGCGTCGCGGTCACCGGCCGCCGCGAGGAGCAACTCGCCGAGACCGTCTCGATCATCGAAGGCTCGGGTGGTCATGCACTCGCGGTGTCCTGTGACGTGCGCGAACCCGACGAGGTCGACGCGATGCTCGACACCGTGCTCGCTGCCTTCGACGGCATCGACATCCTGGTCAACAACGCCGGAGGTCAATTCGTATCTCCGGCAGAAGCCATCTCGCACAAAGGTTTTCGCGCAGTCACACGATTGAATCTCGACGCGACCTGGTACGTGTCGACCCAGGTCGCGGCGCGCTCGATGATCCCGAATGGCTACGGCAAGATCGCCAGCGTCACCATGACCCCGCGCCGGGGCATGCCGGGGATGGCGCATTCGTCAGCCGCACGTGCCGCCGTGGAGAGTTTGACGCGCACCTGGGCGGTGGAGTGGGCGGCGAAGGGCATCCGCACCCTCGCCGTGGCACCGGGCATCGTGCACACCGATGCGTGGGAGCGCTACGGCCTCGAACCGGATCTGACCGCGAAGGTCGTGCCCATGGGTAGTCTGCAGGCGGCTGATGAGGTGGCGGCGATGATCGGCTTCTTCGCCTCACCCGCGGGGGACTACATCACCGGCCAGACCTTCGTCGTCGACGGTGGATTGGATCTCGCCGGTCCCGGTCAGTCCCTGACTTCATAAGCGGGAGTGACCACGAGACCATAATGATATCTAGTGATATCATTATGGGATGGCTGATCTTCTCGTCCGAGGCGTGCCCGACCCGGTCGTCCAGGCGATCGATGTGCAGGCCGAAAAGGCAGGACTGAGTCGAGTGGAGTTCCTTCGCCGTCTCATCACCGAGCAGGCCCAACGCCCGACGTCGGTGGGCCGCGTCGATTGGACGTGGTTCGCCGAGGCCACCGGAGATCTCGCAGATCCCGAGATTCGCCGACAGGCCTGGGAATGATGGCAACACCCGACACGGGGCCGTGGTTGATCGATGCTTCGGCGCTCGCGGTGCTCCCCCGCTCCGCGGAGGTGGAGCTGTGGGAGGAGCGAATCCAACGTGGGCTGGTCCACCTGAGCACCGCGACCCGTCTCGAAGTGGCCTTCACCGCACGCAACGGCGCGGACCTTCGCCGATTGCTCGCAACGCCCCCGATGACGGCGTTCATCATCGAATCGTTGACGCCCATGATCGAGGATCGAGCCATGGAGGTGATGGCGCTGCTCGCTGATCGTGGTCAACACCGGGCGGCGTCAATACCTGATCTTCTGGTTGCGGCGACAGCAGAGACCCGCCAACTCACTGTCCTGCATCGAGATAAGGACTTCGACCTGATCAGCGAAGTGACGGGCCAGCCTATGGAGCGCATCTAGTCGACGAGTGTGATGGCGGCCCTACGAGCGGCGGATGTCAGCCGTTGGTCGCGCGTGGCCAGCGACAGGTTGCGGTTTCGAGCGAGCCAAAGGTACGCCGCGTCATAGGTGGTGAGGTCGTACTCGCGAGCAAGACCGATGAGTTCGCCCTGGGATGGCTGGGAGGGGTCGTCGATGATCGGCAGTCGTTGGAGTCCCACGATGGCGTGAGCCACTCCATCCTCGGTGAGTCGACCCCTGCGCCAGGCAGCGAGAAGACCATTCGTCACCTCGTAGTTCCACAGTGTCGGCACGATCGCTCCGTGGGCGACGACCAGATTCAGGATGCGCTCGGAGGTGTCGGTGAATTCGTCGCCGAGGACCAGACTCAATGCTGCGGATGCGTCGAGGACGCAGGTCACCGTCGGCCCTCATCGATGAGATCTCGCAGCCGATCTGGACCCGGTTGGGATTCGGAGCGGGCAGCAAGGAGATGTCGCAGCGCCGACTCGAGGGCCGATTCGTCGTTAACGGGCGACAGCTTCGCGACCGGGTGGCCCCGACGGGTGATCACGATCTCCTCGCCCGTGGTCGCGACTCGGTCGACGAGAGCGGACAGGTGGGCCTTGGCCTCGTAGAGGGCGATCTCCGTCACACGATCAGACTAGATGATCTGGTCAGATGAGGCGATGGGGTGTGTGTGAAGAGTCCCGATAGCCTGCTCCCGTGACGCGAGAACCTGAGGTCAACGTGCTGGGCGAGCCCATCGCCGAGTGTGGGACCGATCCGGTGACGGGCTTCTATCGCGACGGTTGCTGCTCCACCGGGCCGGAGGATCTGGGCTCCCACACGGTGTGTGCGGTGGTCAGCGAGGAGTTTCTGGCTCAGCAGCGAGCCGTCGGCAATGACCTGATCACCCCACGCCCGGAATATCGCTTCGCCGGACTCAAGCCCGGAGATCGATGGTGCGTGTGCGCAGCACGGTGGCTGCAGGCACATGAGGCGGGCGTTGCGCCACCGGTGGTGCTTGCTGCGACCCACCGGGCCGCCACCCGGATCGTGCCCCTCGACGTTCTGCGTTCCTACGCCGCTGACGTCCCCGACGATCCAGGTGCGCTGGCCTGATCAGCAGATGCGAGGCAGTTGCTCTGCAAGGGGCAGGTCGACGACTCGGGTGCCACCGATACCGGTCTTGGCCACCACGATTGAGGGGTGTTCGGCGACGGCGCGCCCGATGCGCTTGGCTCCGCCTCCCAGCGGATGTGCCTGCATGATCTCCAGTGCGCGATCGCCATCCGCCTCGGCGACGAAGGCGATGAGCTTCCCCTCGTTCGCGACATACAGCGGATCGAGTCCGAGGAATCCGCAGGCGGCACGCACATCGTCAGGTACGGGAACATCGCGCTCCACGATCTCGACTCCGACCTCCGCCGATCGGGCAATCTCGGTCAACGACGCCGCAACTCCGCCACGTGTGGGGTCGCGCATCATGTGCACATCGATCCCAGCGGACAGCAGATCGTGGACCAGGCCATGAAGAGGTGCGCTATCGGTGACGATGTCGGAGCCGAATTCCAAGCCGTCGCGCACGCTCATCACCGCGATACCGTGCATGGCAATCGGTCCGGATACCAAGACCACGTCTCCGGGGCGGACTCGATGCGGCCCTAGATCGACGCCCTCAGGGACGACTCCCACGCCTGCGGTGTTGATGTAGATCCCATCACCGTGGCCGGAATCGACGACCTTGGTATCCCCGGCGACGATCGAGACCCCCGCGGCACGAGCGGCTGATCCCATCGTTGCCGCGATCGAATTCAGTTCCTCGAGAGGAAGCCCCTCCTCGAGCACCATGCCGACGGTGAGATACAGCGGCGTCGCGCCCGTAACCGCCAGGTCGTTCACCGTGCCGTTGATGGCGAGGTCGCCGATGTTTCCGCCGGGAAAGAATCGCGGTCGCACGACGTAGGAGTCAGTCG
>CAJXYI010000010.1 GCA_913063435.1 uncultured Actinomycetales bacterium | reverse complement strand
CGCCGCCCGCCGGGTGGCGCCACCGGACTTGATCGTTCCCGCTGACGCATCGGCGCCACGCATGAACGACACCGGGCCGGACGCGGTGCCGCCCGAGGACAGCAGCTCCTTTGAGGACCGGATCCGGGACAGGTTCAAACCGGCGCCCGAGCCACCCTTGAAGATCTTTCCTTCTTCGCGGTACCAGTTGAGGATGGAGTCCATGGTGTCGTCGACGCTGAGGATGAAGCAGGCGCTGACCTGCTGAGGAGAGGTCGTGCCGACGTTGAACCACACTGGTGAGTTGAAGCTGAAGACCTGGTGCAGCAGCATCCAGGTCAGTTCGTGTTCGAAGATATCGGCGTCTTCGGGAGTGGCGAAGTAGCCGTATTCCCGGCCGGCCTTCACATAGGTCAAGACCACCCGGTCGATGAGCTGGCGCAGGCTGGTCTCGCGCTGCTCCGTGCCGACAGCGCCACGGAAGTACTTCGTCGTGACGATGGTGGACGCATTGACGCTCCAGAAGTCGGGGAACTCCACCCCGCGCTGCTCGAAGACGACCTCGCCGGTCTTCCAGTTCGATTGCACGACATCGCGCCGCTCCCAGGTGACATCGTCATAGGGATGGACACCGGGCGTGGTGAACAGTCGGTCGACCGTGATGCCACGGCCGGTGGCCGATCCACCGGTGGCGGCGGAGGCGTTGGTTGTCTCGGTCATGCGGGTTTCTCCTCTTATCCTCAGATGTTGTGCACGTTGTCCGCTGGACGTTCACTGAGCAGCGGAAGTTCGAATGTGTCGTTGTATCGCTGTGTCGTTGTATCGCTGTGTCGTTGTGGCGTGGTTCGGCTAGGTGGATGAAGACGTCAGTTCCGGCTGTGAGCATTCGGTGACACCCGGATCGTCGCGCGCCGGATCCTCGATCACCAGTGATCCAGGCGACGGCGATTCGAGCGGCTGTGCCTCGCCGATGTGATCGGCCCGCAAGGCGGTGATCTCGGCCTCGAAGTCGGTCAGGGATTCGAAGTTGCGATAGACCGACGCGAATCGCAGATAGGCCACCTCGTCCAGATCACGCAGTGGGCCGAGGATGGCCAACCCGACCTCACCGGCGGGTATCTCGGCAGCACCGGTGGCCCGCAACGCATCCTCGACACGCTGGGCGAGCAGGGCGAGATCGTCCTCGGTGACCGGCCGGCCCTGGCACGCCTTGCGCACGCCGGAGACCACCTTGGCGCGGCTGAACGGCTCATGGGCTCCGGAGCGCTTGACGACATTCAGCACAGCGGTCTCGGTGGTGGTGAAGCGCCGATCGCACTCGGGGCAGTAACGACGACGCCGGATCGCGGCACCCTCATCGGCCGTGCGGGAGTCGAGCACCCGGGAGGAGGTGCCACGGCAGAACGGACACTTCATGGTGATCTCCTTCCCTGCCGATGGCGGTGGCCGATGGTGGCTTGGAAGCCGCGACCGTGGATGGTCATGTGGAAGAGATGGGGACCCCCTGTTGATGACCCTGTGGGTAACCACCACTACCTGTGGATGAATAACAACCGTGTGACTACTAGATATAGAAATCTAGCGGTCGAGCGCCTGGTGTGCAACCGACACGCGCACGGCGTGTCCGCCGGATATGGGAGGGGCCGGTCAGCTGGGCAGCAGGAGTCGCTGTCCGCTCACGAGCTGGGAATCGACGAGGCCGTTGACGCTCTTGATCTGCGCGATCAGCTCCCGTGGGTCGCCTCCGGCCGTCCGCGATTGGGCGAGTCCCCACAGCGTCTGCCCCGGCTGCACCACGCTCGAAGTCCAGCCGGTGGGCGGATCCGCAGGGGCCGCGGTCGCCCGGAATGCCCCGGCGACCACGAACAGGACCATGATGGCGAAGAGCGCCAGGACGACGACGAAGCGTCCGCGCTGCGTCACGCGTGTTCCATTGCGTCGCCTGCTGATTCCGCGAGACCCCCCGTGCCCGCACCGCAGCGGACGCGCGGTTGCGCGGAGGTCGGCAGCTGCTGTCATGGTGCTCATCGGGTCCTCCTCGACCTCTCGTCGTATCCGGCTCGAACTCCCGTCGCAGCACGAAGGTGCGCCACTCGTATAGGTGTTCGATCGAACATCTGTCCTATGTCTATCACGACTATCGCGACACGTCCAGTATTTTTCGAACAGGTGTTTGGGAATTGGCTGTGAACCCGCTAGCGTTGCCGTCATGATCAGCAGTCTCGCCCGGGGGTCTGACATCGCCGTTTCGCTCGGTGACCGGCACGTGCACATCGATCGCAGCGTCGGCGGTCTCGGATCTGCTCGGACTCGACGGACGTGAGCGTCCGATGACTGCCTGACCAGGAATCGCTCGGTTATGCACCCCTCACAGCCTCAGGAGGAACCCATGGCATCTCGCCCCCGCTCGACGAAACCGACCACGGCATCCTCGAGGTCGGCCACGTCCACCCCGAAGAAGTCGACCGCCAGGAAATCGGCGCCGAAGAAGCCGGCCGCGAAACGGTCGACGACCGCGAAGGCCGCGACCGCACCTGGTTCGCGCGGCACCGGACGCGCCGCAGCGACACCGGTCCCTGACGAGCTCCTCGACGACACGGCCGTGCCCGGCATCACCACACGCCAGCAGGCGGTTCTCGCGGTGATTCGCCGTTCCATCGCCGAGCGTGGCTATCCGCCGAGCGTTCGGGAGATCGGCGAAGAGGTGGGTCTGACCTCGCCGTCCAGCGTCGCCCACCAACTGCGCGCCTTGGAATCCAAAGGCCTCCTGCGCCGCGACGAGCATCGTCCGCGTGCGCTGGTCGTGTCGAGTTCACCCACACCCGCATCCACCGAGTCGGGGGTCGATCTGCGCCCCAGCGCGACGTTCGTGCCGGTCCTGGGCGCTATCGCAGCCGGCGCGCCGCTGCTGGCCGAGGAAGCGATCGAATCGGTGTTCCCGCTACCCCGCGAGATCGTCGGCGAGGGCGAGCTGTTCCTGCTCCGCGTCGTCGGTGATTCGATGGTCGATGCTGCGATCTGCGATGGCGACTGGGTCGTCGTCCGGCAGCAGCCGACAGCCGACGATGGTGAGATCGTCGCCGCCATGATCGATGGGGAAGCCACGGTGAAGGTGCTCAGTCGACGCGATGGGCATGTGTGGTTGCTGCCACGCAATCCGGCCTACGCACCGATCGACGGCGACGAGGCGCACATCCTCGGACGGGTCGTCACCGTGCTGCGACGCCTGTAGTCCGTTGCCAGGGCCGCCTTTCAGGATCGGCCGTCGAGGCGACGCAGCGCGTCCCGCGCGGTCTGTCCATCGGTGGTGAACCACAGTGGCGGGAGCGCATCCCGTAGACGCCGGCCATATCCCTTGGTCACCATCCGCGGATCGCACACCGCCACCACACCGCGATCCTCCGGTCCTCGGATGAGCCGACCGACGCCCTGGGCGAGGAGCATCGCTGCACGCGGAAGGGCGACCTCGGCGAACCCACTGCCACCGCCCTGTTCCACCCGTTCAGCGCGAGCGGCGAACACTGGGTCGTCGGGACGGGTGAAGGGGATACGGTCGATCACCACCAGACGGCAGGCATCACCAGGCACATCCACTCCCTGCCACAGGCTCACCGTTCCCACGAGCACCGACTCAGGTGAGTTGCGAAAGTCCTCCACGAGCGGCCCCACCGGATCCCCCCGCTGCTGCACCAGCACCGGGATGTCGGGCCCCAGCCGCACCGGCAGGTACTCGGCGGCACGGTCGACCCCGCGCCAGGAGGAGAACAGGGCCAGCGTGCGGCCACCGGCTGCCTCGATCAACTCGGCCATCTCATCCAGCACCGATTCATCGAGGCCGTCACGGCCCGGCTCGCTCAGGTGAGCCGCGACATACAAGATGCCCTGCCGGGGATAGTCGAAAGGCGAGCCCACATCGAGGCCGAGCCAGGGTCCATCGTCGATGCCCAGGGACCTGGCCAGCCCCGCGAAAGGCTGTTCCCCTGACCCCGGAAACGCATCGGCGCCCAGGGTCGCACTCGTGACGATCAGGCCCGTCGACGCCACCCGTTGACCCATGACATCGGCAATCGACAACGGTGCGATGCGCAAGGTGGCAGGCCTTCCCGAAAGCCACAGCACATGGGCTTCGGAATCGGTGAGGTAACGATCCGTCGCAGCGATGATCTCGTCCAGACTGGCGCGCACCCGTTGGCGCCCTGCGATCTCCCCCGGCGTGGCATCGGCTTCCGGGGCGGGCAGTTCCCGTAGGCCCGCCTGTGCGGCTGCCCGCAGCAGAGTGATCGCCTCGGTCATGGCAACGGGTCGATCAGCTAAAGATCCGGCCAGTCGCACGACATCACCCGATGCGGCGTGCAACGTCTGCGCACCGGTGTCCCAGGCCCGGCTCGCAGCAGCGAGATCGTCAGCTGCTTTCGGGGCGGTGCGGCGGAGCGCGGTGGTCACCGCGTCGATGTCTGCGCTGGCCAGGCTCATGGTGGCCGCCTGAGTGGCGCGGTCGATCCATTCATGGCCCTCGTCGATGATGATGCCGTCGTATTCGGGCAGAACCGGAATACCCTCGACGACCTCGAGGGCCAGCATCGCGTGATTGGTGACGATCACATCTGCCTCGCGAGCCGCATGGCGTGCCCGTTCGGCGAAACAGTCCTCTCCGAAGGCGCACTTGCTTGCGCCCACGCACTCCGTGGCTGTCACCGACACGGCACGCCACACTCGCGAATCCACCGGCTCAGGCAGGTCATCGCGATCCCCGGTGTCGGTCGTATCGGCCCATGCCCGCACCGTTGCCGCCTGTGCCGTGAGCCGACCACCACCGGGATCGCTATCGGTCCACAGCGGCACATCGAGCCACTCACCCTCGAGGGATTCCCCGCCGGTGCTCGCCCCCTGCCCGTCGGCGGTTCGGGGGTCGGCATGACCTGCTCGGCGCCTATCTGCTGGATCACTATCAGCGCCCGCTAGCCGTAATCGGCACACATAGTGATGACGGCCTTTGAGCACAGCCGCTGTCAGGGGCCGTGGCGTCAATGGCTGCAGTCCGGCGATGATCGCCGGGATATCGCGATCGATGAGTTGACGCTGAAGCGCGAGGGTCGCCGTGGCGACGATCACCGGACGACCCTGCAGTGCGTGGGCGAAGGCCGGCACGAGATACGCCAGCGACTTGCCGGTGCCGGTCCCGGCCTGCACGAGCAGGTGTTCGCGCTCAGACAGCGCACGCGTCACCTCGGCCGCCATCTCCTCCTGTCCGGGTCGGGGGGTGCCTCCCACAGCCTCGGCGGCCCGCTGTATGCCCTCGGTTGTATCGACGCCGGGTTCCTGCGCCTCATCGGCCGGCATTGTCATCGAAGTGCGACCGCGGCGAGTTCCGCTGCCAGGCCCGGCTCGACGCGAGCCTTCAATCGCGTTCCCTGCTCGCTGTGCTCCTCGCCGAGCAACTCCCCGTCGCGGTGCACCCGGGCGATGAGGTCGCCACGAGCATAGGGAATCAGCATGTCGATTTCCTCGGACGGATGCGGCAGCGTCTGATCGATGGCGTCGAGCAGCGCGTCGATGCCTTCTCCGGTCGCCGCAGACACGGCCACGGAACCAGGCTCGCGTTGCAACAGACCGGCCAAGGTCAGCCGATCAACCGCATCGGACTTGTTGAACACCACGAGTTCGCGGACTTCACGCGCACCGATCTGCGCCAAGACTTCACGCACCGCTGAGATCTGTTCGTGCGGCGCGGCATCGGATGCGTCGACCACGTGCACGATGACATCGGCTTCGCAGACCTCGGCCAAAGTCGTCCGGAAAGCCTCGACGAGATTATGTGGCAGATGCCGGACGAATCCGACCGTGTCGGCCAACGTGATCTCGCGCCCCGATGGCATCTTCGCTCGCCGAACAGTCGGGTCCAGTGTAGCGAACAGTGCATCCTCGACGAGCACGCCGGCGCCGGTGATGCGATTGAGCAGGCTGGATTTACCCGCATTGGTGTAGCCGGCCAGTGCGACCGCCGGCGTATGCGATCGCCGTCGTGCGCGTCGCTGGGTGCGACCGATCCGATCGAAATCGGCCAGATCGCGGCGCAACCGTGTCATCTGCGACCGAATACGTCGCCGGTCGGTTTCGATCTTCGTTTCACCCGGGCCTCGGGTGCCCACTCCACCGGCGGCTCCTCCGGCGCGCCCGCCGGCCTGCCGGCTCAGGGATTCGCCCCAACCACGTAGCCGTGGCAGCAGATATTCCATCTGGGCCAGCGCCACCTGCGCCTTTCCCGCACGGCTTCGGGCATGTTGGGCGAAGATGTCCAGGATCAGCCAGGTGCGGTCGACGACCTTGACCTTGACGACATCTTCCAGATGTCGCAACTGGCCGGGTGAGAGTTCGCCGTCGCAGATCACCGTGTCGGCGCCACTGGCTACGACGATCTCGCGCAGTTCCCTGGCCTTGCCTGATCCGATGTAGGTCGCCGGATCAGGCCGTTCGCGCCGTTGGATGACCCCGTCGAGGACGACAGCACCGGCGGTTTCGGCCAATCGCGCCAGTTCCGTCAAACTGCGTTCGGCCTGTTCGACCGTCCCCGATGTCCAGACTCCCACAAGAACAACCTGCTCCAAGCGGACCTGGCGGTATTCGACCTCGGTGATGTCGGTGAGTTCGGTCGACAATCCGGCGACCCGACGTAACGCTTGGCGATCAGCGAGATCGAATTCCCCCACATCGTTGCGGGCGGGATCGGCGCGAGTGAATTCAGCGCGGGGGGAGTCGAAGCCGGGGCCCTCGCTCACGCGTGCGCCTCCCACCACTCCTGGTTGAGGTGCCCCTGCGCGACGATGACGGCCGGTCCGATCAGCACGAGGCGCCCATCATCGGTCTCACGCACATGCACCGTGCCACCGGGGACGTCGACGCGCATCGTTCCCGGCATCGGCGGGCCGTGCTGACGGCGGGTAGCGAACGCCGCGGCGCAGGCACCGGTTCCGCAGGATCGGGTCTCCCCCACGCCGCGCTCGAATACCCGCATGGTGATGTGATCATCGGCGAGCGGTCGAACGAATTCGACATTGACACCGTCGGGAAACACCGCGGCCGGGGTGACCTCAGGGGCATCGCGCAGATCGCCGGCATCATCGAGATCATCCACGATCACCACGGCGTGCGGGTTCGGGATGAGCACCGGTGCGGCCGACCATGATCGCTCACCGATCGTCACCACGGGCATCGCCCGGGCGTTCGGGACGGTGGGCACACCCATCGCCACCTCGATGTCACCCTCGACTGGACAGAGGACCTCGAATGCCCCACCACGGGTATCGATCGTCATAAGTCCGGGGGCAGCGAGGTCGTGGTCGACCAGATAACGCGCGAATACACGGATGCCGTTCCCGCACATCTGCGCAAAACTGCCATCGGCGTTTCGATAGTCCATGAAGAACGTCGAACCCTCACGCACGATCCGCAACACGCCATCGGCTCCGATGCCGGTACGCCGATCACAGAGGGCCCGCACGGTGGCCGCGCTCAGATCAACGACACCATCGAGGTCGGGAAGCACGACGAAATCGTTTCCGGTGCCGTGCCCTTTGGCGAAGGCGATGGGATTCACACTCCCCAGCCTAAGCGCCCGCGCGGGAATACAACGCATCAGCGATGCTCAAGACCTCAGGCCAGGTCTGCTCCGGGGGGTTGTCGATGTTGTAGGTCCGCATCGCTCGCAGCAGCTCCTGCTCGCGGGCAAGGCGCACCAGTGACTCGATGAGCCCGTCATCAGAATCCGCCAGTGCCCCGTTGACCCCGCTCCGAATGAACTCACCCGCTCCCGTCTGGGCTCGCGCCACGACCGGTATCCCGCTCGTGCGCGCCTCGAGGGCGGCTATTCCGAAGGACTCGTGCACGGAAGCCTGCACGAACACATCACTGACGGCGAAATGGTCTTTGATCTGGGCAGGAGCTAGCCGACCGAGCAAAGCGATCGTCTCGTTCAGGCCACGCGAATTGATATGTCGCTGCAGGTGCGCGCGCTCGGGACCATCACCGATGAGCGTGGCGTGCACGGTGACGTCCGGGCTCAGGCGTCGGGCAGCCTCGGCGATGATGTCGACCAACGCTGCGGCGCGTTTGCGCGGCGCCAGGCGCAGAACGCTGACGATGGACAGGCGACCCGACTGCGGCTGTCGATCAGTTGTCGGCCACAGTCTCGGGTCGATGCCATTGGGCAGGACAGCCACGGGCTGTGAGAGCGAACGCTCGATAGGTGCAGCCGCCGTGTAGCTGACCGCCGAGACCACACTGCCCCGCCAGGGCAGACCCCACCGGGTCGCAGCGAAGCCCGTGCGTGAGAGAACCCCCCACATGCTGTGCACGGTGACCACCCGGGGAATGTCGAGCTTCGCCGCTACACGCAACCCGCCCCATGCGAACGGGGAGATTACTCCCGTATGCACGTGGACGACCCCCGGTTCGATGTCGGTACAGATCGCTCGAACGTGGTGACCGGTTCGCGGATGGACGGGCAATTCCGCGGGCAGGTTCGCGGCCACCCGATGAACGATGACCGGCCCATCGCTGTCCGTACCCGAGCGCACCTCACCGTGGCCGGGAGTCGCGGTGATCACATGCACCTCATGACCGGCGTCAGCCTGGGCATGGGCGAGAGACCGCACTTGCGTCTCGATCCCACCCGTGCGCGGTGCATAGCAATCGGAGACATGGGCGATCCGCACAGCAGGTGACGCTACGCGATCGCCCGCTTCGTCGCTGCGATGGCTATGGGCGAGGATGTGACTATGCCGACCCTGGCCTTCGTGCACGCCCACCCCGATGACGAAGCTCTGTTCACCGCCGGGACGATGGCCCGGGCCGCGGCCGAGGGCCATCGCGTGGTCCTCATCACCGCGACGGACGGTGCCGCGGGGCTGGCCGGCTCTCACTTCACCGAAGACCTCGTCGCGCACCGCAGTGTCGAATTACGCAGGTCCGCCGACATCCTCGGTGTCGAGTCGCTGCATACCCTCGCCTATTCCGATTCAGGGTTGACCGGCGCTATTACCGGCGGGTTCGCGCACCAGCCGGTCGATGCCATCGCCGCGCGAATCGTCGACATCACGAGGGCAGAACGGGCTGATGTGCTCGTCGGATACGACGCCGCGGGCGGCTACGGCCACCCCGATCATGTGCAGGTGCATCGGGCGACGCGCGAAGCCGCACACCGCCTCGGTTCACAGGTTCGGCTCTTCGAGGCCACCCTCCCACGGGAGCCGATCGCCAAGGCGGTGCGACAGGCCGCTCGGCTGCACATCACACCGGCGGATTTCGACCCCGCGGAATTCGCGCGCGCCTTCACGCCGCGTTCACAGATCACCCATCGTGTTGACGTGCGTGAGTTCCTCGCGGCCAAGCGGGACAGCATGCGCGCCCATGCCAGCCAGGCATCTGCGGACGGTGCCACGCGGACGCTCGCCGTGCTATCGAACCTGCCCGGCCCGGTGTTCAGCGCACTGCTGGGTACGGAGTACTACGTGGCCGTTCGATGACTCAGAGTCGAGCCAGTTGGGAGAGCGCATCCTCGAACGGTGCCGTCTCGTCGAGCCAGTGGATACGCGGGTCCTGTCGGAATCTGCGCTGCTGGCGCCGTGCGAACTTCACCGTCGCGCGGATCGTCTCTGCGCGCGCGGTCGTCTCGTCGATCTCTCCATCTAGGCAACGACCGATCTGTTCGTACCCCAGTGCCTTGGCCGCGGTGCGGCCGAGTCCTGATGCGCGCACCCGCCGGACCTCATCGACGAACCCCGCGCTCCACATCGTGTCGATCCGATCCGCAATGAGCAGATCGAGCCTTTCCCGAGAAGCATCGATTCCCAGCCAAGTCGTGGGATGCCAGGGTGTGGGCTGAGGCAGCCGCGCGGTGAAGGAACCGGTGAGTTCGATGACCTCCAGGGCTCGCACGATCCGACGAGCATTGCCCGGGTCGATATCCGCTGCTGCCTGCGGGTCCGACGCCCGCAGACGCTCATGCAGTGCTCGAGGTCCCACCAGCACCAGCTCGCGCTCCCACCGAGCTCGGATCTTCGGATCGGTCGGTGGGAAATCCAGCTCGTCGACGATGGCCTGCACATACAGCCACGAGCCGCCGACGACGATCGGTGTGCGGCCCTGCGCTCGGATATCGGTGATCGCCGCACGCGCCGCATCCCGGAATTCCACGACGCTGATCTCATCCGTGGGTGACCAGGCATCCACACAGTGATGTCGCACCCGCGTTCGTTCTTGGATCGTCGGTTTCGCCGTGCCGATATCCATTCCGACATAGCCCTGCATCGAGTCGGCATTGACGATGTCGGCGTCGATTCGGGTTGCGAGTTCGAGTGCGAGAGAGGACTTGCCGACGGCCGTGGGTCCAACCACGGTGATGATGCGGGCGGGGTCGGTCGCCGTGTCGGATTCGATCACGTCGTCAGGATCGTTCACGATGTCACGAGCGCGTTGCCGTCCAGCCTGCGACCAGGTAGCACACGCCGTAGGGATCGGTGGACAGGTCCACTTCACCCACCCACTCTCCGGCAAGGTCACCGGTTAGATGCGCTGCTGCAGCCCATACCCCAAGACCCTGGACCCCGAAACGGTCCGCATCGAGTGCCCGCCGGCTATCGGTGAGAAACTCCCGGTCGATCGATGCCACCGAGGCCACGAGGGCGTCGTCGAATTCCACGGCACCCTCGACGAAGGAACCCGGCGCCTTCGGGGTTCGCGTCGATGAGCCATCTGCGATCAGGACGATTCCCGCACCCGCGGTGATGTCAGGTGGAACACCGACGCGGGTGGGATCGGAAGGCATAGACCACAGTTCGTCGATGACCACGCCGGCGGCCGAGGCAAGATACGCCGCGACGAGGACCGAAACGGGCAGTGCTTCAGCGTCATCGCCGTCCGTGGCCGCGCGGACGTCCCCATGCGCCACCGGGCTACGACCACCGGCCGCGGCCACATCGGAATCGAGGCCCAACGGGGCCAGGCTCACGCGGTCGGGCAGATGTGCGCGCGTCATCGCCCCTGCCGATGGGTCCTGTGCCAAGACGGTGATTCGACCGCTGTCCCCCGCCGCCCAGGCGACCCGGCCGAGGGCCGCCCGACGCACGTCGCCTAGTTCTTCGGCCGCCGCGGATGCGATGCCGGGGATGAGCAACGGCGTGCCGGGAACGGTAGCGATGCGCTCGATCATGCCCACATCCTCATGACCGCACCGAGGGCAATCCCAGGAGGACGCCCGGGCTCGCTGGAGCAGACGGCGCACCCTGGCGCGCCTGCCAGGCGTCACCGGCGGGAGTGGGGCGAACGCCGATCACCTCGTCGGCGACGAGGTGGTGCGGTGCCGCATAGGTCACCCGCGCGGTGACCATGTCACCGGGACGGATCACGAGGTCAGCCGAAGATTCAGTGGGAAGACCCACATGCACCAGCCGATTGTCTGCGGAACGACCGGTTATCCGCTCGGTCCGCCCATCCTTGCGCCCCTCACCCTCGCTGACGAGCACCTCGACGCTACGACCGAGGAATTCCCGATTGGCCTCCCACGCGATCTCGTTCACCACATCCACCAGGCGACGGTAACGCTCGCCCACGACATCCGGTGGTACCTGATCGGGCATATCCGCCGCTGGCGTTCCCGGACGAGGTGAGTACTGGAAGGTGAACGCACCGGCGAATCGCGCGGCACGCACGACATCGAGCGTGCCCTGGAAATCCTCCTCGGTCTCGCCGGGGAAACCGACGATGATGTCGGTGGTGATCGCTGCCTCCGGCATCGCTGCACGCACTCGGTCGATGATGCCGAGGTAGCGGTCGGCGCGATAGGACCGACGCATCGCCGCAAGGATCCGGTCGGATCCCGACTGCAGGGGCATGTGTAACTGCGGCATCACGTTGTCGGTCGTCGCCATCGCCTCGATGACGTCATCGGTGAAGTCACGCGGGTGGGGACTGGTGAAACGCACCCGCTCCAAACCGTCGATGCGCCCGCAGGCTCGCAGCAGATCGGCGAAGGCACCACGGTCGCCGAACTCCACTCCGTAGGCATTGACGTTCTGCCCGAGCAGGGTGACCTCGATCACGCCCTCGTCGACCAGAGCTTCGATCTCGGCCAGGATCTCGCCGGGCCGACGATCCTTCTCCTTGCCGCGCAGCGAGGGCACGATGCAGAACGTGCAGGTGTTATTGCACCCGACACTGATCGACACCCAGGCTGCGAACGCGGACTCACGTCGCGTGGGCAGGGTGGAGGGGAACACCTCGAGCGAGTCGAGGATCTCGACCTGCGCCTCCTCGAGAGCCCGCGCACGGTCCAGGAGGGCCGGCAGCGAACCGAGATTGTGGGTGCCGAACACGACATCGACCCAGGGGGCACGCTGGGTCACCACGTCCTTGTCCTTCTGTGCCAGGCATCCACCGACCGCGATCTGCATCCCGGGGCGATCGGCCTTGATCGGAGCCAGATGCCCGAGGTTGCCATAGAGCCGGTTGTCGGCGTTCTCTCGCACCGCGCAGGTGTTGAACACCACGACATCGGCCTGCTCGTCAGCAGCGGCTCGGAGGTAGCCGGCAGCATCCAGGACCCCTGAGATGCGCTCGGAATCATGGACGTTCATCTGGCAACCGTAGGTACGCACCTCGTAGGTGCGCGGACGTGCCGTATCGGTCACAGACGCACGTAGGCTGGGACCCGAAGTCATGGGTCCCAGCCTACGAGGGTCGACCGTCAGCGTGCGCCGGCGGTGATGCGCCCCTCGCCCGTCGGCGAGGCGTAGCGGGTGTCACTCGCAGGAACCGTCGGCAGGCCGTCGATCTCGGCGAACGAGGTGAAGTACTCCACCAGGCTCTGTTCGTAGGACAGGCCCAGGAGGACCTTGTCCGCCGCCTCGAACCAGGGGTAGTTATCCCCACCGTCGGCGGTGAAGGAGTTCGTCACCAGCGAGATCGTCGGCGCGCCGAGAACGACCGCACCGTCTTCGACGAATGCGATGTCGTCGGTGAGATCGCCCGGTGTGCCCGGATCCCAGGCGAGGTACGTGATGCGGTCACCCGGGGTCGTGACCTGGCCATCCTCGCTGATGACCTGGCCGGTCCGGGAGCAGTCGGCGATTACCCGCAGATGGGATACCTGCAGGAACTGTCCGCCCGCCGATCCGCTCGAGCAGTCTGTTCCTTCCCGTGACGCGAAGGAACGCTCGAAGACCTGCTTCATCGACGCCGCGTCCAGATCGCTCACCACCGAGAGGACGTTGGTAAGGAATGCCAGTGTGTTCAAGGTGTTGTTCCGGGTGATGCTGCCCGGCGCACCTCCCACGGGCAGCACGTCACCGGCATTCTGGCGGATACCGCCGCCGTTCTGAACGGCGGCGACGAGGTTGTCCGCCGAGCGAGGTTCGAGACCGGCACGCACCGCTTGGGTGTCATAGGAGGCCAGGTATCCGTCGGTGACGAAGTCGCCACCGTTGGTCTCCCCCGTCCGGACCCCGGTGGTGAACCCGAGATCGGCGTTCGCCTGACGCGAGATGTTCAGCGACACCTGCGATGCCGCGATCGGGTTGTCATTGGCCGCGAGGCAATCGGTGACCGGAGCGATCGACTGCTCGATCAGTTCATCGCCTTCGACCGCCTGGGTCAGCCCCAGTGCCGTGGCCGCGGAACTGTCCGGCAACACCATGCGGGGATAGGACCGGGCCTGATCCACCCGGGTCAGTTCACCACGGGAATCGAATCGGACATCGACCCGCCCGAGATACTTGTAGTTTCCCGCAGCGGTCACGATCGGGACTTGCACTCCGACCGCATCCGTCTGGTACGTCGGATACGGACCGGCTGGCTCACCGTCACCGGGGAGCAACTGATCCACGGAGTTCGCCAGGAGATCGTCACCACCGCCGGCGACGGCGATGTCGACGTTCTCGAGCAGGCTCACGAGTTCGCGGTCAGCGGCGAGTCCCTGCAGGTGACCCACGAAGACGATCTTGGTGATCCCCAATGCCGACATGAGATCCACCTGCTGCTGGAGCAACACGGCCGTCTCGGCGATGTCAGCCGAGGTGATCGTCACCGGGGCGGGTGAGGAGATCGTATTCAGGGTCGGTGAGATGGCGCTGACGATGCCGAACCGGGCACCGGTGACGATGTCGTCGACGATCGCGGATCGACCGATGATCTTGCCGCCGGATACCGAACCCGTCGTCACGATGCCCGTTCTGTCGATGTAGGACGACCATGACGGATCCGAGCCGAAGTCGAGATTGCCGCTGATGAACGGCTGATTGGGCGACGTGCCGTTCGTGAAGGTCGTCGCGAACCTCTCGAGGAACCCGGGGCCGAAGTCGAACTCGTGATTACCCAGGATGTGAGCGTCGTAGGGAATCAGACGCTGCGCGATGGCGTCGTAGATCGGTGTGTCCGCGGGATTCGGCGGGAGGCTGCAGGCGAGTTCGGCCGAGGCGAGGAAGGCATCACCGGCGTAGACGTTCATCACCGAGTTGCCCAGACCCCGCGCCTGGCTGATCTGCTGCTGGGTCACCGTCGAGAACGCCGAGATGGTGCCCACCGGGAGGTCGGTATCACCCACGGTGTTGTCCTTGCCGAACAGCGCCGATTCACCGTCGTTGTTGTGCAGCAGAGTCAAACTGGCCGCACCGTTGGGATCGACCGGCTGCCACAGCGTCACCGTGGCCGACACCTCATTGCTCACCACGACCATCGGCTGACCATTGGGCGACTGCTTCGCGGGCACGAAGGACACAGCCTCCGCACCCGAATCCGGACCGGCCGGAGCGGCGAGGAAATCGCGGGTATTGAGCAGCTGCGTCAACTCCGCCCTTGCGGGATTCGTCACATCGAAGATCGCCAGCCCGCCGATGCGCTCCAAAGCGACGAACGCATATGTGCGGTTGCCGACCGCGCCGACCGCGACACCTTCGGGTTCAGGGCCCTTGTTGTCGCTGCGGTTGTCGAATTCCGATTCATCGTTGGTGGAGTTGAACCATCGCGGCAACCGGGCTGCGGTCACGGCTTCGATGGCGTCACCGGAGTCATAGACCTGGGTGCCGTCGGGCGTCCAGATCGACATCGATCGAGCCCCGAAGGACAGGATCTCGTCGAAGGTGTCGCCGGTCTTCTTCGCTCCCTGCGTCGTCACCGTCAGGCGGCCCAGGTTCTCATCCTGCTTGAGCTCGGCGGCGTTACCGAACACCGTCGGGTTGAGGACGAACTCGTCATCCTTGACGCGAACCTCCTCTGCGAACCCGTCGTATTCACGGGCATCACCTTCATTGGCGGTGGCGATGTAGGTGCGACCCCCGACCTGGAAGGATGCGATCGCATCGGGCTGGTACATGCCCTTGACCGGCCAGGTGCGGATGTTGATCTTGCCGTCCCGATCCGAGGTATCGAGGCCGTTGCCCGCAACCGAATGGTCCTTCAGGCCCAGCGGGATGATCCTGGTGATGCGCCCCCTCTTGAGGTTGATGGCAGCCAGCGCGTTGTTCTCCTGCAGGCTGACCCATCCGATGTGGCGCTTGGCGGGGTCGATGGTGATGTATTCGGGCTCGAGATCCTGGGCGACGGTCGCGCCTGGGCCGAAGATGCGCACCCCATCCCGCTGCAGCGCGGCCTTTTGATCATTGAACGCACGGAACGTCAGCTGCTTCGCCGCGCCGGGTCGCTCGGCGACCATGCGAGCTACGTTGATAATCGTGATCGAACCTTCCGGATCGATCGCTCCGGCACCGTAATCGCTGGGCTCACCCTCATTGGCAACCCACAGTCGCTTGCCCGCGGAGTCGAAGGTGAGCATGTCCGGCAGTGCACCGGCCTTCTCGGTCGCGATGACCGCGAGGCGCGCTCCGCGACGTTCCATGAGCACGACGGTGCCGCGATCGGTCTTGGTCTCCGCCTCGAGGGCTGCCGCAACGTAATCACCGTAGGCCGCCACCGAGTTGATGTCCCCGCCGAATCGAGCAAGATCGATCCGACGACCCCGCTCAGGGCTAGCGGGATCCGAGATGTCGAAGATGCGCACACCCGGTCGGGTTTCGCCACCCCGCACGACACGGTCGATGACGTACATGCTCGAGCCGCTGACAGCGGCAACCTCGGCGTCGGACTCCTCCCCCTCTTGGAGGGTGACGCTGGCCCGACCGACGAACCCGAAGGTGGTACCGGGTTCGGCCACCACGGTGGGCGCGATGGGTACGGATGTCGGTACGGATGTCGATACGGATGTCGGTGGTGATGCGGGTGCTGGCTCAGGTTGGGCACCGGCACTGGGCACGTAGGCCAGGAAGGCGGCTACGAGGCCCAGGGATGCTGCTCCGGCGATGACGGAACGACGCACGAATCCTCCAGGGGTTGAATGGACCCCTGCAGGACATCGTTGTCACCTTGCGAATCGATACCGTTTCGTTGAACCCCGGATGAACGACAACCGTCGAATCATCGCGAGTCGTCGTGCCACCGTGATGTCAGGTCACGAGGCGCGTGTCAGACACCCACGGGCTGACGATCGGTTTCGCTGCCACCGCCTTCGACGTCGTCAGCGATCTCATCCTCGCCCGGCTCGACCTTGACCGTCGGCAGAATGCGCTCCAACCAGCCCGGCAGCCACCAGTTGGCCTTGCCGAACATGCTCATCAGGCTGGGCACCAGGATCAGACGAACGACGAAGGCATCGATCAGTACCGCAGAGGCGAGTGCCACACCGAACAGCTTGATGATCGAATCGGTGCTGGGGATGAATGCCATGAAGACACTCGACAGGATCAACGCCGCGATGACCACTACTCGACCGGACCCGGCGAGGCCTCGTCGGATACTCACGAGGTTGTCCGTCGTGCGCTGCCATTCCTCCTGCATGCGTGACACCAGGAAGACCTGGTAGTCCATCGAGAGTCCGAACAGGATCGCGAAGACCATGATCGGTACGAATGGGAAGATCGGTCCGGTGCCCGAGACTCCGAGCAGTTCGGCGAACCAACCCCACTGGAAGACCGCCACCGAGACTCCCATCGCTGCACCGAGACTCAGCAGCGATGTCAACGCACCGGTCAGGGGAACCAGGATCGAGTGGAACAAGATCACCAGGGCGATGAATCCCAAACCGACGACCACGATCAAGAAGATCGGCAAGGCGTCGGTGAGCACCTGGGTGAAGTCCTGGGTGATCGCCTGCGCGCCGCCGACGTACAAGGTCGCCCCTGTCGCCGCCTCGAGTGCCGGGTTGACCTCATCACGCAACTCATTGAGCAAGTCGGTCGTCTCGGCATCCTGCGGAGCACTCGCGGGGTAGACCGCGATCGCTTGGATGAGTTGCTGCTCGGGAGCATCACCAGCTTCGGCTTGCAGTTCGGCGAGTTTGCCCAGAACCGGAAGCGCATCCACCGAGGGTGACGTTCCCGCAACACCTGGCGCAGCAGCTAGTCCAGCAACGATCGTGGCGTAGGCCTGCGGATCGGTGACACCTTCGAGATCGGCCACCACGAGGAAGGGGCCGTTCGATCCGGGTCCGAATCCTTCGGCGCGCAGGTCGTAGGCGATGCGCGCATTGGAACCTTCCGGCTTCCCCGAATCGTCGGCGAAACCCTGACGCAGGCTGAAGGCCGGGATCGCCAGGATGACGACGAAGCCCAACGCCAGCGCACTGGTCAGCCACGGCATCTTCTGCAGACCGCGCCCATAATGAGCCCAGCCCCGACCTTCCGCCTTGCCAGATCCGGCCTTCTTACCCCACGGCAGTCGCAGCGCCAGAGTCTTCGTGCCCAGCAGACTCAAGACCGCGGGCAGGAACCACACGGCGGAGAGCATCACCATGATCACCGTCACGGACGCACCGATGGCGAGGCCGGTGAAGAATCCGATCCCGAGCACCAGCAGTCCCAGCAGACCGATGATGACGGCGGAACCGGCGAACACGACCGCGCGCCCGGCGGTTTCCATCGCCTCGATTGCCGCCTGCTTCGGCTCATGACCCACCAGCAGGGCCTGCCGATAACGGTTGATGACGAACAGCGCGTAGTCGATACCGACACCGAGGCCGATCATCGCTGCGAGAGTGGGGGCGAAGGTCGCTACGTCCAGGAAGTTCGCCGCGAACGTGATGAAGGTGAGGCCGCCGACCAAGCCCACCATCGCGGTGATGATCGGCAGACCCGCGGCGACGATCGACCCGAATGCGATCAGCAGGATGATGATCGCCACGATGATGCCGATGAGTTCGCTCGAGGGCGGCTGCTGTCCGGCGAATTCCAGTACCTGGCCCTGCACACCGATCGCCAACGAGGCACTGCGAGCCCCGTCGACATCCTCGAAGATGCTCGCGGCATCGGCGGCCGAAACGATGGGTGCGCCGGAGGCGTCGGTGGCCAAGGTGATGTTCGCGTAGGCAACCGTGCCGTCCGGGCTGACCGGAGCGAAGGTCGCCGCCAGGATCTGCAGTTCTTCCGGAGTGAGCGCTTGCGCGGCGGAGCCGAGATCGAGTCCACCGGCTGCGCAATCACGGCCCAGCCCGGCCCCATTCGGATCGAACGGATTGCTCACGCAGGTGACCGAATCCAATGTTGCGATCTCCTGGAGCACCGGGAGAACCTCCGCTGCGGTCTCCTCGCTCAAGGCAGGCCCGCTGGCCGGGGACCACACGACCGTTGCACCGCCGTCGATATTGCTCGTGTCGGTGCCACTGGCCGTCAACAGGTCGGTCGCCACCTTGGATTCGGTGTCGGGCAATTCGAAGGCGTCGTTATAGGTGCCCCCGAGTCCCACGCCCAGGCCGATGAGGACGAGTAACGCCGCGAACCAGGCGATGAGTGCGGCGACGGGACGACGAACCGCCCACGCGGACAAGCCGGGCATGGTGCTCCTCTCGAAGATCGTGCAGGCACCTTAACAAGGAACATAACCGTTCACAAACCGACGGTCCAGTGAACATAGACGTTCACGATGCCGTAATCTTCGGTCATGACCACGTCCGCGGTGCCGTGTCGGCAGCGACGCACCGGCGAGGAGCTCGTGTCCGCGGTTCACGAGGCGACGCTGGCCGAGATCGCCGAGCGGGGCT
Source organism: uncultured Actinomycetales bacterium (assembly GCA_913063435.1). GTDB lineage: Bacteria > Actinomycetota > Actinomycetes > S36-B12 > S36-B12 > M55B157. The sequence continues at coordinate 40,327 of CAJXYI010000010.1, read as the reverse complement.
TGCGTGGGGCATCCATGGACAGCATCGCCCGACGCGCCGGTACCGGAAAAGCTGCGCTGTATCGCCGGTGGGCCAATGTGCGCGAACTAGGCCTCGATGTCTTCGTGACCACGATGGCGCACGCGGTCCCGGAGTCCTATCCGGACACCGGGACGCTGCGCGAAGATCTCCTGGGATCCATGACCGCCTTCACCGCGATCCTGCGCGGGTCGATGAGCACCGTCGTGCGGGAGCTGATCAGTGAATCAGCACACGATCCGGCCCTCGTGCGCGAATTCCGCATCCGGATGGCCGAACCCATGGAGGCGGAATTAGTCGCTGTGCTGCAGCGCGCGATGGCCCGCGGCGAGATTCCCCACCAGCCCATCGACCCGTTCATCTTCGAGATACCCGACGCCATCGTGATGCACCGGCTACTCATCTACGGGGACGTCCCCGATGACGACACCTGCGCCCAACTCATCGATCGGATCATCCTGCCCCTCCTGCAACGCATCGGCTAGCGCCTCACGGGCCACAGCGAAGGACACACCTGCCGGATACCCCTTGCGGGCCAACTGCCCCGCGAGACGCTGCACGGCTTTGCGGGAGTCCTCTCCTGCTTTGATGCGGATCTTGCGACGGGCGAACTCCCGAGCACGGACCCACTCATCGTCGTCATCAAGGGACTCGACAGCCTCATCGATCACCTCCGGCTCGACTCCACGCTGGTGCAGTTCTCGACGCAGGACCGAACGCGCGAGGGCCCTACCCCGATGGCGCGATTCCACCCACTGGTGGGCGAAAGCCGCATCGTCGATCAACCCGACCTCGGTGAACCGATCGAGAACCCGGTCACTGACGTCTGCGGCTATGCCCCGCTCAGCGAGGGTCCGTGCGAGTTCGGCACGCGTGCGAGGAGCGGCTTCCAATCGTCGCAGGGCGATGGTGCGCGCCACCTGTTCAGGATCGGCTTCGGGACCGAGATCCGCAAGGGATCCCGGCGTCGGCTGATCGCGGCGGACCATCGGGTGCTAATCCAGTGGGACGACGTCGATCGGCGCATCGAGATCCACGGCATCGTCGCGGCCTGCCTCCGACTCGAGGCTGGCATCGATACCCATGTGCTCGCGGATGCGCTTCTCGATCTCACCGGCCAGATCCGGATTGTCGCGCAGGAAGGCTCGCGCGTTCTCCTTGCCTTGACCGAGCTGATCGCCCTCGTAGGTGTACCAGGCTCCGGACTTCTTCACGATCCCCGCATCGACACCCAGGTCGATCAGGCTGCCTTCCCGCGAGATTCCCTCGCCGTAGAGGATGTCGAACTCGGCCTGCTTGAACGGCGGTGCCATCTTGTTCTTCACGACCTTGATCCGGGTGCGGTTACCGACCGCCTCGGTGCCGCCTTTGAGAGTCTCGATGCGGCGAACGTCCAGGCGCACCGAGGCATAGAACTTCAACGCCTTGCCACCCGTCGTCGTCTCCGGTGACCCGAACATGACACCGATCTTCTCGCGCAGCTGGTTGATGAAGATCGCCGTCGTGCCGGTCTGGCTCAATGCACCGGCCATCTTGCGCAGCGCCTGGCTCATCAACCGAGCCTGCAGGCCGACGTGGCTATCGCCCATCTCACCCTCGATCTCCGCCCGCGGCACCAGGGCCGCCACGGAGTCGATGACGATCAGGTCGATCGCACCCGATCGCACCAGGGTGTCGGCGATCTCCAGAGCCTGCTCCCCCGTATCGGGCTGGGACACATACAGGCTGTCCAGATCGACGCCGAGGCGTGCGGCGTACGTGGGATCGAGGGCATGCTCGGCGTCGATCATCGCGGCGATGCCACCGGCTGCCTGGACATTCGCGATGGCATGCAGCGCGACGGTCGTCTTGCCCGAGCTCTCGGGACCGTAGACCTCCACGATGCGACCACGGGGCAGTCCCCCGATTCCCAGGGCGACGTCCAAGGCGATGGATCCGGTGGGGATGACGTCGACCGGAGGTCGGCCTTCCTCGCCCAGTCGCATGACCGAGCCCTTGCCGAACTGACGCTCGATGTGGGCGAGGGCGGCATCGAGGGCCTTCTCGCGGTCGGTGCCGTTCGATGACGGGGTGGAGTTCTTCGACGAGGCCATGGTGGGCTCCTTCACTGTGCGGTCCTGATGCGGTCAGGTGCGGGGGCGGACGAGGCGGTTTGCTCGATGGGCGCCGACGTTAGGCGAAGGGTCCGACATCGCCTGGACTCGACGAACTGCCCTGGGGAATTCCTCGTTCACGATCCCCAGGCTAGAGCGAACGCGTGTTCGATCCGCGGCGACACGCCGGGATCAGCAACGCCAAGGCGACGACCGGCACGATCGACACCAGGCTGAGGACCGCATACGAACTCAGCCACACGATGAGCCCTGCGAGCGCTCCTCCGAGCGCACCCGCTGCGTTCATCACCAGATCCGACAGCCCCTGCACGCTCGGTCGCTCCTGTGCGGCGATGCCATCGACGAGCAGCGTCGAACCGGCGATCAGGGTGCACGACCAACCGAGGCCGAGAAGGAACAGACCGATACCGAGGCTGAGGATGTCATCCCCTGCCGATATCGCGGCCAGGACGCAGGAGACCACCAGGATCGCGATCCCCGCCCAGATCACCGGGATACGACCGATCCGGTCGACCGCCCAGCCGACGAGCGGCGAGAGCGCGTACATCCCGGCGACATGGACGCTGATCACGAGTCCGATCAACTGCAGGGTCACATCGACGTGCGCCATGTGGATCGGCGTCATCACCATCACGGCCACCATCACGACGTGTCCGATCGCGATGGTGGTGATACCCAGGATCGCCGTGGGGTTGTGGCGGATGTGTGCGATCCCGTCGCGCAGGCGAGGATGAGCGATCTCCGCCGCTGCCACCGGGTCCTTCGAGGCCCGAGCCGATCGCGCGAGCAGATACGGGTCCGGGCGCATGAAAATCCCGATCACGAGTGCTGCAGCCGCCAGCGCCAGGAACCCGACGACATACGGTCCGGCCAGTTGCGGCAGGCCGAGGGCGACACCGAGGTGGCCGGAGACCTCGAGCAGATTCGGCCCGGCCACCGCACCGATCGTGCCGGCCCAGACGACGATCGACAGCGAACGCCCGCGTGTCTCCTCGGTCGCCAGGTCGGTTGCCGCATAACGGGCCTGCAACCCCGATGCGGTCGCAACTCCGACGAGCAGCGTGCCGGCGAACACCACGGGCAGCAGGCGCCACACGGCACCGGAGATCACGATGAGCGAGCCGATCGCCCCAATGCCGTAGCCGAAAGCCAGGGACACCCGCCGCCCCTTGCTGAGGGCGAGTCGGGCGAGCGGCAGAGCCATGATCGCCGCACCGAGAACACCGAATGTCTGGGCCAGTCCTGCCGCCCCCTCGCTCCCGGACACCCCCTCGGCGATCAGCGCGCCTGCCGCCACCGCACCTGCGACGGCCAGGCTGCCCAGAACCTGCCCGGCCGACAGCACCGACACCGAGCGGCGCTGATAGCGCTCGAGGCTCGCGGTGGTGAACTCCAGTGAGGCGGTCACGGGCGCGACGTTATCGCAGCCACCCGGGGACATCGGCCACCTCGCACACCGCACGCCAGATCACGCTGGTATCGATCCCGGCTTCGATCGCCTGCATCACCGTCCGTGATCCCAGGGGGCCCAGCACGTAGTCATTCGCCCACGAGGCGGCGTAGTCAGGCCCGAAGACCGCGGTCATGCGTTCCCAGAAATCCGTGAGTCTCATCGTGGGCATCGGCGGCCAGTCAAGCACATCGTCAACCCCACCATCACTCACCGCGCAGGTAGACCGGCGGAGTCCAGCGGTTTCGCTCCGGGTGCCCTCGGGAGAGGATGTGGCCCGTGACCGATCCGTCGACGGGGACTTCCGCCACTCCGCCCGCGGGCTGGTCGCAGGCGACCCGCTCGTGGTTCGCCGATGCCTTCGCCGCTGCGACCCAGGTCCAGGATCAGGCCTGGCAACAGATCGGGAGCGGGCACGACACCCTCGTGGTCGCACCGACCGGCTCCGGCAAGACCCTGGCTGCGTTCCTCACCGCCATCGATCGATGCATCGCCGTGCCACCACCATCGCCCGGTGAACGCTGTCGGATTCTCTATGTGTCGCCTCTGAAAGCGCTCGCGGCCGATATCGAACGCAATCTGCGGTCACCGCTGGTCGGCATCAGGCAGGCCGGTGATCGGCTCGGAGTCGAAATTCCCGACATCACCGTCGGCGTGCGCACGGGCGACACCGATGCGGCCACCCGGAGAAGGCTGGCCGCGCATCCGCCGGACATCCTCATCACGACTCCCGAATCGCTGTTCTTGATCCTCACCTCCGCCGCCCGTGAGTCCCTCGCAGGCGTGCGCACGGTCATCATCGATGAAATCCACGCGCTCGCGGGAACCAAACGTGGAGCGCATCTGGCCGTCAGCCTCGAACGTCTCGAGGAGACCACCGCACGATCTCGACGATCCGATGAGCCTGACCGCACGATTCAACGCATCGGACTCTCCGCCACAGCTCGACCGGTCGAGACGATCGCTGACTATCTGCGCCCGGGCGGCGATGTCCGCATCGTGGCGCCGCAGACTGCCAAGACCTGGGATCTGCGACTCGTCGTTCCCGTGGCGGACATGACCGAACCCGGCGGTGACGAACCGATCTTCGATGGATCGGCTGCCGCGGGATCAACGGGCGGCAGTATCTGGCCACATGTCGAGTCCAGACTCGTGGACGAGATCGCTGCGCATCGCTCCACGCTGATCTTCGTCAACTCGCGACGACTGGCCGAACGCTTGACCGCCTCGCTCAACGACCGGTGGATGGAACGGAACGAATCCAGCGAGATCATCGCTCGCGCCCACCACGGTTCGGTGAGTCGCGAGCAGCGGGAAATGATCGAAGAGGACCTCAAGAGTGGCCGCCTGCCCGCTGTCGTCGCGACCTCCAGCATGGAACTCGGCATCGACATGGGAGCCATCGACCTCGTCGTCCAGGTCGAATCACCACCCAGCGTGGCCAGTGGACTGCAGCGGGTGGGTCGTGCCGGCCACCAGGTCGGTGCGGTGAGCCACGGGATCGTCTTCCCCAAGTACCGCGGCGATCTGGTGCAAGCGACGGTGACCGTGCAGCGGATGCGCGAAGGTGCGATCGAGGCGTTGCACATGCCCGAGAACCCGCTGGATGTCCTCGCGCAGCAGGTGATCGCCATCGTCGCGATGGATGACTGGCAGGTGGAGTCGCTCTATGCGCTCATCCGCCGATGCGCCCCCTATCGCAATCTCAGCGAGTCCGTGTGGCGGGCCGTGTTGGACATGCTCGCCGGTCGGTATCCGGGCGAGGAGTTCGCGGAACTGCGCCCGCGACTGGTCTGGGACCGCCAGACCGATGTGCTGACTACCCGCCCTGGAGCACAGCGGCTCGCGGTGACCAGTGGGGGAACCATCCCCGACCGCGGCCTGTTCGGTGTCTTTCTCATCGGCACGAGCATGCGAGTCGGCGAACTCGATGAGGAGATGGTGTACGAGTCGAGAGTCGGAGATCTGTTCGCACTCGGTGCGAGCAGTTGGCGCATCGAGGACATCACCGCCGACCGCGTCTGGGTGTCTCCGGCTCCCGGTGAACTCGCCCGCATGCCCTTCTGGCGCGGGGATCGGCCCGGACGCCCGATGGAGTTGGGGGCCGCGGTCGGCCGTTTCATCGGTTCGGTGGACCCTGCGACCGATAGATCCCGACTGCTCGATGTCGGATTGGATGAATACGCCGCCGACAACCTGCTCTCCTACATCACCGAGCAGCGGCACGCGACCGGTGCCCTGCCCGATGACCGCACCGTGGTGGTCGAACGTTTCCGCGACGAACTCGGTGATTGGCGGGTGGTCGTCCACACTCCATTCGGAGCGCAGGTGCACGCCCCGTGGGCTCTGGCACTGGGTGCCCGACTGCGCGGTGAACACGACGTCGAAACCCAGGTGATGTATTCCGATGATGGCATCGTGCTGCGCCTGCCGGACACGGTCGATGACATCACGCCGCGGGCCGTCGCAGACCTCATCGCCTTCGACCCGGACGAGATAGAGGCGCTGGTGACCGCGGAGCTCGGCGGTTCAGCGCTATTCGCCGGGCGTTTCCGCGAATGCGCCGCGCGGGCTCTGCTGCTGCCCCGGCGCAATCCCGGCAAACGCTCCCCCCTATGGCAGCAGCGCCAACGTTCCGCACATCTGCTCTCCGTGGCCAGTCGCTATCCGGATTTCCCGATCGTGCTGGAAACCATGCGCGAATGTCTGCGCGATGTGTTCGATCTCGCGGGACTTCGGGCGCTTCTTGCCGACATGAAATCGCACGCGGTCACGATCGTGGATGTCGAGACCAGCTCCCCCTCGCCCTTCGCGCAGTCTCTTCTGTTCGACTATGTCGCCCAATACCTGTATGACGGTGATACGCCACTCGCGGAACGACGGGCTGCCGCCTTGACCGTCGATACCGGAATGCTGGCCGAGCTACTGGGCCAAACCGAACTGCGCGATCTGCTCGATCCGGATGCATTGACCGAGACTGTCCATCGGGTGTCTCGCCGCAGTCACGCTGTGCGTGATCACGAGGACCTCGCCGATCTGCTGCGGATTCTGGGACCGCTGTCGACCGAGCAGATGATCGACCGAGGGATCGATCCCGCCTTCGCCTCGACCCTCGTGGAGCAGCGTCGAGCCATCGAGGTTCGCATCGCCGGGGCGACGCACTGGGCGGCGATCGAGGATGCCGGACTGCTGCGCGACGGACTCGGCTGCGCGCTCCCCCTCGGCATCCCCGAGGTCTTCTGTGAGACCGTCGAGGACCCTCTGAGCGACATTCTGACCCGTTACGCACGCACCCACGGACCGTTCACCACCGAGGACGCCGCCGTCGCCTTCGGTCTCGGCGTGCGGGTCGTCGAACGGACCCTGACCGACGTGGCCGCGCGAGGTCACCTCGCCCGCGGTGGGTTCACTCCCGGTCAGCGAGATGACGAGTGGTGCGACACCGAGGTTCTGCGGCGGGCACGACGGGCCAGCATCGCCGCCCTGAGACAGCAGGCTGAGCCTGTCGACGAACACAGTTATGCCCGCTACCTGTCGGACTGGCAGGGCCTGATACGACCCGCCCGTGCCATGGACGGCGTTCACGGTGCCGTCGAGCAACTCGCCGGATACGCCCTGCCGGCGCGACACCTTGATTCCCTCGTGCTGCCCGCCCGGATCGCTGATTACTCCCCCGCCCATCTCGATCAGCTCATCTCTACCGGCGAGGTCGTGTGGTGGGGTATCGCATCAGTCCCCGGAGACGCCTGGATCGGACTGGCACCTGTCGACATCGCACCCGCTCTTCTCCCGATTCCCGAACCCGTAGCCCCCGATTCGATCGAGGAACGGGTTGTGCAGACATTGAGTAGCGCCGGTGCGGTGTTCTTCCGCGATCTGTATCAACACATCGCCGCCCACATTCCGATGACCGATGACGACCTCGTGCGCGCCCTGTGGGAACTGGTGTGGTCCGGTCGCGTGACCAATGATTCGCTGCACCCGGTGCGCGCGCGTCTGCGTCACCCCAACCGTCGCCCCGGCGGGTCGACGACGACTGCCCCATCCATCGCACCGCGTCGATCATCACGGCTGCCGCGACGAACCCGTGCACCACGGGGACCCTCGCGAACAGGTCCACCCCAGATGGCGGGACGGTGGGCCCTTCTCCCCGACGCGACAACCGATCCCACGGTGCGCGCCCTCGCGGTGACCGAAGCGATGCTGGACCGATACGGGATCCTGGCGCGAAGCATCGTGTCCGCAGAGTCACCCCCGGGAGGGTTCGCGGCCACGTACCGGATCCTGACGAGCTTGGAGGACGCCGGCAGTATCCAGCGCACCTATGCCGTCGAGGGACTGGGCGGCGCCCAGTTCGCAATGCCGGGCGTGACCGATCGACTCCGACGAGCCGCCGAGGGACCACCGGGGGTCGGCCTGGTCCTCGCAGCAGCCGATCCCGCCAATCCCTATGGCGCAAGTGTTCCGTGGCCTGTTCGAACGGATGAGGGCAGACCCACCCGGGGTGCCGGTGCGGTGGTCGTGCTCGTCGATGCGCAGCCGGTGATCTGGCTGGATCGTGGCCTCGCTTCCCTGCTCACCTGGCCCGCCCCGGCCGAACGGCTCTCCTTCGCGATCGACAGCCTGGTCGACGCAGCACCGCGGTTGGATACCCGCATCGCTGTGCAGCGCATCAATGGCCGATCGGTTCGCGAACTGCCCCACGATCACGGAATCGTCGCTGCGTTCCAAGACCGCGGATTCTCGATGTCCCCCAAAGCACTCACCCTGCGCACACCGCCTCGATCGCAATCGCCATCACCGACCCATGCCCGAGGGTGACACCGTCTGGTTGGCCGGGCGCACATTGGATCAGGCGCTCGCTGGTCAATCATTGGTTCGCAGCGATTTCCGGGTGCCCCACCTGGCAACCCTCGACCTGAGTGGACGCACGGTGAGCAACGTCGAGTCCTATGGAAAGCACCTGTTCTTCCACTTCGATCAGCATGCGATCGTGCACACCCACTTTCGGATGGATGGGAGTTGGCATCTGTACTCACCGGGACAGCGCTGGCGTGGTGGACCGGGTTGGCAGATCCGAGCGATGATGTCCACCGACACCGTGACCGCAGTGGGATATCGACTCCCGGTGATCGACTTGTTCACCGGTGCTGAACGGGAACGACTCATCTCGACGCTGGGCCCCGATCTCATGCGAGACGACGTCGACTATGTGGGCGCTGCCCGAAGATGCCTATCCGGTGACACGTCCCGACCGATAGGCGACGTGCTGCTCGATCAACGTGTCGTGGCCGGTCTCGGGTTGATCTACGTCACCGAAACTCTGTTCCTGCACAACATCACGCCGTGGGTTCCCGTCGATCGGGTCCCGGATCTGGCAGAGGTGTTGCGGACGGCTTCGGGATTGATGCGCGCCAACCGCCATCACTACATTCAAACGACGACCGGGGAAACCGCCCGGGACGCCTGGCACTGGGTCTATGAGCGGACCGGACGCGGCTGCCGACGATGCGGTACGACGATCGAGATGGCCTGGCAGGGACGTCCACCGCAGCAGCGCTTGGCCTACTGGTGTCCGCGGTGTCAATCGGGTCCGGCCCCCGCGGGCCTATCCCCCGAAGAGCGGCGGCGACTGCGAACGCAGGGTCGAAGCCGTTATCGGCCGTGACACCCCCGCGTGATGGATCAGGCGGCCCGAACGACCTCGACGTGGGCCCGCTCGCTCACCGAGATGTCATCGGCAACAGCGAACAACACCTGCGATAGCGAGGTTTCCAACGCCGTGCAGACGGCGCCGAGCAGTTCCGACGACGCCTCCTTCTGTCCCCGTTCGATCTCAGACAGGTATCCCAGGGACACCTGCGCGTCGGCGGACACCTCGCGCAGGGTTCGGCCGAGATCCTGGCGACGAGCCCGCAGATGCGTACCGAGGGCCTGGCGAAACAACATCACCCTCCAACCGTACCCCGACACAGGCGGTCTTGCTGCCTACCCGCTCACGACGTTCGACGATCGTGCCCGACTCCATCCGTGTCGATCCCCGCCCGGTCAGGTCCGCAGCGTCCGAATGAGGGCCTGCAGGGCAGCCTGGACGGTCTCGAGACGAATCTGCCCACGATCCCCGCGCAGGGACAGCTGCTCCACCCAGGTCGCCGAGGGCGTGTGCACGGCGATGAAAACCACTCCCGGTTCGACGGATTCGGTCTCGGTTCCCCCCGGCGCTGGATCCGGGCCGGCTGAACCCGTGGTGGCGATCGCACAGTCCGCACCCAGCAGTGCTGCCGCTCCGCGAGCCATCTCCTCGGCCACCTGGGCATCGACCGCACCCCGCCGTCGCAGCAACTCGGCGTCGACGTCGAGCACGGAGTGTTTGATATCCGTGGAATAGGACACGACGCCTCCCCTGACGCATCCTGACGCTCCCGGGATGGAGGTGAGAGCCGCACATACGCCACCCCCGGTCAGCGATTCTGCGACGCACACGGTCCACTCCAACTCGAGTAGACCGTCGACGACCTGCTCGGCCAAGCCGCGCACACCAGGTTCATGAGGGCCGGCGATCATCGCTGCCACCACCGGATCCGCAGCGTGGTCATGATGCTGGGTCATCGCCTGTCCTCCCGTGACAGGCTCGAGGGCCTGTCACGATCCAGGCCGTGTGCCCGCTGATTTCGCAGGCGAGCTGCCCGCACCAGATAGTCCACACCTGTGATCACCGTCAACACGAGCGCGACGACCATCACGCTCCACTGAACCGGTGCCCAAGCATCGCTCACCGGTGCGAGGAATAGCGCGATCGCGATGATCTGGGCGATCGTCTTGGCCTTGCCTCCCCGCGACGCTGCAATGACGCCCTGGCGGATGACGACGAACCTGGCCGCGGTCACGATGACCTCGCGGGCCAGGATGACCACCGTGACCCACCAGGGCAGCAGCCCCCACCACGACAGTCCGACCAACGCCACCGCCGTGATGGCCTTGTCCGCGATCGGATCGGCAATCTTGCCCAGGGTCGTCACACTGCCCTGGTGCCGTGCCCAGGCACCGTCGATGAAATCGGTCACGGCTGCGAGGACGAACACTCCGGTTGCCCACCAGCGCGACGACTCGTCGAGCGTTCCACTGGCGAACAGCAACCAGGCCAGGACAGGAACGAGGAGGAGCCGGAATGCAGTCACCGCATTCGGCCCCGTAACCACCCGGCGATGACCAACCGGATCACCCACGTGATCGGGCACGCCTCGGATGCTGCTCATACCGGCCGCCCGACGAGATCGACCCCATCGACATCGATGATGTGCACCGACCTGACATCGCCCACGAGGGCATGGGCATCGGGTATCACGACTGCGGCATCCTCTGGGCCCTGGTGGGCACCCCGTCCCTCGGCGACACCGTCGACCACGGCTTCGACGATGACGTCGACATTCTCACCAATGCGCTGGCGCCCCCGCTCCTCCATCACCTCGTCGACCAGGGCGCTGACGGCCGCGACTCTCTCGTCGATCACGTGCTCGGGTAGGTGCCCCTCGAGACCGACCGCCTCGGTTCCGTCCTCATCGGAGTAACCGAATACTCCGACCACATCCAGGTGTGCCTGCGAGAGGAATTCCATGAGCACGTGCACATCATCTTCGGTTTCACCGGGAAATCCGACGATGATATTGCTGCGGAACCCGGCGGCAGGATTGATCGCACGCGCTCGGGCGATGAGGTCGAGGAAGGATTCGGCGTCGCCGAATCGACGCATGCGCCGCAGGACCGCAGCGCTGGCATGCTGGAAGGACAGATCGAAATACGGCGCCACTCCGGGGGTGTCGGCGATCACCTCGATCAATCCGGGTCGCACCTCGGCAGGCTGCAGATAGCTCACTCGAGCACGAACGAGCCCCTCGACCGCACCGATAGCCGGGAGCAGGGACTCCAGCAGTCGAATATCGCCGAGGTCCTTGCCGTAACTCGTGGAGTTCTCGCTCACCAGGAACACTTCTTTGGCGCCGTCTGCCACCACCTGGGCGATCTCACCGATCACATCGGTGGGACGACGTGACACGAACGAGCCCCGGAAACTGGGGATCGCGCAGAACGAGCACCTTCGGTCGCACCCGGATGCCAGCTTCACCGGCACGACGGGTGCGCTGACCGACCGGCGCATTCCGGAAGTTCCCGGGCTTCGGCCGAGGTCGCGGTCGATCGGGGAGATCGGGATCAATGTCCGGCGATCACGCGGTTCATGCGCTTGCGGGCGTTCGCCGGCCAAGACCCGATCCAACAGGTCGGGCAGGGCCGTGTAGTCATCGAATCCGAGGACGGCCGCAGCCTCGGGCAGTTCATCGGCGAGTTCGCGGCCATAGCGCTCTGCCAGACACCCCGCGACCACGACGGGAACACCGGTGTCCGACGCGGCAAGGATCGTGTCGATCGAGTCCTTCTTCGCGCTGGCGATGAATCCGCAGGTGTTCACGACGATCACATCGGCGGATTCATCCGATCCGCTGACATCCCAGCCGGCTGCATCGAGGCGCGCGGAGAGTTCATCGGAATCGACGTCATTGCGGGCACAGCCCAACGTGGTGAGATGAACCCGCGGCATGGGGTCCAGCCTATGCGCTGGGTTCGCCTCGGAGACGAGCCATCAACTCGGGCAGCTCCTCAGGCTTGACCAGAACCTCGCGCGCCTTCGATCCTTCACTCGGCCCCACCACGGCTCGCGACTCCAGCAGATCCATCAAGCGCCCCGCCTTGGCGAATCCCACACGCAGTTTGCGCTGCAACATCGAGGTCGATCCGAACTGAGTGGACACGATCAATTCCGCCGCCTGGCACATCAGGTCCAGGTCGTCACCGACCTCTTCGTCGATGACCTTCGCGCCACCTGCGGGAGCGGTGACATCGGCGCGGTACTCCGGATCCGCCTGCTCCTTCGCGTGGCGAACGACCGCTCGGATCTCGGCCTCGGACACGAAAGCACCCTGGATGCGCACCGGTTTGCCGGCACCCATCGGCAGGAACAGTCCGTCGCCCTGTCCGACGAGCTTCTCGGCTCCTGGTTGATCCAGGATCACTCGGCTGTCGGATAACGACGAGGTCGAGAAAGCCAGTCGGCTCGGAACATTCGCCTTGATCAATCCGGTCACCACATCGACACTGGGTCGCTGGGTGGCGAGCACCAGGTGGATCCCGGCCGCGCGGGCCAACTGGGTGATTCGGACCACCGAATCTTCGACATCACGCGGCGCCACCATCATCAAGTCGGCGAGCTCATCGACGATCACCAGCAGATACGGATAGGGGCGCAGCACCCGTTCACTACCCGGTTCCGGCTTGAGTCGACCCGTGCTGACCGCCTTATTGAAATCATCGATATGGCGGAACCCGAAGTGGGCGAGATCGTCATATCGCGCGTCCATCTCCTTGACGACCCACTGCAGGGCGTCGGCGGCCTTCTTCGGTTGCGTGATGATCGGCGTGATCAGGTGCGGTATGCCCTCATAGGCGGTGAGTTCCACCCTCTTGGGATCGACGATGATCATCCGTTCCTCGTCGGGTGTCGAGCGCATGAGAACCGAGGTGATCAGGGTGTTGATGCAACTTGACTTACCCGCACCGGTCGCCCCTGCAACGAGTACGTGGGGCATCTTCGCGAGACTAGCGACGACGAATTCGCCCTCGACGTCTTTGCCCAGGCCGACGGTGAGCGGGTGATGCTCGTTGGTCGCAACCGGCGACCGCAGGACGTCGCCGAGGCTGACGACCTCGCGGTCGGTGTTGGGAATCTCCACACCGATCGCGCTCTTGCCGGGGATCGGACTCAGGATGCGCACCTCGGGGCTGGCTACCGCATACGCGATGTTCTTGCCCAGCGCCGTGATCCGCTCGACCTTCACACTCGGTCCGAGCTCGATCTCGTACCGCGTCACCGTCGGACCTCGGGTGAAGCCCGTCACCGCAGCGTCGATGTTGAACTCGGCGAGCACCTGGGTCAACGATGCGACAACGGCGTCATTGGCCTTCGTGCGTGCCTTCGCCGCGGGTCCCGCCTTGAGCAACTCCGGTCGAGGCAGGTCGTATTCGGTATGGGCGGTCAACGGGAGCTGCTCGACTGGGCCGTCCACCGGAGCGACGACGACAGGTAGTGCCGCCGTATCGTCGAGGGCGTGGCTGGCAGAACCTGCCATCGTTGCCGCATCTGGATCTACGAGATGCTCGCCATGGTCCACCCACTCATCCGACCCGCTCCCCGATGACGGTGACCGTGTCTGTGCGTCGGTGCCGCTCGCATCTGATGCTTCGTCGTATCCGTCGTCGTATCCGTCGTCGTATTCGTCGACCTCGCGAACCTCGTCAGCCTCATCGCCGCGGTCTCGTGTCCCATTCGACCGCGCCAAGGGGCTGACGAAGGGCTCGTCGCCTTCGAGGGGCATGCCATCGACATCGACGGTGCGCTCTGCCTTGCCACCGACGATGCCCATCATTCGAGACAGTGATCGGGGAATCGAGGCCAGCGGCGTTCCGGTCATGACCAGGAGTCCGAAGATGCCCAGTAGCGCCAGCAGGATGCCGGTGACGATCGGGCCGAGGGCTGCGGAGATCGGTGCCGATATGAGCCACCCGATGATGCCGGCACCCGAGGCGAGGGCCTCGAATCCCTGGCTGGGAGTGGGTGCACCGTGGCCGAGATGCCAGATGCCGGCGATGGAGAAGACCAGGGCGATGCCACCGATGAGCATGCGACCGTTGACGGCGGTGTCCTCGGGGTGGCGCAGTGTCCGCCAGGCGACGAAGGCCAGCAGTACGGGCACGGCTACGTCGAGGACGCCAAGGAAATATGCGCTGACGATGCCCAACCCCGCGGTGAACCAGCCATCGACGCCGAACCACACCGCGGCGGCCACGATGATCGCCAATGCGATGAGCAGCAGCCCCAGACCGTCGCGGCGGTGAACCCCATCGAGATCGCGGGCACCGTGTCCGATCCGCCGTGCACTGGACCCGAGCAGCGTTGCCAAGCCGAGCCAGATGCCGCGTAGCCCGCGCCCGACAGCACCGACACCACGAGCCAGCGGGCCCGGTCCCGATCGTGCCGATCGTGCCGGGCGGGCCTTGGCAGTCGAACGTGACCCGGTCGTCCGAGACGAGGTCGACCGTGACGAGGAGGCGCGCTTGGCCGCCGGTCGTTTCGGGGCGCGCGTGCTCGCGCTCGAGGTTCGAGCCATACCGCGAGGGTACTGGCGCCGCCCCTCAAGTCCCGGCAGTCACACGCGCCACGCGTGTCGCAGACACCCCTCAGGGCGGTCGGGGTCACACCTCGATGACGACGGGCACGATCATGGGGCGACGCCGATGCGTCGCGCTCACCCATTTCCCCACGACGCGGCGGATCCGCTGCTGCAGATCCCGGACATCGGTGACGTCATCGGCAAGGGCGGCCTCCAGGGCCGCCCGAACGTCGTCGCGCACGGGGGCGAAGACCTCGGGGTCCTCGTGGAATCCCCGGGCCTCCAATTCAGGACCGGCCACCACGGTGGATGAGGCGATGTCGACGGCGGCGAAGACCGAGATGAACCCCTCCTCTCCCAGCACGCGACGATCGGTCAAGGATGCCTCGGTGATGTCACCCACGCTGGAGCCATCCACATAGACGTATCCCACGGGGACCGCACCGACGATGCTCGCCACTCCATCCACGAGATCGATGACGATCCCATCCTCGGCCAACACGATCCGATCGCCGGGAATCCCGGTGCGTTCGGCGAGCTCGGCATTGGCTCGCATGTGCCGCCACTCCCCATGGACAGGAAGCACATTGCGTGGTTTGACGATGTTGTAGAGGTACAGCAATTCGCCAGCGGATGCATGCCCGGACACATGCACTTTCGCGTTTCCCTTGTGTACGACATTCGCACCCCACCGCGTCAAACCGTTGATGACCCGGAATACCGCGTTCTCGTTGCCGGGGATCAACGACGATGCAAGCACGACGGTGTCGTCTGGTCCGACACGAATCGCGTGATCGCGATTGGAGATGCGTGACAGCACCGCCATCGGCTCGCCCTGGGAACCCGTGCAGATGAGAACGACCTGGTCATCGGGTAGATCGGTGAGCTCGTCGAGGGAGACGAGCATCCCTTCTGGGATGCTCAGGTAGCCGAGGTCTCGCGCAACACCCATATTGCGCACCATCGACCTTCCCACGAAGGCGATCTTGCGGCCATGCATCGCAGCGGTGTCGATCACCTGCTGGATGCGGTGCACATGCGACGCGAAGGATGCCACGATCACCCGGCCCGGCGCCTTCGCGAAGACCGAATCCAGCACCGGCATGATCTCGCGCTCACTGGACACGAAACCGGGAACATCGGCGTTCGTCGAATCGACGAGGAATAAATCGACGCCCTCATCACCGAGCCGGGCGAACCCGTTCAAGTCAGTGATCCGGCCGTCGAGGGGCAGTTGATCGAGTTTGATGTCACCGGTGTGCAGGACGAGCCCGGCGGGAGTCCGGATTGCTACGGCGAGTGCGTCGGGGATCGAGTGGTTGACGGCAAGGAACTCCACGTCGAATACCCCGAGTTTTTCCTGTGTTCCTTCACGTACCTCGAGAGCGAAGGGCTTGATCCGATGCTCGCGGAGTTTCGCCTCGATGAAGGCCAGGGTTAGGCGGGATCCCACGATGGGGATGTCGGCCTTGAGTCGAAGCAGATACGGCAGGGCGCCGATGTGGTCCTCGTGTCCATGAGTCAGCACGACGGCGACGACATCGTCGAGTCGGTCGACGATGGGGCCGAAATCCGGAAGAATCAGGTCGATACCGGGCTGGGCGTCCTCGGGGAACAGCACCCCGCAGTCGACGATGAGGATCTGTCCCTCGCACTCGAAGACGGTCATATTGCGACCGATTTCGCCGAGGCCGCCGAGGGCGTAGATGCGCAAGGCACCCGGGGCGAGTTCGGGTGGTGCCGGCAGGTCGTGGTGGGCGTGGCTCACGCAGCATCCACCGCGAACGTCTCCAGGCCACCCTCGGTGAGATCACGACTCAGTTGCCGAATCTGTTCCGGCGTCGCATCGATCAGCGGGGCGCGCACCGAACCAGCGGGGAGCCCGATATGCGTCAAGGCTGCCTTGATGAGAATGACAGCCTGTGTTCGGAAGCAGCCGGTATAGACCGGCAGCAGTCCACGATTGATCGTGGTCGCCCGTTCGATGTCGCCGGCGAGATAGGCATGGGCCAACGCCGCAAGTCGATCACCGACGAGGTGTCCCACGACGGAGATGAAACCGCAACCACCGATGGACAGCAGGGGCAGATTCAAGATGTCGTCACCGGAATACCAGGCGAGATCGGCACGGGCGAGGACACGCTGGGCTGCCTCCAGGTCACCCTTGGCATCCTTGTTCGCGACGATCCGCGGGTGCTCGGCCAACCGGCAGAGGGTGTCCGGCTCGAGTGCCACACCGGTCCGTTTGGGGATGTCGTAGGTGACCACCGGCAGTTCGGTCGCGTCTGCAATCGACGTGAAGTGCGCGATCAGTCCCTCCTGCGGCGGCCGGTTGTAGTACGGACTGACGACGAGCAGCCCGTGGGCTCCGGCCGCAGCCGCCTCTGCGGCGAGGTGGATCGAATGGGCGGTGTCATAGGTGCCGACCCCGGCCAGGATCCGCGCCCGATCACCCACTGCTTCGACGACGCTCCGAATGAGGTGCTGCTTCTCCGCGTCGGTCGTCGTGGGCGCCTCACCGGTCGTTCCATTGAGCACCAGACCATCGTGTCCGAGGTCGTCGACGAGATAGGTCGCCAGGCGTTGCGCACCCTCGATGTCGACAGCGCCATCGCCATCGAATGGGGTGATCATGGCGGTCAGCATCGTCCCGAAGGGTGCTGGCCGCGGGGTCGTCATAGGTGCCAAGGCTACTCCTGTGTGCTCCCTAGGGAGCGACACGTCCGTTGGCTTCGAAGGTGGCGTGGGTGATCGGCATGAGTTCCGCCCACTGCTGTTCCATCAGGTCGGCGACCATCTCGATCTCACGCTGGGGATAGGACGGGAAGTGACTGTCATCGCGCTTCGTGCGCAGAGACAGGAAGTTCATCAGGGCACGCGCGTTCATCGTCACATACATCGATGAGTACGTCGCCACGGGAAGCACTCCGCGGGCGACTTCTCTCGCCACACCGGCATCCAGCATGCGCTGATAGGCCGAGTAGGCCGTGAGGCAGGCATTCTTGGTCTCCTCGACGACGAGCTGATGCTGCTCGGAGGTTCCAGGGACGAATTCATAGGCACCCGGCTTGCCCTGCTGGACGAGATTGCGTTCTGGCCCGGGAACGTAGAACACCGGACGCAACTCTCGGTATCGCCCGCTCTCCTCGTTATACGAAGCGATGCGGTGTCGCATGAATTCACGGAAGACGAAGATCGGGGCCGAGACGAAATAGGTCAACGATGTGTGCTCGAACGGAGTTCCGTGCCGGTCGCGCATCAGGTAGTTGATGAGTCCCTTCGATCGCTCGGCATCACCATCGACGTCCTCGAGAGAGGCCTCTCCCTTGGTCGAGACTCGCGCAGCCCAGATGACATCACTGTCGCTGGCTGCGGATTTCACCAGTTCCACCGTGACATCCGAGCGGAACTCGATGGGTGGCTGCGGCCCTGGATCGGACGTCATGTGCTCGGCCATGGCCCGACCCTACTGGCGTGGCTGGCCACAACCGGTGATAGGCAGGGGGTGTGGCGATATCCAACAGTGCACGATTGGCTCGCACCAGCGACATCGACGACATCGCCGACGTGCAGGTGCGCACCTGGCGCCATGATTTCGCCGATCTTCTGCCGAGTGAGACGCTCGAAAACCTGGATCCGGCCGACCTGGCCTTCGAATGGGGACGGGCACTGCTGGCCGGAGAAGCCCACCGGGTGTTCGTCGCGGTGGCCGAGGACTCCGGTGCCATCGTCGGTGCGGCATCGGTGGGTCCGGCAAGCGATGCGGATCTGGAAGGCCTCAACGTGGGTGAGATCGGCACCCTCTTCATCGATCCGGAACACCAGCGTGCCGGCCACGGATCACGGCTGATGCATGCCTGCATCGACATGCTGCGCGGTGCCGGTGTCAGCGAATGCGTCACGTGGATCGCTCTCGACGACGAGCCGAGGCGGGCGTTCTTCACCTCTGCGGGTTGGGGCCCTGATTCGGCGTACCGCGACCTGCAGGTGGGTATCGCGGCCGACGAGGCCTCCGCCGAAGCAACCACGGTGCGCGAGATACGACTGGTAACAGCCCTCTAGCGCCAGGTTGGATCACCTGACAACCGATGATCGATTCGTCAGGCGGGGCGTCGCTGATCAGGTGAGTCCCAGGACACCGGGATTGCAGATTCCTGCGGGATCGAGACTCGACTTCACCGCATTCAGCGTCGCGACGCCGAGGGCTCCGATCTCGTCCGGTAACCACCTGGCGTGATCCCGACCGATCGCGTGATGATGCGTGATCGTGCCTCCACCGGAACTGATCGCGTCGGACACCGCCGCCTTCGCGGCAGTCCACTGACCGACCGGATCAGTCTGGTCGGCGACCGCGATCACCGTCGTGTACAACGATGCACCGGTTTCGTAGACATGTGAGATGTGAGTCATGACATAGGGCCGCGTCACCGACGACGTCAAGGAATGATCGAGTGCGTGGTGTATCGCGGTACGCAGACGCGCCAGATTCGACCAGGTCGTCGACGTTTCCACCGTCTCGACGAGGTACCCGGCATCCATCAGGGCGTCGCGCAAGTGCGGGCCATCGAATCGATGTCGCTGCCACGACTCCCCGGGACGCTTGCCCAGTAGCACCGCACCGTGGCGGCGCA
The DNA here is from genome assembly GCA_913063435.1 of uncultured Actinomycetales bacterium. Classification (GTDB taxonomy): domain Bacteria; phylum Actinomycetota; class Actinomycetes; order S36-B12; family S36-B12; genus M55B157. The sequence goes on along the minus strand of CAJXYI010000010.1, from coordinate 20,895 downwards.
GCACCTCGACCGCCGCCCCGCGACGGGATTTCACCATGTCGGAATCGACGGCCTCCCACCCCAGGATCGTGAGTGCGCCTTCGCCTGACGTGACACCCCGACGGCGCAGATAGGCGGTCAATGCAGCGCCCATCAGTCCACCGGGGGCCGACATCAGCAGCGATGTTGCTGTCTCCTGCGCGTCGGACAAGCGCATCACATCAGCGGTGATCCGAGACTGGGCGAGTTCGCGGAACGCTTCTCGGCCCGCATCGAAGTCCGGGAAGATCCATGCCTCGTATCGGCTTGCCGCTGGCAGGCGTCGTACCCGCAGGCTCGCTTCGGTGATGACTCCGAATGCCCCCTCGGAACCGATCACGAGTTGCAGCAGATCCGGACCGGCTGCCGAGGATGGAATATGTCCCGCTGATAAGGGGCCTGCGGGAGTCGCTACGAGTAACGACTCCACCATGTCGTCACTGCGGCCATAACCGGTGGAGGCCTGTCCGGCCGAGCGTGTCGCCAGGTAGCCGCCGATGCTGGCGCGCTGCCACGACTGCGGCAGGTGGCCCAGGGTGAGTCCGCGCGGAGCGAGTATCGCCTCGAGGATGGGACCGGTGATCCCCGATTCCACACGCACCAGCCCCGCAACATCATCGATATCGAGGACCGCATGCATGCGAGAGGTGCTGATCGCAATATGGGGGCGATCACAGCGAAGCCCGCCCACCACCGAGGTCCCACCACCTTGCGGAACGATGGGGACGCCAACGCGTGAGCATTCCTCGATCACCGCCTGCACCTCATCGTGACGGGCCGGAGCGATCACGGCATCCGGAACACCCGAGCAATCCCCCGCTCGCTGTCGCACGTAGTCCAGGTAGGACGCTCCCCCGACTGCGTTCCATCGTCCCCGATGCGTAGTGTCCAGATTGTCCCGACCAGTGATTTCCGCCAGGCGGTCCATAACTGTGCTGTCGATCCGAACGGCTGCCATCGCGGCGAGGTCCGGCTCGCGGGCGGGCCACGGTCTCGCCACACCGACATGAGACGTGAGATAGTCGCCGATCGTTCTCGACAGGTCGGGTGTCAGACCTGGTGGACCCCATCGACCGGGAACTACCGAATCGTCTGCTGCTCGCACACGCACACTGTGGCACGCATTGTCCCGGACGCGCCTACCAGCCTCCGTATCCGATGCGCTGACAGGGTTCGCTGTTCGAGCATTCGTGCAGTGTCGTCGTCAACCGGGCCCAGGTGCCAGCGCGGCGGATGTTCTCTCCGCTACCAGTGCGACCGTCGATGATGACACGCGCCGATGCCCGCACTTCGAGGGAACGCAGCGGAGAGCGTTCGACCTCCACGCCGAACCATCCGACGTCGGTCACCGGTCGCCCGGACAGCCAACGACGCTGCGGCAGGTAGCGCGTGCGTACCCTCGACCAGCCGTCCGGACGCAACAATTGCGAGGTGAAGGAGTAATCCCAGGTGCGATCATCGCGCAAGAAGAATCCAGACTCCGACGGTCCCCAATCGCGGCGCGAGATGTTCACACCTTCGCTCGAGGGCAGCGATTCCTGCACGACCCGGGCCTCGGCGAGGGTTTTCCAGGGCCGCCGATTGGGCCGTAGGGCGAATTCCATCGAGTAGGTCCATTCGGCGATATCCGCACTCTCCGGCGGTTCGTCCGGAAGGCCGAAGAGCAGAGCACGCGAATCGATCGTGCGCAGATCGTATTCGCCGGCAACGAACGATTCCTCTGGTGCCGGTGGACGCCATTCCTCTACCCACACCCCATCCCCGCGTCGAGGTGATACGTCACTGCCGGAATGCGTACGCACCCATAGCGTGATCCGGTCATCGACCTGGAGGCAGTCGGGTGCAGGCATGTGCACCTCGTGTCTGGTTCCGGCGGGCCACTCGTTCATCCCGTCGATCGCGGTGTATTCCTCATCGCACATCAGCAGTCGAATCCGATCAACGCTCCCCGGTGCCCGCCCCGGTTTCGTCGATTCGCTATTCCAGGTCAAGTGCACGGAACCATTGCCATCCCCGTGGTGATAGGACACATCGACGTCACGGGGGGCACTGGGACGGGCCCACACGTCGAATTCACGATCGATTCGCGCACTTGCGCCAATGGGGCTGATCACCTTCGCTCGCAGCTCGTAGGCACCGGGCACCAGCGGCGACAGGTCCGTCGTCGAGCCACACTCGGTACGACCGATCGTCCACCCACGTTCGCCCCAGGGCCGGAAGCGGTATCGGATGAAAGAGTCCACGATGGGGCAGGCCGCCCAGGTGATGGTGGCTCCACCGACGGTGGTGGCCACGTCGATGTGCGGTTCGGGGGTGCGCTCATATGGTGTCAGGACCGTCCAGGGACTCTTCCCGACAGCGTTGACCGTGCGTACCCGCAGGGACCACTGCACCGGGATCCCACCTTGCAAGGCGAGCCGGGTGGGTGCGCCGAAAACCCACCGACCCAGCACCTCCCGCGGCAGACGCAGCGCTCTCTCGATGGATTGCCACGGGGTCCCGGCGGCCGCCCGGTACTGGAACTCCTGGCGTTCCTCGGCCGCGGGACCGGAGTCCTCCGGCAATCGCCACATCACTTCTGCGTAGCGGTCGCGGTCGAAGTTCCAGCCCAGGACCTCGATGGGTTCAGGAGCGAAATCCGCCGGGATGATGGTGACCGGCTCGGAGGTGGAGGCCATCCCGGCCTGCGTCGTCGCGGTCACGATCACCGAGTAGGCATCCGCAGCATCGATGCCACGAACGACGCAACCGGGCAGTCGTTGCGTGGAACACGAGCCAATCGACTCGCCGGTGTCCGTGGAGACGACATCGGCCCGGTACCCCGCCAGGACATCGGCCGGATCCACCTCAGCCGGGCGCCACGCGATCGCCACGCCGAGGCGTTCGGCGCTACCCACGAGTCGAAGGTTAACCGGGTCCACGCTTCCCGGGTCAGCCAGCAACCGACCCGTTCGTTCCGCCGGGGCAGTGCGCGCGAGGACTGCGAGGTCGTGTCGGGAAAGGTAGGTCGACCGTGCCTGCACCGTCACCTCTCGACCCGTGAGATCGCCGTCATCGTCATCGAGGGTGCATGTGGTGGGTCGGTACGTCCCATTCCAACGCAGGTTGTCGAAGACGCGGTCGGGTGCGCACGCTGAGATCACCTCGCCAGTGGCAGCGTCAACGACAGAAATCTCCACCGATACTGGTTCGGCATTTCCCGTACTGCCCGTGATCACCGCGGTGGCCTCGATGCGGGCCGTCTGCCCGAGGCGGTCACCCTGGAGGAACCGCGCGGTCAACTCGGGGGGATCGACCACGTCGATCACGGTGGTCGGGGTCGACCACGCCCCCCAGCCGCTGCCGTTTAGGGCCCGCACCCGGTATGTCAGCGCGTCAGCAGGGTGCTCTCGCGTGCGTAGCGTCAATGTCACAGATCTCTCCCCGGCGACGAGCACGCGGCGGAGCACATCCCTCCCGGCAAGCAACTCGACCTGATAGTGCGTGATGGAGAACGCCGGTGCCGGATCCGGCGCCAGCCAGGAGATCTCGGCCGTCATCCCCGACGTCCAGCCCAGAGGCTCCTGCGTCGTGGCGAACGCCCAGGATCCCGTCGGCGGTCCGGGAGGGGGTGGTGGGCTCGGCGGGGACGCCGGTGTCGGATCGACGAAGTCGATGGTGAGGGTCTCGTTGGTTCCGAAATGCAGGTATTCGATAACGACAGAGTCTCCAGGTGCAGCCTCCGTCACACCCACCACGAAAGAACCTCGACAGTCGGCATCGCTCGTGAACGACAATGCACCTCCATCGATCCCGTTGAGCAGCACCCCTCCGGTCGTCGTCCAGCCGACACTGTTTGACGACCCACCGGGATTGAAACTCCACACCCCGGCGAGAGTGACCGAAGCAACCGAAACATCGACCTGATAGGCACGCGCACCTAGCGTCGTATCCGTCTCGGCGACCACGGGCGAGGTGAGAAACATGTCCGACGAATCGGAGCAAGCGCTTGCGGCACTGGCGTCGTTCATTCCCCCGATCGTCAACAGGCTGCCCACGAGCGCCAGGGCAACCGCTGCTCCCGCCACCCGGATCGGGGCGGATGCGGTCACCATGCATCCGTCCTACCAATTCATCGGCTTCCATGATCTCTCGGATGGACCAAGCGGGGGGGTATCCCTACGGTTGTGCGACGAGTGGCCGCGAAATCGGAGAGGAGTCTGAAGATGCGCATCGTGTACGTCGAGGACGATGACTACACGCGCATCACCACCGCCGCCCTCATGCGTGAATGCGGTCACGAGGTCGTCGCCGCACTACCCTCGACAGCCGGCCTGCGCAACGTTCTCTCGCCTGGACCCTGCGACGTTGCCGTTCTCGATCTCGACCTCGGCCCCGGACCTACCGGACTCGACGTCGCCATCAGCGTGAGGCGCATCGCTCCTCGCGTCGGCATCCTCATCCTGTCCACCTACCCCGATCCCCGGCTCCTCACCGACGATCCAGTGCTGCCACCGCGCACCAGCTACGTCACCAAACGACTGGTGCGCACGCCCGAACTCCTCGATGAGGCACTGAACATCGCTGCCAACCCGGCGGACAACCGCTCGACCAGCGACCTCGCAGCCTTCGATCCCACGAACGTCATGCCCACCTTGCGGCGCACGCAGGTCAACCTGCTGCGCGAGGTGGCCGAAGGATGGACGAACGCGGAGATCGCCGACCGACAGGGTGTGGGCATCGACGCCGTTGAGAAGTCCATCCAGCGACTTGCTCGACGGCTGAAGATCCCCTCCGGAAACCGGATCAACTCGCGGGTTCTCCTCGCCCAGGCCTACACCCGGATCTGCGGGGCTCCCGGCGGAGGGAACCGATGAGCGAAGTTGCGCTTTCCGACCGGCTACGGGGATGGACCCGGCGCAGTCGGCGGCTGTCGCTTCTGACGAACGCGCTCGGCTTCCTCGCGTTGGTCATCGTAGCCGCGGATCCATCCGCGAATCTACCGCGCACCGTGGCTTACGCCGTGAGCACCCTGGTCATCATCAACAGCCTCGTCCTCGTCGCACAGTGGGGGTTCACCAGAGCCCGCCTCGACTCTGCCCGACCGGCTCCATTGGCGCTCACGGTGACGGCCATGGTGTCTCTCGGATTGCTGTTCGGCGCCGCCATGGTCACCAGTGCAGCGGTTTGGAGAGTCACCCTCGCGCTTCCTGCCGTGTGGCTCATCGTCACCGCAGGCGTGGTTGTCCCCTGGTGGATGATCACCCTCGAACTCTCTCGATATACCCGCCGCAGTGCCGGACTCCGACGCGATGAACTCAGCCGCCGCCGACACACCACGATCAGCGTCGCACGAGAAGAGGCGCAGTACGCACGTGGGCTGCACTCGGCTCTCGCGGGCCAGCATCGCGCCCAAATCGACGCTCTCGCCCGACGGCTGGACACGCTTTCCGGAACGCTGCCCCCGGAATCCCTGGCCTGCGCGGTCGAGGACATCGCCGTCGGCGACATCCGAAGACTCAGCCACACGCTGTGGGATGTCGACCCGAAGACCGACCTGCGTCCCTCCTTCCGGCAGGTCATCATCACGATCTGGCGCCGCCGACCATTCCGGCCCATCATGGTCGCGCTCTTGTATCTCCTCGTCGACCTCCCCGGATATATCGACGGCTACGGAGTGGATACGGCTGTGGTCGGCGCGGTGATCGGCGTGGCGGGCATCCTGATAGTCCTGGGCGGTGCCAACGCAATCATGCGCCGATATCCATCGCAGCACGCGATGGTGTTCACCGCCGCGATCGTGCTCCTTCAGTTACCGCAGCCGATCTGGGGAGTCGTCACCGGGGGCTATCTCGGCCGCCCGTGGTCCCCGTGGGAGTACGCCCTATCGGTTCCCTTGAGCGTAGCGATCATCGTGGCCACCGCAGGCTTCGGTGCCTGGCGGGAGAGCGCGGAGCATCTGATGGACGCCTACTCCGCAGAACTCGATCGGGATGAGGCCGAAGCCGTAGTTCGGGCCGTCGTCATAGCCGACGCAACCCGAGATCTCGCCCGCCGATTGCACGGGCCGGTGCATGCGCGTCTCCTGGCGATCGCGCAACGGATTCGTGACGCCACCGACGATCCCTCCGCCTTGGAGGAAGCCTTCCAGGAGGCACGCTCAACACTCGACATCGATCTCATCGTGGCTTCGCAAGAGACATCCGGCGCATCGCTACCGGACGTCCTCGAGAAGATCTGCCGCCCCTGGCAGGACCTGCTTCAGGTGCGGTGGCAAGTCGATCCGCGGTTCGATGCCCCGCTAGATGCCTCGGTGGCCGATTCCCTGCACACGGTGATCGGTGAAGCCATCGGTAATGCCCACCGGCACGGTCTCGCTGAGCATGTCGACATCCGAGTTCGCCCGACAGGGCACGTCCTGGAGATCCTCATCGTCGACGATGGAACGCCGACCGACGATGTCTATCCGGGGCTGGGTAGTCGGCTCATCGATCAGGCGACATCGGGGAACTGGGATCGACACGCCGACAGCCGCGGCACTCGACTCACGGCCAGTATCCCCACCGGATGATAGTGGGTGGACTGTGAAACCCTGCCCATGTGACGAGAACGGCCTCACGCTCCACGAACGGCCCTGACCTCAATCGGGCGCGTCGCGATGACGACCTCGCGCGGGCGGTGGACACCGTCAGCGATGTGATCGTCGTGGGTGGTGGCATCACCGGCGCCGGCATCGCCTTGGATGCGGCGAGTCGTGGCCTGAGCGTCACCCTCGTCGAAGCACGGGATCTTGCTTACGGCACATCTCGATGGTCGAGCAAACTCATCCACGGTGGGTTGCGCTATCTGGCCCATGGCGACTTCGGTGTCGCCTGGGAAAGCGCGCGCGAGCGCCACCACCTGATGACGGCCATCGCCCCGCACCTGATCCGGCCTCTCCCCCACGTGCTGGTCCATCCGTACCACCAATCGCGTTCTCGAGACGCCGTCGTGCGTGCTGGCCTCGGCGGGGCCGATGCCCTGCGCCGGCTCGCCGGCACATCGCGCAGTGTTCTGCCCGGAGCGAGGAACCTTCGGATCGAGACCGTGTCCGAACTCATTCCGGCCATCGATCGACAGCGAACTCGTGGCGGAGTCGGTTACTGGGACGGGCAGCTCATCGACGACGCTCGACTCGTCTTCGCGGTGGCTCGCACCGCGGCAGCGCATGGCGCTCGGATACTCACTCGGATGCGGGCGACCGAGGTATCCGGCGACGAGGTGGTTGTGCACGACACGCTGCGAGGTGGAACCCATCATCTGCGCGCCCGTCAAGTGGTGGTCGCCGTCGGCATCTGGTCGGGGGCCTGGGACGACGATTTGCCGATGCGGCTGTCTCGTGGCACGCACGTGCTGCTGCGACCCGAAGCGCTCGGTCGTCCGCGTGTCGCTGTGACCGTCCCCGTGTCGGAAGGCAAGAGTCGATACGTCTTCGCGCTGCCGCAACCTGACGGTCCGATCATCGCCGGCCTCACCGATGTCGCAGCCGACGACGCATCACCGGACGACACCCATCCACCGCAGTCGGAGGTCGACTGGGTTCTGGAACACCTTTCATCGGTCCTGCACACCTCGCTGACCACGCGCGACGTCGTGGGCTCATATGCCGGATACCGTCCCCTCGTTACCGCGCTGGATTCAGGCTCACAGGACGCATCGGCTGCGACTGCCGACATCTCACGTCGCCATCTGATCCATCGTCGCGCCGACGGTGTCACCATCGTGACCGGCGGAAAGCTCACCACCTACCGGAGGATGGCCGCTGACGCGATCGATTCACTCGGAATCGCAGCATCTGCCTGCCGGACCGCCACCCTGCCGCTCGTGGGTGCGAACTCGCACACGGAGGCTGCCGATCAGCGCCTGCTCCGACGCTACGGCAGCGAAGCGGTGCGCATCGAGGAACTCGCACGCGAGCTGGGTCTGCAGGATGTGATTCCCGGAACTGACGGGATCGTCGGTGCGGAGATCGCGCACGCCATCCGACACGAAGGCGCTCTCACCGTCGATGACATCCTCCAGCGCCGAACTCGATTGTCCGTGCAGCCCGAACTCGCCGAGTCAGCACGGCCGGTGATCACGAGCCTGGCACGGTCACTCGATCCGGATATCGTCGAGTTCTCTGTCGACCCATGACTGCCCTGACACCCGAGCGTCGACGGCGCATCATCATCGACGCCATCGGCATCGGTGCGGCCACGGGCGCCTATGCGATCTCCTTCGGTGCGATCTCCGTCGCCGCAGGATTGAGCGTCTTGCAGACTCAAGCGCTCAGCAGCCTGATGTTCACCGGTGCTTCGCAGTTCGCCATGGTCGGTGTGCTCGGAGCCGGAGGTGGCGCTGTCACGGCCATCGCGATCGCCACGCTCCTGGGTAGTCGTAACGCTCTCTACGCGCTGCACATGTCGACCGTGCTGCGCCCCCGCGGTTGGCGGCGCCTCGCCGCCGCACAGTTGACGATCGACGAGTCGACCGGCATGGCCATCGGCCACCAGGACGATCCACCATCATCACGATTGGCGTTCTGGTCGACCGGAGTCGCGGTGTTCGTGCTGTGGAACCTCGGCACCCTCGTCGGTGCGCTCGGTGCGGATGTGCTCGGTAATCCCGCACGATTCGGCCTCGATGCCGCGATCCCCGCGGCCTTCCTCGCGCTGCTGTGGCCGCGTCTTGTCTCACGCCTGACCCGGACAGTCGCGGTCCTCTCCGCGGCCGTGGCGTTGATCCTCACCCCTCTGCTGCCATCGGGGACCCCGGTGCTTGTCGCCGGTGCCATCGCGGTCACGATCGGTGTGCTCCTGAGCCGCGGCGCACAGGAAACGGAAGAGTTCGGGCAGAAAGCGGTCGGATCATGATCTGGGCCACCGTCCTCATCGGGTCGATCTCCGCATTTGCGCTGAAATTCGCCGGATTCGTGATCCCTGAGCGGTTCTTGACCACAACGACAATGCGACGCGTCACGCTACTGATCCCCGTATCCCTGCTGGCCGGGCTGCTCGTCGTGCAGACGTTCTCATCGGGTTCCACCCTGGTCATCGATGCTCGCGTCGTCGGGCTCGGTGCAGCGACCGTCAGCCTCGCCCTGCGCGCCCCCCTGCTGGTCGCCGTCCTTTCAGCAGCGGCCTCTGCCGCGCTCGTGCGCTATCTGGGTTGGCTCCCGTGACACCGCAGGCACGCAAGCCCCTGTTCGGCTTCCTCTTCGCACCCAAACCAGCAACACCGGGTGCGGGCCAGGTGTCCTGGTTGCGGATTCCTGCACGAGGTCCATGGCGACTCGCCGTGCTCATCATCTCGACGTTGTTGCTTGCCTCGGTGTTGGGAACAGCGCTGCTGTCCCTTGCCGCATCGCGCACTCCCGGGAGTGTGATCATCGGAGTTCTCGCCCTCCTCGCGATGGTTCCCATCGTCTTCCTCGTCGCTCGCGGATGGGTCACCGGGACCTACGTCAATGACTCGGGTGTTCGGGTGGTGCGGATCGTGCGCAGCGACTTCGCTCCCTGGCCGATCATCACGGGAGTCGACGTCACGCAGACGGGCCGGAGACAGCGCCTCATCATCGAGACTTCCGAGGGACCGATCGACACGACCATCGGCTCATTCACCTGGGACACCACACTGCGTGAGCAGACATGGCTGGCCAGCGTCGATCGCATGCGGGTCTGGGTGACCGAGTCCCGCGGTTAGGCCAGAGGTCCGCCGGGCAATCGCGCAAGGCGGATCGACTCACCCATCGCTTCGCGCGCTCGCCGCCGATCCCGTGCCGCGTCATAGGCCAGTCCAAGCCGATACCAGCCCCGCCAATCCAGGGGATCGGCCTCGACTCGTTGGCGTTCGACAGCGAACCACTCCTGTGCTGCAGCAAGTTCCACGCGCCCCGAGGGCGTTCGCGGGAAGTCGTCGACGGGCAGATCACCCTCACCGGCAAGGGTCTGCCCCAGCGTCTGCAGACGTCGTCCGAAAATGATCTCGCGCCACACCAACCACGCACCCAACATCGGAATCGCGAGCACGGCGACTCCGAGAGCGATCGTGACCAGGTCTCCACTGCCGAGGAACGCTCCCCCGCGCAGGCTCGCCAAGACGATGTAACCCCCGATGGCCAACGCCATCACGGTGACCCAGATCCTTGGATTCATGACGTCTGTTGGTCAATCAAGGAGATCTTCCAAGCCCAAGGTCAGACCCGGTCTGTCGCCCACCGATCGCAGCGCCAGAAGCACCCCGGGCATGAACGATGCTCGATCCAACGAATCGTGACGCAGCGTGAGCACTTCACCAGGATTGCCCAGCAGCACCTCCTCGTGTGCGACGAACCCTCGCAGGCGAACCGAATGGACGGGCACTCCTTCGACGGTGGCACCCCGGGCGCCGGACAGCGTGTCGACCGTGGCGTCAGGCATCGCAGCGCGATCCGCCTCACGCCGCACCTGAGCGATCATTTCGGCAGTGTGTCGAGCTGTGCCACTGGGTGCATCGAGCTTGTCAGGGTGGTGCAGTTCGATGATCTCGACCGATTCGAAATACCGGGCCGCTTCGCGGGCGAATCGCATGAGCAGAACGGCACCGAGGCTGAAGTTGGGCGCGATCAAGGCACCCACGTTCGGCGCCTGCTCCAGCCAGCCACGGACGGTCGAGAGTCTCTCCTCGGTCAATCCGGTCGTCCCCACGACGACGTGCACTCCAGCCGAAATACAGAACTGCAGGTTGTCCATCACCGCATCCGGAGTCGTGAAATCCACGGCGACTTTCGCACCGGACTCGATGACACTACTCAGAGGATCACCGAGGTCAAGTGTGCTGACAAGCGAGAGATCGCTTGCTTCCTCGATCGCCTGACAGACAGTGGTTCCCATCCGACCGGCAGCACCGAGCACCGCTACGGGGAGTTGATCGTCCACGCGCGACAGCCTAGTGCCTGGCCTGATCCTGAGTCGTCGACATGAGATGGGGTCTCTTCACATCGCGGCAGCACGATCGGCGATCCGATCAGCATCGACCGGGCCGATAACAGCGACCGTGGGAGGTTGGCTCAGTAGGGCCGACGCGACCTCACGGACATCGTCGGGTGTCACCGCGTCGATCCGATCGAGGACCTCATCTATGGCAGGCACCCGCCCGTAGAGCAACTCCGACTTCCCGATGCGACTCATCCGCGCACCCGTGTCCTCTTGACCCAGCACGAGTTGGCCCACGACCTGCCCCCGGCCGCGCCCCATCTCCTCATCGGTGAGACCGAGATCGGCGACCTGGCCCAGCGTGTCCCGCGCAATCGACATGACCTCGTCGACCTTTCGCGGCAGGCATCCGGCATACACCCCCACCATCCCGGTCTCCGCGAAGTGGGTGGAGAAGGAGTACACCGAGTAAGCCAGACCGCGCTCTTCGCGAATGGATTGGAATAACCGGGACGACATTCCACCTCCGAGAGCCGCGTTGAGCACCGCGAGGGAATACCTCCGGTCATCGTGACGAGACAGGCCCGTGTGAGCGAGGACGACATTCGCCTGCTCGATCGGTCGATGTCGCACGCTCACCGAGGCCGATCCATCGCGGCGAGCCCTGCGACCCACCGGAACCTGGGGTGGAGAGTCGGGAGCATCGGCGAATCGCGGCAGGGACTTGCGCACTCGGCGCACCACCGCATCGTGATCGACATTCCCCGCAACCGCGATCACGATGTTCGAGGGCACGTATCGACCCCGATAGAAACTGCGGATCCCACGGGACGACAGCGCCGAGATGGAGTCGATCGTCCCGAGGATCGGCCGACCCAGCGGGGTGTGCCCGAAGTGCGCGGACATCGCCAGATCATGCACGCCATCGGATGCGTCATCCTCGGACATCGCGATCTCCTCGAGAATGACACCACGTTCACTCTCGATATCGGCTGAGTTCAGCGCCCCCTCGGACACCAGGTCGCAGACAACATCCACAGCCAGCGGCATATCCCGATCGAGCACGCGGGCGTAGTAGCAGGTGTACTCCTTCGTCGTGAAGGCGTTCATGTCGCCGCCTACGGATTCGATCGCCGCGGAGATCTCCCAGGCCGACCGCCTCTTGGTCCCCTTGAACAGCAGGTGTTCGAGGAAATGCGCCGCTCCGAGCTGCTGTCGTGTCTCATCCCGGGAGCCGACCCCGACCCACGCCCCGACCGCCACACTTCGCACGCCCGGTACGTGCTCGGTGACAATGCGTAAACCGTTCGTCAATGTCGTACGGCGCACCACCGCCCCGTCTCCCTCATCAAGGAGAGTCGAGGTTGTGGTGCGCCGTGACATGGAACGTGCGCCTATTCGGCTGCGGCTTCGTCGATCACAGGCTGCAGGCTCAACTTGCCTCGCTGGTCGATCTCCTTGATCTCCACCTGGACCTTGTCGCCGACCTTGAGAACTTCCTCGACGTTCTCGATCCGCTTCTTGCCCGGTGCCAGTTTCTTGATCTCGGAAATATGCAGCAGACCATCACGACCGGGAACCAACGAGACGAAGGCGCCGAACGTCGTCGTCTTCACCACGGTGCCGAGGTAACGCTCGCCCACCTCGGGCATCGTCGGGTTGGCGATGGCGTTGATCTTCGCTCGAGCAGCCTCAGCAGCGTCGCCTTCGGTCGCACCGATGTGGATGGTGCCGTCGTCCTCGATCGTGATCGTGGCGCCGGTGTCCTCCTGGATCTGGTTGATGATCTTGCCCTTCGGCCCGATCACCTCACCGATCTTGTCCACGGGAATCGTGATCGAGATGATCCGCGGTGCGAACGGTGACATGTCATCGGGTGCATCGATGGCCTCGGCCATCACCTCGAGGATCGTCATCCGCGCATCACGAGCCTGACTGAGCGCACCGGCCAACACCGATGCGGGGATTCCGTCCAACTTGGTATCCAACTGCAGGGCGGTGACGAAATCCTTCGTACCTGCGACCTTGAAGTCCATATCACCGTAGGCGTCCTCAGCCCCGAGGATGTCGGTCAACGCGAGGTATTCGGTCTTGCCGTCCACCTCACCGCTGACTAGGCCCATGGCTATTCCCGCGACCGGGGCCTTGAGCGGCACACCCGCATTCAGCAGCGACATCGTCGACGCGCACACCGAACCCATCGACGTGGAACCGTTGGAGCCCAGCGCTTCAGACACCTGACGAATGGCATAGGGGAACTCATCCCGAGTCGGCAGCACCGGGACCAGTGCTCGCTCGGCTAGCGCCCCGTGACCGATCTCGCGACGCTTGGGACTGCCCACCCGACCCGTCTCACCGGTGGAGTAGGGCGGGAAGTTGTAGTTGTGCATGTACCGCTTGCGCGTCTCCGGTGACAGCGTGTCGAGCATCTGCTCCATGCGCAGCATGTTCAGTGTGGTCACGCCCATAATCTGGGTTTCACCACGCTCGAACAGGGCCGAGCCGTGCACTCGCGGTAGCACATCGACCTCTGCGGACAGGGTCCGGATATCCGTCGGTCCACGGCCATCGATTCGGACCTTGTCGCGCAGAATCCGCTGGCGCACCTGATCCTTGGTCACACTGCGCAGAGCCGCGGAGATCTCCTTCTCCCGACCCTCGAACGTGCCGGCGAGCTGCTCGATGACGGAATCCTTGATCTCATCGAGTACAGCCTCACGCTCGGCCTTGCTCGAGATCGTCATCGCCTCGGCAACCCGTGCCGTCGCCGCCTTCGCGACCGCGTCGTACACGTCATCGGAATAATCGAGGAAGACCGGGAAGTCCTGGACCGGCTTAGCCGCCGTCTTCGCCAATTCCTCCTGTGCCTCACACAGCACCCGGATGAACGACTTTGCTGCCTCGAGACCCGCAGCCACAACATCCTCCGTCGGCGCTGTGGAACCGCTGCGAACGAGATCCAGGGTGGACTCGGTCGCTTCGGCTTCGACCATCATGATCGCGACATCGTCGCCGACCACACGACCTGCCACGACCATGTCGAACACCGCCCGCTCCAACTCCGAATGTCGAGGGAAAGCCACCCACCGATCATCGATCAGAGCAACGCGGACACTGCCGATCGGACCGCTGAACGGTAGACCCGACAACTGCGTCGATGCCGAAGCCGCGTTGATGGCAAGGACGTCATAGAGGTCGTCGGGATTCAACGCCAAAACGGTGATGACGACCTGAACCTCGTTGCGCAGACCCTTCACGAACGTCGGCCGCAACGGTCGGTCGATCAACCGACACGTCAAGATCGCATCCTCGCTCGGCCTACCTTCGCGGCGGAAGAACGATCCGGGAATGCGCCCGGCCGCATACATCCGCTCCTCCACATCGACCGTCAGCGGAAAGAAATCGAAATGCTCCTTCGGTGACTTCGACGCCGTCGTCGTGCTCAACAGCATGGTGTCGTCATCCAAGAATGCCGACACTGCACCACCCGCCTGGCGAGCGAGGCGGCCGGTTTCGAAACGAACTGTTCGCGAGCCGAACGGCCCGTTGTCAAGAACCGCCTCGGTGGCGGTGATAGTGGACCCGTCCACGGGTTACTCCTTCATCGTCGATACGCATCCATGATGCGTTCGATCGCACAGGAGTCGGTCGCAGGTGCTCGGCCGGTCTTCGATCGAGGCCCACGGGCATCATCTGCCCGGAAGCCACTACCGAGGACCGACTCATCACCACATCCGCACACGACACCGGTGTGATCGTCATCTTTTCAATTAACCTGCCTGCACCTAGCGGCGCAGTCCCCCCTTATCGGCCTGCACCTAGCGGCGCAGTCCCCCTTATCGGCCTGCACCTAGCGGCGCAGTCCGAGCTTTTCGATGATCGCGCGATACCGCGTGATATCCACCTCGATCAGGTACTTCAACAAACGCCGGCGTTGGCCGACGAGGGCCAGCAGGCCCCGACGCGAGTGATGATCATGCTTATGCGACTTCAGATGCTCCGTGAGTTCGGTGATCCGACGACTCAGCAACGCAATCTGAACCTCGGGGCTCCCGGTGTCGTTGGGACCCGAACCGAACTCGGCGATGATCTCGGCCTTGGTGGCAGTGTCAAGCGGCACGTGTGATTCCTTATCTGATCAGGCGCGCATCCACCCTGGATGCTCCCCTCGGGCACTGTGCTCGAGGGCTAGTCGCGAATCCCAAGGCGCCCGCCTCAAGACCGTCGGGATCAGATTAGCAGGAGGGGCTGGGTTAGCGGTGAGGACTGGGCCCAGGTGCTAGCCAGACTCACCGGAGGTCAGTCGCGCAGCCTCTGCCACATCCTGGGCCATCTGCTCGATCAAGCCGTCCACAGAATCGAATACCTGCTGCCCACGGATGAATTCCACGAAATCCACGGCCACGTGGCGGCCGTAGAGTTCCAAATCCATCCGGTCGAGTGCGTAGGCCTCCACCGTTCGAACCGTTCCGTCGAATTGCGGATTCGTGCCCACCGAGATGGCTGCCGGCCACCGCTGAGTTTCGTCGATCAGCCAGCCGGCGTAGACCCCATCCCCGGGGACGGCCACACCACGCTCGACATCGACGTTCGCCGTCGGATACCCCAATTCACGGCCCCGCTGCTCACCACGGACCACGACGCCCTCAACGCGATGCGGGCGACCGAGCACCCGTGCTGCACCGGCGACATCACCCGCTGCGATCGACGATCGCACGAAGGTCGACGACCACACCACATCGGGGGCATCCGGGAACCGTTCGGTCACCAGGGCCACCTCGTCGACCTCGAATCCACGCTCGGCGCCGATGGCGCGCAAAGCGGACACATCCGCCACCGCGCCCCTACCGAAACGGAAGTTGCTCCCGGCGACGATCGCATCCACGGTGCGACCATCGAGCACATCGTCGATCAGTCGATCGACGAACTCGGTCGGTGAAAGTCGAGAGAAGGCCGGGTCGAACCGCAGGACCGCTACCTCGTCGGCCCCGGCCGCACGAAGGAGATCAGATCGACGATCGACATTCGTCAGCATCAGCGGCGCCCGTTCCGGACGAAGAACTGCCGCCGGATGCGGATCGAAAGTCACTGCGATCACTTCCCTTGCTCCCGAATCACCCGGTTCCAGGGATCGGCGAACCGCCCGGTCCACCAGGGCTTGATGTCCCCGGTGTACTCCATCGAAGACTCCGATGACCACCACTCGCACGGGTGAACCATTCCACACGCGGGTCCGCATGGGACGATGTGGTCAACTCGTCGAGCCATCCCGGGAGGAGTGCCGTCATGGCTGAGCGCCTCGTCTTGCACATCGGCACTCAGAAATCGGGAACGACGTACCTCCAGCGGGTTCTCGCCGCGCTTTCGTCGACATTGCGAAAGAAGGGCGTCCTGTACCCGACTCGGCTAGTCGGCAAGCGCGAAATCTACAACCATGAGGCAGCCGCGTACGGCCTACTCGGCACCGAGTCCTTCCCCTGGGTACCCCGCCATCGAGCAGAAGCACAGCGCGACTCCTGGCAGGCGCTCGTCGACAAGATCGCACGCTGGGACGGCACCGCCATCGTGTCCGGGGAAGCGCTGTCGGTCATCGACGCCACAGCCGCGGAACGCTTGGTCGGATCCCTGGATGTGCAGCGCACAGACGTCATCATCACCGTGCGCGACCTGGGCCGGGTGATCCCTAGTTCCTGGCAGCAGCACATTCGCAATGGACGATCGACTGCCTTCTCGACGTACGTGCGGCAATTGGATCAGCGTCGTGGTGAAGGTTCCAGCGCCGATCGTCGAGCGCGTTGGGAGGCCGATCCCGATCAGACCTTCTGGCGCGCCTACGCAATCGGATCGCTCGCCCAACGCTGGGCGGCCTTCACCTCGTCGGTTCGCGTCGTGGGCGTCCCTCGATCAGGATCGGATACGAACGAGTTGTGGAGTCGATTCGTGTCCGCGACCGACCTCACGGCCGCCGCACCGGCCACGGCACCGGATGTCGATCTGGTGGCCGCCAACATCGGAATCACCGAGCCCGAGACGCTCGTCCTCGCCGGCCTGAATCGCGCCCTGGAGTTAGGGGAACTGCCCGAACCTCGGCGACGAGCCATTCGCGGACGCATCGTGCGCGAAGCGTTCGTCGGGAGGACAGATCGTGGGCGTCGTGTGGCGTTGCCCGCAGAGTGGACCGATCGGGTTCGGGCCTGGGCCGAGGAGGACCTGGTCGAACTCGACGAAACAGGCGCGATCTTCACCGGTGACCGCAGCGATCTCCTCGTCGATGCTGGTTCTACCGCGACCGAACCCGTCGATTCCGAAGCCGTTGCCGATGCCGCAGGGGCCGCTCTCGCCCTCCTCGGTGGTCTCATGCCCACCGAGGAGACCCCTTGGGATGCCAGGGGCCGGCGGAACCGACGTGCCAGCGGCTCGGGAGGGTGACCGTCGGGATGACTCCCGGCCGGTGGCTGTGAGGCTGCGGATCGAGGCCATAGACTCCTCGCTGTGCTTCTCGTCGTCTGCGGCATGCACCGCTCCGGTTCCACACTGGTATGGCAGATTTCGCGCATGCTGCTCGAGGGCAGACCGGGTCTGCGCAACCCGCGTGGGCTCGCGACCGATGAGTTCCCCACCGCGGCTGCGAATCCCGATGATCTGCTGATGGCGAAGGTGCATTTCCGCTCAGCCATGAACCGCGACGACTTCCCTGATGAAGGCGCCAAATACCTCTACACCTTCCGCGATCCACGAGATGTCGTCGCATCCTTGTATCGCAAAGGACGACTGAAGCAGGGTCATCCCGATCGCGGTGCACGCAACTCACGGCTGACAGTTCGCCGCGAGCTCCGCGGGGATGCATTCTGGCGCGCCAAGTCCGACACCTGGATCCGCCGCTACGAGGATTTCAAAGACGACGTGCCGGGGCTCGTGCGCGATCTCGCCGAATACCTCGATGTGTCGGTCGATGACGACCGCTTGGCGGCCATCGCCGCCGAGGTCGATTTACAGGCTCAAGCCGAGCGCGCGATCCAAGCCAAGCGACACGGAGTCGACGAGAACCTCCGGATCACCTCCAACCACATCACCGACGGCCGCGAAGGCGCCTGGCGGGACACGCTGACCGACGAAGAACTGGTCGCGATCGAAGGGGAGGGTGCCGTCTGGCTCAAGGCCAATGGATACCAGGTGGAAACCGCGGTGGGTCGTCGCAAGACCACCCCGAAGACCACCAAGGCCGACAGGGCCAAAGCCGCCGAGGAACGTCGACGTGAACGATCCGCCCGACTTGCCGCCGAGGCTCGTGCTGCAGGGCGAGCGGCACTGCCCTGGGCGGGCGCGGCAGGAGCCCTGATTCTGGCCGGTGGACTGGTTGCGCGGCGCCAGTGGTTCGTCGGCATCGGACTGGTCGGTGCCGGGACTGCAGCCGGCGCCTGGGGTGCCTATCGGCTCGGCCAGCGAAAGGTGCCGTTACGACGCGTCGGTCGCGCCATGCTGATCGAGCTTCGATCCGCTCGCCCACGAACGCAGGATTGAGACGAACTCCGGACCATCGACATTCCAGTCGGCGTTCTCCTTCACCCACCGTCGTCCGTTGTCGGCCATCTCCTGGCGAAGCCTCGGTTGACGCGCCAGATGAAGCACCGCATCTGCCGCCGCCCCCGCGTCAGCGAAGGGGACAACGAGTCCGCCTTCGCTGCTCTCGATCATCTCGACGGCCATCGGCAGCGGGGTGGACACAACAGGAATCCCTTGCGCCCAGTACTCCATGATCTTCGTCGGCCGGGAGTGGCGGTAGTTCGGTTCATCGTGAAGCAAAGCCAGTCCCACCGTGGCGCCTTGGACGATGGCCATGGCTTCAGTGTTCGCCAGATATCCGTGCCAGATCACGTCGCCGCAGTCGTGTGCCCGTCGCAGAACGCCTGACATGTCGTCATCGGCATGGCCGATCACATGCGTCTCGACTGAGCCCCGAAGCCGCCGACCCATGGCGACGATCTCGTCACCACCACGCGCACGCGTGACGTGACCCACATATACGGCCCTGTCGTTGCCTGAAGGTGGAACGTCCAGGGGCACCGGAGTGGAGTTGGGCACTACCGGATGACGCCGTCGGAAACGATCGACATAGGCGTCTTCAGCGAGAATCAGGTGCCAGTGCCGTTCAGCCCAATGTTCGGCCCAGCCCACGGCGTGCGCAACCGGCCTTCGAACGGGTCTGGGCAGCCATCCCTTCAACGTCACTGCAGCAGCTGTGTCCTCGTGCACGTCCCACACGATGCACGGGTGTGCGAGGTCACGGGCCGACAGGATCAATTCGGGTGAGTGCAAGAGCACGACATCGTGGTCTGGTGCGCGCCGATGCAATTCGCGTCGGGCAGCGCGGAAGGCCGCCAACCGGTTGCGACCCTTCGCCGCGGGAATATCGACCGGATCGACTCCCGGAAGTCCTCTGAGGCCGAAGGATGTGAAGGGCGCGATGTAGGTGACGTCGTGACCTGCATCGATGAGGGCAGCGATCTCGCGTGCATAGACTCGCGCGTCACGAGGGTCGTGCACCACCGTCGCGACCAGGACACGCACTACGCAGTTCCCGGCTCGCTCGCCCCGAAGTCACCAGTCTCGTCGTCGTTCGCACGCGCTGCAAGATTGCGTTCCCGACGTTTGCGACGACGAGCTTTGCGGGACTTCCGTGTCTTGAGCCCGAAGCGCTGCTCGTACTCCGGGATGATGGATTCGGGATCACCGTCGGCGATGATGCGTCCCTCGTCCATCCAGATCACCCGATCGCAGGTCTCCTTGACCGATGACATCGAGTGGCTGACGAAGAAGATGGTGTCCGCATCCTCGCGCAGGCCCTGAATGCGTTCGGCGCTGCGCTTGAGGAACTCCCCATCTCCGGTCGCAAGCGCCTCGTCGATGAGGAGGATCTCGCGCGGGACCGATGAGGCGATCGCGAATTTGAGTCGGGCACCCATACCCGATGAATAGGACTTCATCGGCAGGTACACCGAATCGCCGATCCCGGAGAATTCCACGATGTCATCGAATCGTTCGGCGACCTGTTCGGGGCTCAGTCCCAGAGCCAGCAGTCCCAGTTCGATATTGCGGGCGCCGGACAGGGATTTGACCAGGGCTGAATTGACCCCGAGCAACGTCGGCTGCCCATCGGCATAGACACGACCCTGGGCCGCCGGCATCAGGCCGGCGATCGCCCGCATCAGGGTGGACTTGCCTGCTCCGTTCTTGCCGATCACTCCGATCGCCTCGCCTTGGCGGGCCAGGAAACTCACCCCCCTGACCGCTTGTACCTCACGCTTGATGGGGATGGGCCGCCTCACTCGCCAACGCCGCCAACCCTTCACCGGCGGTGCAGGTGCTGTGATCCACAATCGATAGGCAACGTGCAGATCGTCCACGACCACCTTGACGGGTGCGTCCTTGGGCGTCGGCGCAGGTCGGTGATCGTGATCGCGGTCCGCTGGCGCGGGAGTCTCAGCCACGGCCATACCTGCCCTCCCCCCGCCAGAAGAACCACAGGCCGACCGGCAGCACCACGAACGCCCAGATCGCCGAGACAATCCAGTTGAACGAGCCCCCAGGTGCGCCATAGGTACTCATCAGGCTGTCGCGCATGATGTTGAGGAACGCGGTCGGAGGATTGATCTCGATCAAGAACACCGCCCATGGCGGCAGGCCCAGACGGTCCAGACGGTCAGCGATCGGGATCATCACACCCGAGGCGTAGCCCCAGATCCGCAGGAAGTAGGGCAGCACATCCGAGACGTCGGTCACCACGGCCACGATCCGCGCCAGGATGAGAGCCATCCCCACCGAGAACATCAGGATCAACACGAGAGCGATCGGCGCGAGCAGCCAGTTGACCGTGATCTGCTCACCGGTGACGAGCAGGATCGCGACCATGATCGGTAGCGAGATGAAGAACACCCGCAGTTGCTTCACCACGACAGCGAGGGGC
>CAJXYI010000009.1 GCA_913063435.1 uncultured Actinomycetales bacterium | reverse complement strand
CCATCTCGACTTCGGCAAGGGCGCCGATGTGGAGACCCATCTCAGCGCCTCGGATCTGAATCTCAACGACGTGCTGACCGGCGCGCCCATGACGCTTTATCTGGTCCTGCCGCCGGACAAGCTGGAAAGCCACGCCCCGCTTCTGCGCCTTTGGATCGGCGCTCTGATGAGCGTGATCACCCGGCGGCGCGTCCAGCCTGAGCGCCCCACCCTCTTCCTGATCGATGAAGCCGCCCAGCTGGGCTAGCTCAACGAACTGCGCCAGGCGATCACCCTTTTGCGCGGCTACGGCGTGCGCATCTGGTCGTTCTGGCAGGACCTCAGCCAGCTTAAGGGGATCTACCCCAAGACCTGGGAAACGATCCTGAACAATTGCCGCGTCCAACAGTTTTTCGGCGCCACGAGCGGGCTGGCCTGTGAGTCGGTGGCGTCGGTTTCAGGCTATGGCGATCGCCACGCCGTAGCAGAGCTTGAGCGCGACGAAATGATCCTGAACATCGCCGGAGACGAGCCGGTCGTCGTAGGGGCTGCCGGGGAACCACGGGTGCGATCGCGGCTGCCGCAGATCAGATTTCCAGATGATGCACAGCCCGATCCCAATCGTCCCGAGCCGCCCCCACCGGTGAGCGGGCCACCGACTTCGGAAATACCGCGAATCGATGCGCAGATCAGTGCCGTGTCGGCGTCGAAAGGCCGTTCACCCCAGTCGAGACGGGCGCTACGGATCGTCGTTGCCGTCGTGGCTGTGCTCGCCGTCATCGCGGGAGCGGTGACGGCACTGGGCGCGGTCTGGTGGAGCAACCAGTGGTACGTCGGGGCGGATGCGGGTCGGGTGACGATCTATCAGGGCCTGCCCGGGTCTGTCGGTGGTGTGCCGATGCACCGCACGACTGAGATCACCGAGACTCAGGTTGCCCAGCTTCCGGTGTTCGATGCGGAACTGATCGAACGGGGCATCGCTGCCGACAGTCTCGACGATGCTCGACGGATCGCTGAAGAGATGGCGGCACGCGCTGCGGAATGCCAACGTCCCCGACCACCGGCGGGTTGTCCGACGCTGGAGATCGAGCCGTGAAGCACCCCACCCGCCGGAACTTCGAACTTCTCCTTCTCGTGATGGCCTGGGGACTCGGAGTCCTCGGCACTGTCCAGGTGGGCTGGGCAACCGGCGAAGGGTTGCATCCCCGTCTGTGGATCACCGCAGCAGTCGTCGGCGTGCTGGCGCTGATCGCACACGTCATCGTTCGGTGGCGCGTGCCGTATGCCGACCCGCTCCTGCTGCCCCTTGCGACGTTGTTGACCATCCTCGGACTCGTGATGATCTATCGCCTCGATGTCGCGGCGGCACAGCGAGCCGAACGTGTCGGTGCGGTGCCACCCACACCCGATGTCTACAACCAGCTGACCTGGTATGCCGTCGGCGTCACCCTGTTCGTGCTGGTGTTGCTGGCGCTTCGCGACCATCGCATCCTGCAGCGATACACCTACACCGCAGGCCTTATCGGCATCATCCTGCTGATCCTTCCCCTTGCTCCGGTGATCGGCACGACGGTCAACGGCGCGACCCTGTGGGTGCGTGTCGGCGGATTGACCTTCCAACCCGCTGAACTCGCCAAGATCACGCTGACGATCTTCTTCGCGGGCTATCTCGTCGTCAACCGGGATTCCCTGGCGCTGGTGCGCACTCGATTCCTGGGCATCGAGTTCCCCCGTCCACGTGATCTCGGGCCGATCCTGGTGGTGTGGCTCGTGTCACTCGCAGTGCTCATTTTCGAGCGGGATCTGGGCACGTCGCTGCTGTTCTTCGGCCTGTTCGTCTCGATGCTGTACATCGCCACCCAACGTCGTTCCTGGTTCGTCCTCGCCGGGGCCTTATTCGCCGTCGGTGCCGTGTTCGCCTATCTCGCTTTCGGTCACGTCCGGGTGCGAGTGCAGGTGTGGCTGGATCCCTTCGCCTACGCGGACACGGGTGGGTTCCAGATCGTGCAATCGCTCTATGGCCTGGCCAATGGCGGGCTTCTGGGAACCGGACTCGGTGGGGGTTACCCCAGCCTGGTGCCCTTCGCCAACACCGACTTCGTCGTAGCCGCGCTGGGTGAGGAACTCGGACTCACAGGTCTGATCGCGATCCTGCTGCTCTACGCGGTGCTGGTCGAGCGCGGGCTGCGCACTGCGGTGGCCGTTCGCGACCCCTTCGGCCAACTCCTCGCCGCCGGCTTGTCGATCACCCTGGCGATCCAGGTCTTCGTCATCGTCGGCGGTGTCACCCGACTCATCCCCCTCACCGGTTTGACCACACCGTTCCTGTCCTATGGCGGATCGTCCCTCGTCGCCAACTGGATCATCATCGCCCTGCTCCTGGTGATCTCCCACCGCGCGCGTCGCCCGGCGCAGGAACAGCCTGACGAGGCCTCGATGCCGACGCAGGTGGTGTCGCGATGACGCGTTCGATCCGCCGACTGTCCGTCGTTCTGGCTCTCCTGCTCATCGCACTGCTGGTCAACGTCACGATCATCCAGGTGTATCGCTCCGATGACTATCGGGCGCGAGCGGACAACCAGCGGGTGCTGCTCGAGGAATACGGCCGGGAACGCGGGCCGATCCTCGTCGGTGCGGATCCGGTCGCCCGGTCCGTGGAAACCGCCGGCACGCTGCGCTATCTGCGGGTGTATCCCGAGGGCGAGAAATACGCATCGGTCACGGGCTTCTATTCCATCGTGTACGGCGCGACGGGCCTGGAGAGAACCGAGAACGACGTGCTGTCGGGATCGTCGGATCTGTTCTTCGTCGACCGGCTTCAGCAATTGATCGCCGGTCGACAGCCGCGCGGGGGAGCTGTCACCACCACGATTGACGCCCGTGCCCAAAACGCCGCGTGGCGTGGACTGCAGGGAACCCGCGGCGCGGTCTTGGCTATCGAGCCATCGACGGGACGGATCCTGGCGCAGGTGCAGGCCCCATCGTTCGATCCGAACATCCTGTCTTCCCATGACCCGGCAGCCATCCGGGATTACTACGAGTCCCTGCTCGATGACTCTGCGCAGCCACTCATCAATCGACCGATCGTCGCGCTCAATCCACCGGGGTCGACGTTCAAGATCGTGACCGCAGCAGCAGCTTTGGCCTCGGGCCGGTTCACTCCCGATTCGGTGCTGCCCGGACCTGCCGAATATGACCTGCCGCTGTCCACACGCACCCTGCGCAACTGGACAGGGGAGGAATGCGGCCCGGACGAGCAGGTCACCCTGATCGAGGCGCTGGCACAGTCATGCAACACTGCGTTCGCCTGGCTGGGCAACGAGCTCGGTGCTGATGCACTCCGCGAACAGGCGGAGGCATTCGGCTTCGACACCGCGTTCACCACTCCGCTGCGCGCGTCGACCTCTCGCTTCCCGGATTCACCGGATGCCCCGCAAACGGCGTTGAGCGCGATCGGTCAGTTCGATGTACGAGCCACCGCGATGCAGATGGCGATGGTGACAGCCGGTATCGGCAATAACGGCGTCGTGATGGAGCCGTATCTGGTGCAGGAAATCCGCGGGCCCGACCTTGCGATCCTGCGAACCTCGGCCCCCCGTGAGTTCCAACAGGCGATGACCTCCGAAGATGCGGCAGATCTTGTCCAGATGATGGTCGCGGTCGTCGATCGGGGGACCGCAGGAGTGCTTCGAGGTATCACGACCCCCGACGGCCAGGTGGTCAGCGTCGGTGCGAAGACCGGAACCGCGCAAACGGGCAGGGACGGCGCACCGGTGGCCTGGATGGTGGCGCTGGCCCCGGCAACGAACCCCCAGATCGCCGTCGCCGTCGCCGTTGAGGATGGCGGCGACAACGAGGTCAGCGGGAACGCGATCGCAGGACCCATCGCCCGTGCCGTGATCGAGGCGGCCCTCAGGTGAGCCGCACCGGAATCACGGGAACGACCTGCCAGACTGCTGCGTCTAGAAGCGGGAGGAATGTGTCGTGACTGAAGGACCAGGCGTGGAACGCACGCTCGGTGATCGCTACGAGCTCATCTCCATCATCGGCCGTGGTGGCATGGCCGAGGTGTGGGAGGGCCGTGACGTCCGCCTGGGTCGTCGTGTCGCGATCAAGATCCTGCGACCCGATCTCGCTCGCGACCCGGCCTTCCAGGCCCGCTTCCGCCGAGAGGGCCAATCGGCAGCCGCGTTGAATCACCCCAACGTCGTCGCGGTGTATGACACCGGCGAGGACGTGCTCGGTGACCACGGCGAGACGACGATCGTTCCCTACATCGTCATGGAATACGTCGACGGCATGACACTGCGGCAACTAGTGTCCTCGGGTCGCCGACTCATGCCCGAACGCTCGCTGGAGATCATCTCCGGCACACTCGCCGCACTCGACTATGCGCATCGCCACGGCATCGTGCATCGAGATATCAAGCCGGCCAATGTGATGCTCGCGCGCACCGGTGAAGTCAAGGTGATGGACTTCGGTATCGCCCGTGCGATCAACGAGGTGGGTCACACCATGACCTCAGCCTCCACGGTGATGGGAACCGCCCAGTACCTGTCACCGGAACAGGCACGTGGCGAGGTCGTCGATGCACGCAGTGACCTGTATTCCGCCGGTGTGCTGCTCTATGAACTGCTGACCGGAAAGCCACCGTTCACCGGCGATTCGCCGGTATCCGTTGCCTATCAACACGTCAGCGAACAGGCGCTGCCACCCTCGCAACTCGATCCGGAGATCTCCCCGGCAATCGACGCTGTCGTGATGCGTTCCCTGGCCAAGAACCCGGATGACCGATATCAAAGCGCCGCCGAATTCCGCCTCGACGTCGATGCAGCCGCGGTTGGCGGCCCGGTAACCGCCGCCGTACCCGCTGTCGTTGCGACACCCACTCAGGTGCTCGATGTGGTGGATCCGACCGAGGTCTATGCCATCGACACCGCCAAGCCGCGGGGGCGCAAAGCCCAGCGCGGAGCAGGGTTCTTCGTCGCACTGATCATCGGCATCCTCGCGATCGTGGGTCTTGTCGCACTCGCGGCCGCACTCGTACTCGGTCGCACGACGGCAGCGAAGGTCACCGTTCCCGACCTGACGGGACTGACCATCGTGCAGGCGGAGAACGTGTTGCAGCGCGAGGGACTCGTGCTGGGCGTGCAGACCCCGGAGGTCTCCGAACTCCCGGTAGACACGGTGATCGCACAGCAGCCCATCCCCGGTGAGCAACTCGAGGAGGGTCAGGCGGTCAACGTCACGATCAGTGCAGGCGCGGAGAAGGCAACCGTTCCACCGCTGGTCGGTCTCACCTCGATCGCCGACGTCGAGACGGCGCTTGCCGACGCCAAGCTGGTCCTCGGTGCGGTCAATCCGGTCGATTCCGATCAGCCGGAGGGGTATGTCCTGGGTCAGAACCCACCGGAGGGGACATCGGTGGACGTCGGCACCACCGTCAGCATCGATGTGTCCAGCGGTCGGGTGCAGGTGCCCAATACCGTCGGCGAAACCGAAGGTGCTGCGCGCGGGATCCTGTCCGGAGCCGGGTTCGAGGTCAGCGTGATCTACGAGGAGTCTCAGACGGTTGCGCCGGGGACCGTTCTGTCGCAATCACCTTCAGCAGGAACGACGGCGGTCAAGGGCACCCAGGTCACGCTGACGGTCGCGATCGCGGCGCCGACCCCGACGCCGACACCCGAGCCGACGCCGACACCCGAGCCGACGCCGACACCCGAGCCGACACCGACACCTGAGCCGACACCGACAGAACCGGCCGCTCCCTAGCGTCTGGGGTTCGGTGGTTCAGCCCGTGCGGCGGTGACGGGCGTACCACGTCGCACCGAGTGCAACGGCACCGAGAGCGGCGCTGGCACCTGCGGCCGCAGCCGCCTGCTTGTTCGAGATGCGCGACTTCATCGCAACCGGTCTCGCAAAATCCTGGACGGGCCATTCGCGGGCCTCCGCGATCTCACGCAACGCCGAATCAGGATTGACTGCAGTCGGGTAACCGACGGCCTCGAGCATCGGCAGGTCGGTGATCGAATCGGTGTAGGCGAATGATTCGGCGAGGTCGTAACCGCGCTCGTCGGCGAGATCGCGCATCGCCTGGGCTTTGCCATCGCCATAGGCATAGAACAGGATCTCGCCGGTGTAGCAACCATCCTCGACGGCCAACTGGGTGCCGACAGCGAGGTCGACTCCGAGGCGCGCTCCGATCGGCTCGACGACCTCAGTACCGGACGAGGAGATGATGATGACGTCACGTCCCGCGGCCTGATGCGACTCGATGAGTGCGACCGCTTCCTCATAGACCACGGGATCGATGATCTCGTCCAGGGTCTCGGCAACGATCTCGCGGACCTTGGCCACATCCCATCCCGTGACGAGTTTCGACATGTATTGGCGCATGGCTTCCATCTGATCGTGATCCGCACCCGATGCGAGGAACACGAACTGGGCATAGGCGCTGCGGATGACGTCACTGCGGCGGATCAGGCCACCCTTGTAGAACGGTTTGGTGAAGGCCAACGCACTGGAGGTGGCCAGGATGGTCTTGTCGAGATCGAAGAACGCCGCAGCATGGGAGGTGCCCACGCGACCAGGGTACCGACCATGAGTTGTCCACAGGTTGCACGGCAGGGTCGACGCGCTAGGTGTTCACCCCGCACAGTTCAGGGATGGCGAATTCGATAGGTGACACGCCGGTCCTGTACACCGAGGACCCCATAGTGGAAGAGTCGATCCTGCGTGTGGCTGCCGTCGCGGACATCGATGTGAACGTGCAGCCGCGGGTGTCTACCGCGCGGGGACCCTGGAGCGCGGCATCACTCGTCCTGCTGGGCCCGGATGCCGTGCCCGATGCCCTCCATCTCGGACTTGCTCGTCGCCCGGGGGTGCTCATCGTGCGCCTTGATGATGCCGACGTGTGGCGCTCGGCCGTGCAGATAGGTGCAGAGGCGGTCGTCACGCTCCCGGGAGAGGATGCCGTGCTCATCGCGCGCCTGGTCGATCATGACCACATCGCGGAGCAGTCGGCACCGATCATCGCCGTCACCGGAGCATGTGGTGGAGCAGGAGCATCCCATCTCGCTGTCGCCATCGCTCGGACAGCAACTCTGCGGCTGTCGCGGGGGGCTTTGTTGATCGATGGCGATCACCTCGGCGGGGGGCTGGAGTTGTTGGTCGAA
Source organism: uncultured Actinomycetales bacterium (assembly GCA_913063435.1). Lineage (GTDB taxonomy): Bacteria > Actinomycetota > Actinomycetes > S36-B12 > S36-B12 > M55B157. The sequence goes on along the minus strand of CAJXYI010000009.1, from coordinate 53,862 downwards.
CTCGAAAACGCACCGGGGCTTCGTTGGCGAGATCTCGCTGCCACCCGGGGGCGCATTCCGCCCGATGCGCTCAAGGATGCGCTGCCGAGGGTCGATGGTCTCCATGTCCTCAGCCACGATCGCCAGTCGACGATCATCGATACCCAAGCGTGGGAAGCGGTTCTGGATGCCGGCACGCAAGGTTGCGATCTGACCGTTGTCGACTCGCCCCGCGAGGGCTGCGACATCGCGCTGGGTCGATCCCGGTTGAGCATCCTGGTGGTCCCCGCTGACCTGCGCTCCATTGCAGCCGCAGCCGCCCGCCTGTCATTGCTGCATCAGGAGTCTCGCGATCTGCGCATCGTGGTCCGGCATCGCCGAGGAAGCGATCTCGACAGTGCCGATGTCGCCTCGGCCTTGGAACTTCCGATCCTGGGTGAATATGCCGATGCCAAGCCGGTGTCCGCGGAACGCATCGCCGAGATGATCCTTGCCTCCGTCGGTGTGAATAGCCGATATGACGGCATGGGCAGTCGAGCACAAGCGCGCCGGTCAGCCCGGAGGGTGGCATGAGCACCCCGGCTTTGGTGGAGCGAGTGCGCCGTCGGCTGATCGATTCCGTCGCTGAATCCGGTGATCCGAGTCCCGCAGTCGTCGCCCGGGCGCTTCGAGCCGAAGGTGTGGTGCTCGGTGACGAGGCAGTGTTGAACCTGGTGGGAACGCTGCGTGATGAGCTCGCCGGCGCGGGACCTCTCGAACCGCTGCTGCGAGAAGAAGGCGTCACCGATGTGCTGGTCAATGGACCCGAAGACGTGTGGATTGATCGCGGTGCGGGCCTGCAGCCCAGCGGTATTCGATTCTCGAATGCCGATTCAGTTCGCCGCCTGGCCCAGCGGTTGGCCTCTGCTGCCGGACGTCGCCTTGATGAGTCATCCCCCTATGTGGATGCGCAACTACCCGACGGCACCCGGTTGCACGCTGTCATTCCACCGATCGCACGTGAGTGCGCGATGGTGTCACTGCGCATTCCCCGTCGCCGCTCTTTCACCCTGGAGCAGTTGATCGACGTCGGCTCCGTGACGGATCTGGGTGCTCGATGGCTGCGCGTGATCATCGCGGCACGGCTGGCGTTCTTGATCTCCGGCGGAACGGGAACGGGCAAGACCACCTTCCTGGGAACACTGCTGGGACTCGTCGCGCATGAGGAGCGGGTGCTCATCGTGGAGGATTCCGCGGAATTGCGTCCGGATCACCCCCACACCGTGTGCCTGCAGGCCCGACCGGCGAATGTCGAGGGCGCCGGTGCGGTGGTGCTCTCGGATCTGGTCCGCCAGGCCTTGCGGATGCGTCCGGATCGGGTCGTCGTCGGTGAGGTTCGTGGCGCAGAGGTCGTCGACCTGCTCGCCGCGCTCAATACCGGCCATGAAGGCGGATGCGGAACCGTCCATGCGAATTCCGCCGGTCATGTGCCCGCCCGCCTCGAAGCCCTGGGACTTGCCGCCGGTTTGCCGCGTCCCGCCGTGCACTCCCTCGCCGGTGCGGGGCTCGATGTGCTCATCCACCTCCATCGCGACTCACGTGGGCGCCGACGACTCACCGGACTTCATGTCCTGCATTTGGATGCAGCGGGTTTCGTGCAGGCCGAACCCGCTATCGGTTTCGACGTCGATGGTCGACCGACGGAGCATCCCGGATTGACGGACCTGGTTGCCCGGGTCCGATCGGCGGGGATCGAGCCACCCGAATGAGTGCACTCGTCGCGGCCGGACTCGCTGCGGCAGCGGTGGCGCTCATCGTGCCGGCGAACCCGACCCGTCGCCTGGAAGCGATCACCAGCCCTCAGGAGACGTCTGCATCGGCTCTCGCCCGCATGCGCATGACCTGGCAATCACGTCTGCCCGGTGTTGCAGCTCGACGCCGGCGTCGTGCCATCGAGGCGTGTTCGGCACTCGCGTCGGAGTTGCGATCAGGTCAGCCGATGAGAGCGGGTCTGCTCACCGCACTCGATGGAGTCGCCCCGCATGCCGTTGCCGCCGCTCGATGGGGTGGCGATGTGCCGGAGGGCCTGCGACGCGATGCTGCCGCCGACCGCATGCCGCTGTGGCGATCCGTGGCTGCCTGCTGGGAGGTCTCGGAAACCTCCGGTGCGGGATTGGCGGTGGCCCTGGAACGCCTGACCGCCGCTGCTCGATCCGCTGAGGAGGTGCGCGTGCAACTCCAGGCCCACCTGTCGGCGCCCCGGGCCACCGCTCGGATGCTCGCGCTGCTTCCGGCGATCGGGATTGTGCTGGGCATCAGCCTGGGCGGGGATCCGCTCGGCTGGTTGCTGGGAACCGGAATCGGACGGCTGTGTCTCGCGGGCGGTGTGATCCTCACCGGAGTCGGCCTGTGGTGGGTGAATCGCATCGCTGCGAGTGTGGAGCGCTCGCTGTGAACGCTCTCGCTGTGATCTGCATCGTTGCTGCGGTGCTCATCGGCCTGCCGCGAGCACCGCGCCGACGACTTCGTGAACTGTTCGCTGAGGCAGATGGCGAAGGCGATCGACCGCGACGAGGACTATCCGATCCCCGGATGGTGCGCATCATCAGCGCAGTGGGCGGTCTCGGTGTCGCACTGACGATCGGTGGCCTGTGGGGGTGGGGATTCGGTATCGCCATCGCAGTCGGCGCACCGGTCATCCTGGGCCGACTCGAATCACGCAGGGACCGCGAACGGCGAGAGGCGATGGAACGTCAGGGAGCGGATGCCGCTGACCTGCTCGCGGCCTGTCTCGCATCCGGTGCACCGATTCCACCATCGGCGGCTGCAGTGGCCCGCGCCCTGGGCGAGCCGATCGCCGAGCCACTGAACACCCTCGTCGCGTCACTGTCACTCGGTGCTGATCAGGTGGATGCCTGGCGCGCGATCGCCACTCAACCGGGGATGGAGGGACTGGCACGGGCGGTGGCTCGGTCGCTGGAATCGGGAGCGCCGCTGTCGCAGACCCTCCCGGGGATCGCCGACGATCTGCGTCGCTCGACCCGGGGCCAGGTGGAGGCCGCTGCACGTGCGGCCGGGGTGCGTGCCGTCGCACCACTCGCAGCGTGCTTCCTACCCGCGTTCCTGCTCGTCGGCGTCGTCCCGATCGTGGCGAGTCTCGCCCTGCCCTACCTCACCGGCTAGCGGCGGATCGTGATGCGCTCGCTGCGCGCCGATCCGTCCTCCGTGGCGAAGTAGAGGTAGATCTTCTTGCCGGTCCGTCGCTGATAGCGGAATTCACCGGTGCTGGTGACCAGGGGCCGAGATGCGCCGGGCCTGACTGACGATTGCCCGGGGAACTTGTAATACGGAACCACCCGCTGACCGATCAGATCGATGCTCGGGGTCCCGGTCACCCGAATGCCCTTCTTGCCCCGCACCGTCGTGCGAGTTCCCTGCAGTGCCCAGTCCTGGGGCGTGCCGGAGGAGATCACGAAACCATCCGAGAACGTGTCGAAGCCGCCCCCGGATCCCACTGCGGTCGCGACGAAGACGAGGCGATACGAACCTGGCCGGGTAGTGGTCAGCCTCAGGTCGCGAAACGACGCCGTGCCGTCTTGCGTGGGAATGCGAGTGGTTCCCAAGAGCTGGCCGTCCGAAGGGATGGCCTCGACCGTGTAGGGGTCGGTCACCCGATTGCCCGCACTGTCTTGCAGGACCACAGTCGGCTGTGGATCGAGCAGTTCGCCGCTCCTGGCACCCCCTGGTTGGGTTGTCACGACGAGCTCCTGGGGAACTCCAGGCGTGATGAGGATGGGCTCGGTGGTTGTCATGAACAGGTTGGGAAACGACGTGGCGGGAACCTGATTGCCCTGTGCATCTACGGCTGCGACGATGATGTCCGGGAAGAAGGCGGCGCCACTGCGGTGTTCGCTTGGCGGGCCGACGAAGACTTGGAGTGCAACGGGCGGTCCTGTATTGCTCTGCGCGACTCCCGGAACCGCAATGAGCGCCGCGACGACGGCAAGGCTGAGCCCGATCATGCTCGAACGAATTGCGACAGTGAATGTCCCCATAATCGCCAGTGAAGGCTATGGGTGGAGTGAATGGCAGCTGCCGCAGGGGGAATACCCCCCCGCCTGGGCAGATCATCACTCAGCGCAACCGATAACCCATCCCGCGGACGGTCTCGATTCGATCAGTTCCGATCTTCTGTCGAAGGTATCGCACATACACGTCGACCACATTGCTGCCCGGGTCGTAGTCATAACCCCACACGCCGCTGAGGAGCTGCTCGCGAGACAGCACCTGACCGGCGTGACTGAGGAACATCTCCAGCATCGAGAACTCCCGTGCCGACAGGTCGTGTTCACGTCCGTCGACACTGACTCGCCGGGAATGAATATCAAGAAGCACGTTGTCATGGCGCAGAATCGGGGAGGAACCTGCTCCACCAGTTGAACGATCACGAAGGCGAAGCCTCACCCGGGCGAGGAGTTCGTCGAACGAGAATGGTTTCGCCATGTAATCATCGGCTCCACCCTGCAATCCCGCGACGGTGTCGGTTGCGGAGTCGCGTGCAGTCAACACGATGACGGGAATCGTGCTGCCTGACCCGCGGAGCTGTTCGAGTACTTCGAAGCCGTCCATGGTGGGCAGACCGATGTCGAGAATGAGCAGGTCGAAGTCTCCGTACAGCGCGTTATTCAGTGCCTCGCGACCATCGGCAACGCTGGTCACAGTGAACTCATGCGCCGTCAATCCCCGGGTGATGAACGAAGTGATCCGCTCCTCGTCCTCGGCGAGCAGGATGCGAGCCATCAGCCCTCCTTCGATTGCAGGGGAATAACAAGGGTGAAGGTTGCTCCGCCACCGACCGTCTCGCTGAGTTCGATATGGCCGCCGTGGGCCTCGGCGATTGCGGAAACGATGGACAGACCGAGTCCTGCCCCTTCGGTCGAGTGAGCTGAGTTTCCGCGAACGAAGCGGGCGAAGATCCTTTCGCGATCCTCGGCGGCGACTCCGGTTCCGGTGTCACGCACCCACAGGCGCACACGACCGTCGAGGATCGAGCTGCCGATGCCGATCTCGGCACCGGGATCCGTGTGACGCGAGGCGTTGTCTGCTAGTTGCAGCATCGCCTGGGCCAACCTTTGTCGGTCGCCGTTGATCATCCCCTCCGCTCGTTCATCGAGGCGCCAGGCTCGGTCAGCGAGGCCCGATGCCTTCACGACGATCTCGTCAGTGATGTCACCGACATCAACGGAGGCGGAGCGAAGGAAATCCGGCTGTTGCGCCTTGGTGAGTGTGATGAGATCCTCCACGATCCGACTCATCCGCCCGAGCTCGTCGAGCACGAGGTCCACCGTGCGACGTCGCTCGATCGGGTCCTCGGGCATGACCTCGAGGTGACCCCTGATGATCGTGATCGGCGTCCGCAGTTCGTGTCCTGCATCGTCGATGAAGGAACGCTGCGATGCGAAGGCGGACTCGAGGCGGTCCAGCATGTCGTTGAACGTCCCGGCGAGTTCGTCGATCTCATCCCCTCGTCCGTTCTCCCTGCGGGGAATGCGCTTGGTGAGATCGGAATCAGAGATCGCATGAGCGGTCTCGGTCATGTCGCGCAGTGGAGCGAGCACTCTGCCGGCAACGAACCATCCCACCAGGGTTGCCAAACCCAGGGCGCCGAGCGAGACGAGACCGAGGGTGCGCACGATCCGGTCGATCTGGTCGTTCTCGCGTTCGGCGAAGACTCCGACCACCAGGACGCCACGGTCATCGGAGTTTGCGGCGATGACCGGGGCGGCGATGTACTGCACGAGCCCTGCGGTGGTGTCGATCTCCCCGTAGGTCACCTCGTCGACATTGCGCGTCTGCTCGATTAATTGCTCATTGGCGTCCAATCGGATCGGAGGGACGTCCTGGGATCGGGCGTCCACAACACCGTTGACGATGGTGAACATCGTCTCGTTCTGATCGGGGATGTTGCGCTCCAGGAAGAGTTCCAGCAGCGATCCCGTATCGGCGAACGGCTGCCCGGTCTGCGGGTCGATGTCGTTCTCTGCGAGCAGGCGCAGTTCGTTCACCTCGCCGTTGAGCTGATTGGTGATGCGGGCGTTGACCTGGTCTTCGACGAGCGCCCGAGCGGTCAGCCAGGAGATGGCGATGACGACGACCACCGGGACCATGACCCAGGCCAGGATCCGAAACCGGGATGACCGCACGTGTCGCCTTTCACCTGAGGTAGTACTCGAAATCTTCTTCCACGATCTCGCCATCATCGTCGAGGAGAGGAATATCGGTCTTCGGATCGATCCTTCCATCACCATTGTCGATCACAAGCAGACCGAAGAGGTATCCCGAGGAGTCGACACTTCGCTGCAGGTCGATCTTCACCGGCTGCACGCCGGGCAGGAGAGCCTTTGTGCCGAGGATCGCTCCGCGCTCGTCCAGGATGACCAGGTAGACGTTGTCTCGGGTGACGCGCACCGAATCGATCACGACCGACCGACCGTCCCCGGCCTGATCTTCGATGTCGAGTTCGGCTCGGGGGTCGTAGGCGGGAATGACCTCCTCGGTCGCCGGTGGGGGCGATGGCCGGGAGGAGTCCCCGATCACGATGGGAGCGGGATTGACCGTCGAAGCGGCGTTGGTGTCCGCGCTGCACCCCGAGAGTGCGCCGACAGACACCAACGCTGCGAGCATCGATCCGCCGATGGATGCGCTAGATGCGAACTCGGGCACGACAGACATCACCCCTGGGGCTGACCATACGGACGGAGACGCGATCGGGGCCCCGCCGGTCCCGAACCATGCGAGTGAACCACACATCGCCATCGCGGTCGGTTCTCAGATTCGTTCGCCACACCCGCTTGCGGTTCACCTTCACGACAACACGATAGTTCTCCATGGGACGTGCCCGATCGACATCGAAGTCGATCTCGAGCATTCCGTCGTCGCGCTCCACGTCGAGATCCCACACGGCCCCCGATCGGCACATCCCCTGTTTGGATCGCTCGATTTCAGCGTTGGCCGGTGCGGCGAGCATCCCCGACCCGATGAGCATCCCGGTGGCCACGGTGGCCGCGGCAAGAGACTTCATGCGTCTGGACATGGCTGACTCCTCTCAGTGACCGGCCCCGAGTGGTCCGGGCACTCCTCAGTCAATCCACCTCGGGTGAGAACCCCGTGAGTCTCGGATGAGAGTGCTCTCATCTACCGGCGGAGGGGTTCCCGTGCGGTTTTAGCCCAACCAGACTTGCCCGTGACCTCTCGTCCCATCGCGCGGATGTAGACCGGCATGAGGAACCAACTGTAGAACGAGTAGGGAACGGCCCAGAGCAGGCCGAGGATGAGTCGCTTCAGCAAACCTGCCGGATGGGTGCGCAACCAGGCCACGACACAGCCCAGCGATGTGCCGCCCAGAGAAATGAAGAGCACGAGCAGGATTTCCCATGGTTCGTCATAGGGCAATGGATTGACACGGTCCACGATCACGAGAGCGATCGTCAGCAGAACCATCAGTCCGATGTAGAACTGAATGAATGGCTGCAGCAGCCATTGCAGGTACTCCACTTTCGCGAAGGGATTGATTCGAGCTGCAAGAGGGACACGTATCCGGCGGCAGGCCTGGAGGCAGCCCTGGGCCCACCTCGTCCGCTGCCGCAGGAGTCGACGCGGGTTGCCCAGTCCCTGCTGATGGACCGCTGCGCGGATTTCCTCCTGGCCCTGCCAGCCGCAGGCGAGCAGGGAGATACCCAGATCCTGATCCTCGGTGAGTCGGTCACGCCATGGGACAGCATCGCCGACTGCGCCGTTGTAAGCCGCGACATCATCGAGCGCGGACAGCCTGTTGATCTGCCCGTTTCCCCCCATCCCAGCCGTGCCCCAGGGTGAACGTCCCATCTGATAGAGGCCGCCGTAGACGCGGAATTCCACATCCTGGAGTCGGGCGAGGACGCTCCAGGTGTTGTAGATCTCGACCCGCAGTTGCGCCCCGCCGACACCCGGGTCAGCGAAATGACCCGCCACCGAATTGGCGAAGTCTCTATCAAGTCGACCGTCGGCATCCACGACAGTCACAAGGACCTTGTCGGAGGTGAACCGGGCCCAGCGAGGGTCTGCGGCAAGCCGTTCTTTCACGACGGACCAAGCGTTGTTGAGGGCTGCTCCCTTTCCCTGTTGTGCGTGTGGGGGATCCCGGCGGAGCACGGACAGATCCGGGTGGCTGATGCCCGCGAGAATGTGCGGCGTCTCATCGGTGGATCCGTCATCGATGATCATCATGACCTTGTGGGTGACCTCGAGTTCCACCAGTCGCTGCACCGTGTCGGCGATGGTGACCTCTTCGTTCAGTGCGGGAACGAAGAAGACCCAGAGGTAATCCCCCTCACCGCCCCGCGGAGGTTGATCGCGCATCGCTATGCGTCCGGTGACGGCGAGTACGAAAGCAAGTGCGAGTTGGGCCACGCTCAGCAGGAGTGCGATGAACAGCAGCGTCGCGATGGGCCCGGGAAGGCCGACTAGCCAGGGGATCACCGTTAGTGCTCCTGATCGCGACCCTGAGGTGGCTGGCTGTCCAGGGTGTTGTAGTCGACCCCGGTATTTGCGAGTACGAAGGATCGGGAGAACCCAGGTCCGAAGGCCTGTGGGGGATCCTCGCCCGACAGGACGTACTGCAAGGCCTCGGTGATCCGCTGGGATGCCCTGCCGTCGCCATACGGGTTGTTCGCCTGGGCCATTCGGGCGTATTCATCCGGGTCATCGAGCAGGCGCAAGGTCGCGGTGACGATTCTGTCTGGATCCGTGCCGACGAGTTTCAGTGTTCCGGCAAGCACTCCCTCGGGGCGTTCGGTCTGCTCGCGCATCACCAGAACGGGCGTGTCGAGCGAGGGGGCTTCCTCCTGGATCCCTCCGGAGTCGGTGAGGGCGATCTTCGCAGTCTGGAGCACATGCGCGAACTCGATGTATTCCAGTGGTTCGGTGAGGATCACCTGAGGATTAGCCGAAAGTCTTTCCTCGATGACGCTACGCACTCTCGGGTTGGGATGCATAGGCAGGATGAATTGGACTTCGGGTTTCGCGGCCGCGATTCGTTCGACGGCTTCGCAGATACCGGTGAGGTGGGTCCAGTTCTCCCGCCGATGAGCGGTGACAGCGATGATCGTCGCGCCGCGATTCATGAGTTCGCTGACTCGGGGATCGGAGTACGACACCGGTTGCTGCACCGCCCAGAGCAGGGCATCGATACCGGTGTTGCCGGAAACGAAGATCTGCTCACTGGAAATCGACTCGCGGATCAGGTTCGCCTCCGACGGCATGGTGGGAGCAATGGAGAGCAACGCGGTGCGGGCGATGAGTTGGCGGTTCAATTCCTCAGGGAAGGGGCCATGCAGGTCGTATGTGCGCAAACCCGCCTCGACGTGAACGACAGGTATCTCGAGCATGGCAGCCGTGACTGCCGCTGCGAAAGCGGTGCTGGTGTCACCGTGAACGAACACGCCGGGGATGCGCGGTAGGTAGCCGGCCGGGTTGTATGCCTCGATCAGTTCGGTGAAGACACCATCGAGTTGGCGCATGATTTCTACGAGGAGTTCGTTCAGTGACCCGGTCTTGCGGTCGAGGGTGAGTGCGAAATCCGGCTCGACTCCGGCCATTCGTAATACGTCGGCGCACATGTCCGGGTGCTGGCCGGACGTGATCACGATCGGGTCGAACCGGTGGTGGGCTCGCATCGCATGGACCACGGGAAAGATCTTGATCGCCTCAGGCCGGGTTCCTACAACGAAGATCGGCTTGAGGCTATTGACGGGATCGAAGATCGGCGTCGCCGGGAGTCCTTGGACCATGGGTCGAGTATGGCCGAGGTAGGTGATGAGGCGTAGGCGATTGAAGAGGAATCACCCGCGGTGGGAACCGTCGTGACCTGCGGTCACTCCTCCCAAATCCCTCGCAACACAAAATTGCAGACCGGCACACCCCTGCGGGGTGCACCGATCTGCAATGGCGGTGGCGGTGGGATTTGAACCCACGGTGAGGTTGCCCCCACACGCGCTTTCGAGGCGCGCTCCTTTGGCCGCTCGGACACGCCACCGCCGAAGAGGGTACAACCTCACATCAGCGCGAGATCACTCCCGGTGGCGAGCGAAGAATTCCCGGACGATGTCGCCGCACTCACCCTCCAACACACCGCCCACTACCTCGGGGCGGTGCGCAAGACGGCGATCGCGCAGCAGATCCCAGGCCGATCCAGCCGCGCCATAGGTGTCGTTCCATGCACCGAAAACGACTCGATCGATGCGCGCCAACCCGATGGCGCCCGCGCACATCGGGCACGGCTCCATCGTCACCGCGATCGTGCAGCCATCAAGACGCCAGGTGTCCAACGTGCTCGCCGCCCGGCGAATCGCCAGCACCTCGGCGTGTGCCGTCGGGTCGCCGCTGGCCTCGCGTTCATTGACCGCCTGCCCGATCACGGTTCCACTCGCGTCTAGCACCACGGCACCCACCGGAACGTCATCATCGGGTGTGGACACAGTCCGAGCGAGATCGAGCGCTCGTTGCACGGCCTCGACATCGGTGAGCCGATGCATTCGGACTAATTCCCCAGTGTGCGCAGCACTCCGGCGAATTGATCACCGAACCCCAGTCGACGTGCCATCTGCCCCACCTGCTCCTCGGTGAGGGCATCCTCGTCGAGGCAGATCATCTCGACCGTTTCAGCGTCCAGTCCGAAGTCGGCGGCGAATGCCAAGTCACCGATCGGCTCGATGTCATCGAACTCGTCCTCATCATCAGGCAGTTCGATGTCGAGCAGGTCGAGTGCCTCCTCAGCGAGATCGAAGTCATATGCGCAGTTCGCGTCCGACAGCAGAATGCGTGCGACGCCGTCAGGTGGGATACGCACGGCGATGAAGCATTCTTCAGCGATGGCGACGAAACCGAGGACGCCCCCCTCACCTGCCAACTGTCGCAGTGCTGCGACGAATCCCCCCAGGGTTTCCACGGCACGCGGGGGCAGCGCCGCCGCTGACCACTGGCCATCTTCACGCCAGGCCGCGATGGCGAAGTCGACCTCGTCGTCCTCGATATCCATGGCCTTGAGCTCCTTCATCCCGCGGCCACCGGTTGGCTGCCGGGGATATCGTTCCACGCCCCGCCCCACCGCAACACCCGGTAGCCTGAACAACCGTGCGCAGCCTCGTCGTGGAACACCCGCTCCTTGCCCATAAGTTGACCGTCCTGCGAGATGAGACCACGGATTCGGCGACATTCCGCAATCTCGTCGACGAGATGGTGACCCTCCTTGCCTATGAGGCAACTCGCGGGCTGACGACTCGCCCCTACGACCTCGTCACCCCCGTGGCCGCCATGACCGGTGTGCACCTGACGAAGCCGCGCCCCATGGTCGTGCCGATCCTGCGCGCCGGGCTGGGCATGCTCGAGGGAATGCTTCGTCTGGTCCCGACCGCCGAGGTCGGATTCCTGGGCATGGTGCGCGACGAGGAATCGCTGTTGGCCTCCACATATGCCGAGCGCATTCCGACTGATCTCAGCGGGCGCCAGGTGTTCGTGCTCGATCCGATGCTGGCGACCGGTGGCACCCTCGTGACCGCGATCGAGCTCATGCTCGAGCGAGGTGCACGGGATGTGACCGCAATCGTGCTGCTCGCTGCACCGGAGGGTTTGTCTCATGTGGAGAGCGCGTTCGCCGGCCGCGACGTCGACGTGACCGTGGTCATGGCCGGACTCGATGAGCGACTCAATGACGTCGGCTACATCGTGCCGGGCCTCGGTGACGCAGGGGATCGGCTGTATGGCTCTGTGTGACGGGTCGCGCTAGCTACTCTCCTGTGGATAGGAAATTCAGAAGGGGCTCTGCATAGGCCACCATGAGTTGGTGGCGGAATTTCCTTCGATGAAGTCAGCGGAGCTATTAGCTGTACTCCAGAGGAAGCCTCTGAGCTACCAGATCGTCCGTCAACGGGGCTCACATCGCCATTTGGAATCCCCGGGGAGACCAAGAATTCTGTTTTCGTACCATGACGGGCGTACGATTCCTCCCGGCGGTGTTCGCAAGATTCTTGTCAGCGTGATCGGTTTGAGCGTCGATGAAGCGCTTCGGCTCCTCGGAAAGGGGTGAATCCCGATGGCTATCCGTGTGACGTATCACGAAGAAGATGGGCATTGGTGGGCTGAGAGCCCTGACATCGAGGGCTTCATCGCAGGCGGAGACACGCTCGATGAAGCACGTTTGCTCGTCCGTGAAGGTATTGCCGCGTGGATCCAAGACGGATTGGTGACATCAGCCCTGATTGAAGAGACTACGTATGCAGGGGATCGGCTGTATGGCTCTGTGTGACGGGTCGCGCTAGAGCGCCTTCAAGGAGGCCACGACCTTCGTCAGGCTCTCTTTGGCGTCACCGAACAGCAGTGTCGTCTTCGGGTCGAAGAGCAACTCGTTCTCTATGCCCGCGAACCCCGGTCGCATCGACCGCTTCAGGAACACCACCTGGCCTGCTGTATCGACATCGAGAATCGGCATGCCGTGGATCGGTGCACTCTGATCGGTGCGCGCCGCCGGATTCACCACGTCATTCGCACCCACCACCAGCACGACGTCGGTGGACGGGAACTCCGGATTGATCTCGTCCATCTCCTTCAACTGCTCATACGGCACGTTGGCCTCGGCGAGCAGCACGTTCATGTGCCCCGGCATACGACCGGCGACCGGGTGGATCGCATAGTCGACATCGATGCCGCGCTCAGCGAGCAGATCGGCGAGTTCGCGCAGTGTCGACTGAGCCTGGGCGACAGCCAGTCCATACCCGGGGACCAGGATCACCTTGTCGGCATAGCCGAGCATGATCGCGACGTCCTGTGGCGAACTCGATCGCACCGGACGATCCGAACCAGGACCAGCACTGCCGGCGGTCGTGCCGGAGAACGCACCGAACAGCGTTGCGGTCAGCGGACGCCCCATCGCCTTCGCCATCATCATCGTCAGCAGCGTTCCGGAGGCACCGACGAGCGTGCCGGCGATGAGCAGCAGCACGTTGTTCAAGACATAGCCGGATGCCGCTACGGCAAGGCCGGTGAGTGCGTTGAGCAATGAGATCACGATCGGCACATCGGCGCCGCCCACAGGCAGCACGAACAGCACTCCGAAAACCAAAGACAGCACGAGCAGGATCAAGATGATCCAGAACTGTGGATCGATGATGCCCCAGATGGCGAAGACCGCGACCGCAACGGCAACCAGGATGGTCACCCATTTTCCGGCGGGTAGAACGACCGGCCGGGTGGTCATGATCTCTTGGAGTTTCAGGTAGGTCACGATCGAGCCGGAAAACGCCACCGAGCCGATGATCACGGTGAGCACGGTGAAGATCCAGAACAGCAGTGTCGGGTCGTCCTTGGCGTGCAAGAACTCTACGACGGCGATGAGTCCCGCGGCGCCGCCACCGACACCGTTGAACAGCGCCACCATCTGCGGCATCGCGGTCATCTTCACCCGGCGAGCCGAGACTGCGCCGATGACCGAACCGATGATGATCATCGCGATGATGACCGCGAGGTTGTCCAGTTCGATACCGGTGAAGAACAAGATGATCGTGGCGACGGCGGCGCCCACGGCGCCGACCAGCGTGCCGAGCCGGGCGGTCTTGGGTGAGGAGAGCGCCTTCAGGGACAGGATGAATAAGACAGCGACACCGAGATTGGTCAGTTGCGCCCAGGTCGGAGTGCTCATGCCTCACCGTCCTTGGCGGTGGCCTTCTTCGGTTTGAACATCTCCAGCATCCGGTCGGTGACGACGAAGCCGCCGACGAGATTGATGGCGCCGAGCAGCACGGCGAGTGCGCCGAGAATCAACTCCAACGGGGTATCTGCGGCTCCGGTCACGATGATGCCGCCGATGAGCACGATGCCGTGGATTGCATTGGCGCCGGACATCAACGGCGTGTGCAGCACAGCCGATACTTTGGACACGACCTCGAAGCCGACGAAGATGCTCAGGATGAAGATCGTGAGCAGCGTGACGCCATCCATGGCTCACGCACCTCCCAGCGCGGCAATCGCCGCCTCGTTACGGATTTCTCCGTTGAACACCACGACACATCCGTCGTAGACCTCGTCGTCGATATCGATGCTGATGGCACCCTCATCGATCGATGGGCTGATGAGCGCGAAAACGTTCATGGCATACAACTGCGAGGCATGCACGGGCATTTCGCTGGCGACATCCCTCCCACCCCAGATCGTGACACCGTTCAGATCGATCACCTCACCGGCCACGGAGCCTTCGACATTCCCGCCGGATTCACTGGCGAGATCCACCACGACGGAGCCGGGTTTCATCGTGGCGACCATCGCGCGGGTGACCAGCAGGGGAGCAGTGCGCCCAGGCACCGCTGCGGTGGTGATGACCGCATCGGAGTCAGCGATGTGGGGAGTGAGTAGTTCGCGCTGACGTGCCGAACGTTCCTCGGTCATCTCGCGCGCATAGCCGCCTGACCCCTCGAGGGTTTCCAGATCGAGGGTGATGAACGTGCCACCCATGCTCTTGACCTCATCGGCGCTGGAGGGTCGCACGTCATAGGCCGATACCCGCGAACCGAGCCGCTTGGCGGTGGCGATGGCCTGCAGGCCCGCGACGCCGGCACCGAGCACGAGCACCTTCGCCGGCTGGATAGTGCCCGCAGCCGTCATGAACAGGGGGAAGAAGCGAGGCAGACGGTCGGCGGCGACGAGCGCAGCGCGATAGCCGGTGACCAGCGATTGGGAGGTGAGCGCGTCCATCGATTGAGCGCGGGAGATCCGCGGGACGAGATCGAAACTCAACCCGGTTGCGTCGGCGTCCCGCAGCGCGCGGATGGTGTCGGTATCGATGGCAGGGGACAGGAAAGATACGCAGATCGCGCCCGCCCTCACGCGCCGGGCCTTCGTGTACTCCAGGGGTCGCACACTCGCGATGACGTCGGCAGCCTCGAGCGCGATATTGATATCGGAGCTCGGGATGATGTGGGCGCCGGCGGCGGCATATTCGGAGTCGGGTGCGTATGCGTGGACGCCGGCACCGGATTCCACCAGCACTTCGCAACCGATCTGGGTGAACTTGCCCACGACGGAGGGCACCATCGCGACACGTCGTTCACCAGCCCGGGTTTCGCGAGGGATGAGGATGCGCATGAAAAACCTCCGAACTGAAGCCTAGGGGTAGCGTGGGACGGGTGCGGAACCCCCTCGCTGTCGTCCGTCAGACCCTTCGCCCGGCGGCGTTCCATGGCCGCGGAGTGCGCGGGGGCTTCTTCGAGGGCTGGTACGTCAAGACCGTGTCCATGGATCAGTCCGCGAAGTGGGCATTCATTCCCGGAGTCTTTCGCGGCATGGATGCCGACGAGCGCACCGACGAGGCGTTCGTGCAGGTGCTCGATGGGGTGACCGGCGAATCGGAGTATCACCGGTACGACCCGGGTGATTTCTGGGCGGCCACCGAACGTTTCGATGTTCGAGTGGGCCCGCACCGCTTCACCGACCGCGGCTTCTCGATCGCCTTCGATCATCTGCACGGCGATGTGACGTTCACGACGCCGTTGGATCCGTGGCCGGTGACGTGGCGACGGCCGGGAATCATGGGGCCGTATGCGTGGGTGCCACTGATGGAGTGCTACCACGGGGTGGTGTCCTTCGGGCACGGACTGTCCGGTGGGCTCACCATCGAGGGCCGGGAGGTCGATCTCGGTGGTGGACGCGGATACATCGAAAAGGACTGGGGTCGGGCGTTTCCTGCTGGCTACGTCTGGATGCACTCCTCTCATCTAGCTGAAGCACCGGATGCGGCCCTGGTCGCTTCGGTAGCCCTCATCCCCTGGGTGCGATCGACATTCCGCGGATTCATCGTCGGCTTGCGAACGGCGGATCGCCTGCACACCTGGGCCACCTACAACGGATCGAAGGAGCTCGACCTGCGCATCGACGACTCGCATGTGCACTGGTCACTCGAGGGGCCCGACGGTCGATTGGATCTGCGTGCACAACGGCGTCGCGGAGGCCTGTTGCACGCACCGATTCGCACGCGGATGCACGAACGCGTCGAGGAGACCCTCGACGCGGTGATCGAGGTTCGACTGACCGACGTGGATGGCCGCGTGCTGCTCGACACCACGGCAACCACATGCGGGCTCGAAGTCCACGGGGATCTCGAGCGCCTGCTCGCGGTCGGCACCCGCTGATCGATTATCCCCAGATTGTGCCGACCATTCCGGCCTCCACAGATTCCACCCGGTCACTTCTGCGACTGATGCTTCCTACCCGACGGTGAGCGTGCGCCCCATCCGGGCGTACGCACCGGTGCGATCGCCGGATATCTCGTCAAGGAGTCATCATGAACGCAATCTTCAAGCACGCAGAAGACACGCACGTCGAAACCACCATCATCAAGCGCGCCGCTCGACGGCTCGCTCAGGACGACTCGGGCCTGACCACCGCTGAATACGCCGTGGGCACCGTCGCCGTCGCAGGCCTCGGCGGACTGCTCCTGCAACTGCTCACCTCCGACCCTGTACGCGACCTGCTGTGGGGACTGTTCTCCAGCGCCCTGTCGTCGTTCTTCGGCTGAGAGCAGGTGCGGGGATGGCGAATCCGATCAGCAGGCGCGGCCGTGGCGAACGCGGCAACACCATCGTGGAACTCATGTTCGCCATCCCCGCGCTCCTGCTCGTACTTCTCGCGCTGTTCTGGCTGTCGATGCTCGGGTTGTCCCACGCGAAGGCCGCCGATCTCGCACATCAGGCGGCTCGATCCATGGCTCGCGGCGCTGATTCAGCGGTTATCGACGAGTTGGTCGAGCGTGTGATGCCTGGTGCATCGGTTGCTGCCGTAGGTGACGGTCAGACGGTCGAGGCAATCGTCACCCAGGAGGTATCGGCGCCGGTACCGATCCTGTCGGGGATGACCGTCACCGTGCGAGCCTCGGCGACGGCACTGCGCGAACCGGGTCTGCCCTGATGAGCCATCGACCGACGGATCGCGGGGCGGGCACGATTCTCACGCTCGTGATGATGCCGATCGTCCTCATCGGCATCATCTTGATCTGGGTGTTCGTCGACCTGTCGATGCTTCGTGCCAAGGCAGCCGGAGCTGCTGATCTTGCCGCTCTGGCGGGGGCGCCCTACGTGCTCGACGATCCCGATCGAGCCTGTGCCGTGGCCGCGGAGGTCGCGCGACACAATGATGCGGACCTCGTGATGTGCACCGCCGATGGACTCGATGTCATCGTCGAAGTGACGATCCCATCGACGGGGATCGCTGCTCGCTTCGCGGCGTGGGTAGGTGTGGAGCTGCCGCCGGTGCGCCAGGGTGCACGAGCCGGAATCTGATCGAATGCGGATCGCCGGCTCGGGTGTTCTCCGTTCGTCACGGCCGATCGTTCAGCAGCACGTCGAGCAACCGCACCGCGCCAGCCTTGTCCAACGGATCATTACCGTTTCCGCACTTCGGTGATTGCACGCAGGCCGGACACCCGTGGGAACACGAACACCCGGCGATGGCATCACGCGTCGCGGTCAACCACTGCTCGGCGATGACGAACGCCCGGTCGGCGAATCCCGCACCGCCGGGGTGCCCGTCGTAGACCATCACCGTGCATCTGCCCGTATCTGGGTGCAACGGGGTCGACACTCCTCCGATATCCCACCGATCGCAGGACGCCATCAGGGGCAGTAATCCGATCGAGGCGTGTTCGGCTGCATGCGCTGCGCCCGCGATATCCCAGGGCTCGGTCACCATCGCGTCGCAGAGTTGCTCATCGCTGACCGTCCACCACACCGCTCGGGTGCGCAGCTTCCGCTCGGGCAGATCGAGCGGCTCCTCGCCCAGGATCTCGCCGGTTGCATAGCGACGTTTCAGATAGCCGACCACGCGGCTGGTCACCTCGACCTCCCCGCGGGCCAGCGATCCCCGACCCCACGGCATCTCCTCGTCGGTGTGCAAGATCGTGTAGTCCGCGATGTCGGTGGCTGTCGTGGAGTAATCAGTGATCACCGGCTCGAGCAGCGCCACGCTCGCGTCGAGATCGAGTGCCCGCACGCGAAACGTCGACCCCTGATGGACATAGATCGCGCCATCGTGGGCGGCGGAGTGCGCGCGTGCCGCATCGACGGTGCCCAGCAGGCGCCCGGTATCGGCCTCCACAAGTTGCACCGGCGATCCAGCGCCGCCGCGCAGATCGATCAGATCGGTGGCCCGATCCCGTCGGGTCCAGTACCACCCGGTGGGTCGACGCCGCAGGAACCCGCGCTCCACCAGATCCGGCAGCAGGTCCACGGCGGTGGGACCGAACCATTGCGTCGCATCATCCTCGGTGAGCGGTTGTTCGGCTGCGGCCGCCGCCAGATGGGGTCCTAGCAGGTGCGGATTTGCCGGATCGATCACGACCGACTCCACCGGTTGGCCGAACAACACCTCCGGGTGCTCGAGCACATATCGGTCCAGCGGGTCCTCGCGAGCGATGAACACCCCGAGGGCATCACCATGTGTGCGACCTGCCCGTCCCCACTGCTGCCACAGGGATGCGCGAGTGCCCGGCCACCCCGCGACCAGCACGGCATCGAGTCCGGAGATGTCGATGCCCAACTCCAGGGCATTGGTCGTCGCGACCGCCCGCAGGTCACCGCTGCGCAAGGAACGCTCGAGAGCGCGCCGCTCCTCGGGCAGATAACCGCCGCGATAGGCCGCGACCTGATCGGGCAGCGAGACATCGACCTCGCCAAGATCGTCCTTGGCCAGCATGGCAACGGTTTCCGCCGCGCGCCGTGACCGCACGAATGCCAGGCTGCGCACCCCCGTGGCAGTGAGATCAGCGAGCAGGTCCGCGGTCTCGGCGATCGCTGAGCGAGGTGCACCCGCGATCTCGGGTGGTTCCCAGAGAACGGCGGTGAGTTGCGCTCGCGGGCCGGTGTCGACGTCGATCACGTGCACGTCAGCACCGATCAGCCGCGCACCTGTCGCTGTGGCATCGGCCATGGTCGCCGATGCGACGAGCATGACCGGATCGGCTCCGTATCGCGCGGCCATGCGGCGCAGTCGACGCAGGACGAGGGCGACATGAGACCCGAACACCCCGCGATACAGATGCGCCTCATCGACGATGATCGCCCGCAGGCCCTTGAACACCCGCGACCACGAACGATGCGCGGGGAGCATCGAATGATGGACGAGATCGGGATTGGTGAGGATGTAGTTGGCGTGGGCGCGCACCCAGCGTCGTTCGTCAGCGGGGGTATCCCCGTCGTAGGTGGCGGCCCGGATCCCCGGCACATCGAGTTCGGTCAGCGACCGAAGCTGATCGTGGGCGAGGGCCTTGGTCGGTGCCAGATACAACGCGGTGGCCCGGTCATCCTCGGCGAGGGCTGTGAGGGTGGGTAGCCACAGCGAGAGGGTCTTGCCGGATGCCGTGCCGGTGGCGATCAGCGTGTGGTGACCGGCCCGCGCCGACTCGGCGACTGCGACCTGGTGGGCCCAGGGCGCGCAGACTCCCCTCGCCTCGACCGCAGCCTGCACCCCGGGCGCGACCCAGTCCGGCCAATCGGCCACCTCACCCGAACGAGCCGGAATCCGCTCGATGTGCCGGGGTTGGCCTCGTTGTGAATGCCCGCCGATGAGTCGTTCGAGGCTGCTGCGGGACATGTGGGCGAGTATGCCTGCACCGACCCCTGGGGGACCGCGGGCGTTAACGTGCGTAAACTGCGCCGAAGTTTCGGCCCGGTTACATCCTGGCCGTCCGCCCGGCAAGGAGACCCATGGACATCGAACTCTCGGGAATGAACTTCACGACCGTCGTCATCGTGGCTGTCATTTCGATCCTCGCCCTGCTCGTGGGCTTCATCCTCGTGCGCGAGGTGCTGAGCAATGACGAGGGCACCCCGAAGATGAAGGAGATCGCCGCGGCGGTCCAGGAGGGCGCTTCGGCGTACCTGAACCGGCAGTTCAAGACCCTCGCGATCTTCTCAGTCGTCGTGTTCTTCCTCCTGTTCCTCCTGCCGGCTGAGACGACCAATGAGCGCATCGGTCGCTCCATCTTCTTCATCGTCGGTGCCGTGTTCTCCGGTATCACCGGATACATGGGCATGTGGCTGGCTGTTCGCGGCAATGTCCGGGTGGCCGCCGCCGCGAAGGACAGCGGTGAGCAGAAGGCGATGAAGATCGCGTTCCGCACCGGCGGTGTCGCCGGTATGTTCACCGTGGGCCTGGGCCTGTTCGGTGCGGCTCTCGTGGTTCTGGTGTACGCCGGAGAAGCGCCGAAGGTTCTCGAGGGCTTCGGATTCGGAGCGGCTCTGCTCGCCATGTTCATGCGTGTCGGTGGTGGCATCTTCACCAAGGCGGCGGACGTCGGTGCCGACCTGGTCGGCAAGGTCGAGCAGAACATTCCCGAGGACGATCCCCGCAACGCCGCGACGATCGCCGACAACGTCGGCGACAACGTGGGTGACTGCGCTGGCATGGCCGCCGACCTGTTCGAGTCATATGCCGTCGTCTTGGTGGCCGCCCTGATTCTGGGCAGTGCCGCGTTCGGTGAACTCGGACTCGTGCTCCCGCTGATCATTCCGGCGATCGGTGTCATCACCGCCGTCATCGGCATCTTCGTGGTGTCGCCACGACCCGGCGATCG
The DNA here is from genome assembly GCA_913063435.1 of uncultured Actinomycetales bacterium. Classification (GTDB taxonomy): domain Bacteria; phylum Actinomycetota; class Actinomycetes; order S36-B12; family S36-B12; genus M55B157. The sequence goes on along the minus strand of CAJXYI010000009.1, from coordinate 33,257 downwards.
ATCGGGAATGTCGTCCATCAACCGAGGCTTCTTCATCTCTGCGGTGATCTCAGCAGTCTTGGTGGTCGTTGCCACCTTCGTCTGGGTTCCCGGCTCGTGGAGTGACATCGAAGGTCTGGGTGGGATCGCCGCCTCCGAAGTGGGCGATGGTCTGAATCCGCGCCTGTTCGTGATCGGTGCGGTCTTCATCGGCATCGTTCTCGCTGCCGTGATCCAGCAGCTCACCGCCTACTTCACGGAAACGAATCGTCGACCTGTCGACGATGTCGCCAAGACCTCTCTCACCGGCCCGGCTACGGTGATTCTGTCGGGCATCTCCCTCGGGTTGGAGTCGGCGGTCTACACCGCGCTCATCATCGGCGCTGCGGTGTACGGGGCCTACGCGCTCGGTGGCGGTGTCGTGCTGCTCGGCCTGTTCGCTATCGCGCTGGCAGGCACCGGCCTGCTCACCACCGTCGGCGTCATCGTCTCGATGGACACCTTCGGCCCGGTCAGCGACAACGCGCAGGGCATCGCGGAAATGTCCGGCGATGTGCACGGCGAAGGCGCCGAGGTTCTCACCAGCCTCGATGCGGTCGGCAACTCCACCAAGGCCATCACTAAGGGCATCGCGATCGCGACAGCCGTGCTCGCCGCAACCGCGCTGTTCGGCGCCTATCGCGAAGCGGTATTCGGTGCTGCTGAGAAGACAACGGAAGCCTTGCGGACGAACATCGATGACATCGCCGACCAGCTTCAGTACTACGGCGTGCTGGACGTGGCGAATCCATCAGTCCTCATCGGATTGATCATCGGTGCCTGTGTGGTCTTCATGTTCTCCGGCCTGGCCATCAACGCGGTGTCGCGTGCAGCCGGATCGGTGATCTTCGAAGTCCGTCGGCAGTTCCGCGAGAAGCCGGGAATCATGGCGGGCACAGAGAAGCCCGAATACAGCAAGGTCGTCGACATCGTCACCCGCGACTCGCTGCGCGAACTCATCACCCCGGGCTTGCTCGCGGTGCTCACCCCGATCGCGGTGGGCTTCGGTCTCGGTGTCGGTGCGCTCGGCGCCTACCTCGCCGGCACCATCGCCACGGGCGTGCTGATGGCGGTGTTCCTCTCCAACTCCGGTGGAGCCTGGGACAACGCGAAGAAGTTCGTCGAGGACGGAAACTTCGGTGGCAAGGGCTCTGAGGCGCATGCCGCCACGGTCATCGGCGACACTGTCGGCGATCCGTTCAAGGACACCGCCGGCCCGGCCATCAACCCGCTGATCAAGGTGATGAACCTGGTCGCCCTACTCGTTGCTCCTGCCGTGGTGACCCTCAGTATCGGCGACGGTGCGAACCCGACGGTTCGGTACGCGATCGCCATCGGTGCGGCTCTCATCGTGGTTGTCGCGGTGATCATCTCCAAGCGCCGGCCGATCGCGGTCGGCTCTGAGACGGCCGACACACCCGCCTGACCCCCCTGAGTATCGCGACGACCCCTATGGGAGACACTCCCCGCTGGGGAACCATCGTCGTGAAGGAGTTAATGTGGCTGGCTCGAAGGACGCCGAGCGCGTCCTAGTGATCGTGGAGTCACCGGCTAAGGCGAAGACCATCGCCGGGTATCTCACCCGATCGGCCGATGACGGGCGTGAATACGACGTCGAGGCCTCTGTCGGTCACGTTCGGGACCTCGCAGCGAAGGCGTCGCAGTTGCCCGAGTTGGTGCGCAAGCAGCCGTGGGCGAAGTACGCGGTGAACACCGAAGAAGGTTATGCGCCCTATTACGTGGTGCACGCTGACAAGAAGCAGCGCATCACGGAGTTGAAGCGCAAACTCGCCGACGCCGACGAACTCATCCTCGCCACCGACGAGGACCGCGAGGGCGAGGCCATCGCGTGGCATCTCCTCGAGGTGTTGAAGCCCAAGGTGCCGGTTCGGCGCATGGTGTTCCACGAGATCACCGAGCAGGCGATCGGTGAGGCGCTGCAGCACACCCGCGATCTGGACATGCAACTCGTCGATGCGCAGGAGACCCGTCGCATCGTCGACCGGCTCTACGGCTATCCGGTGTCGGAAGTCCTCTGGCGCAAAATCGGGCGCGAAGCCCGATCGGCCGGTCGTGTGCAGTCGGTTGCCGTGCGGCTCGTCGTCGATCGGGAACGCGAGCGCATCGCCTTTCGATCCGCGTCGTACTGGGACCTGGCCGCGACCTTCGACCCTGAATCCTTCGCCGCGAAACTCGTCGAGGTCGATAGCCGTCGGATCGCGACCGGCAAGGATTTCGACGATCGCGCTCAGGTCACCTCCGCCGACGTGGTCGTGCTCGATGAAACCGGTGCGAATGCTCTGGCGACAGCACTTCAGGGTGTGGAGTACACCGTGCGCTCGGTGGTGGAGAAGCCATCCAAGCGCAGTCCCTACGCCCCCTTCATGACCTCGACGCTGCAGCAGGAGGCTTCGCGTCGGTTCCGCTGGAACGCCCAGCGCACCATGCGCGTGGCCCAGGGGCTCTATGAGCGCGGATATATCACCTATATGCGCACCGACTCGACCACGCTGTCCGAGCAGGCGATCAACGCCGCGCGCTCGCAGGCCACGCAGTTGTATGGCGCGGACCACGTCGCTGATAAGCCTCGCCGATATGACCGCAAGGTGAAGAACGCGCAGGAAGCCCACGAAGCGATCCGCCCGTCCGGGGACACCTTCCGAACCCCTGGTGAGGTGGCGGGTGAACTCACCGGGGATGAACTTGCGCTGTATGACCTGGTGTGGAAGCGCACGGTGGCATCGCAGATGGCGGATGCGCGGATCGCGACGACGACGGTGCGCATCGGTGCGACGGCGACCGATGGCCGTGATGTGGAATTCTCGGCATCCGGAACGGTGACTCTGTTCGCCGGCTTCCGGGCGGCCTATGACAACACCCGCGAAGACAGTGATGATGAGCGCGAGAAGGTACTGCCCCCGATGCGCGAAGGGCAGCAGGTGACGCTGCTGGAGTTGACGCCGGCTGATCACAGCACCAATCCACCTGCGCGCTTCACCGAGGCATCACTCACTGCCCGGTTAGAGGAATTGGGTATCGGTCGTCCTTCGACCTACGCGGCGATCATGAGCACGATCCTCGACCGCGGCTATGTGTGGAAGAAGGGCTCGGCACTCGTGCCCTCGTTCACCGCATTCACCGTCATCCGATTGCTCGAGGAGCACTTCACCGACCTGGTCGATTATCAGTTCACCGCGCGCATGGAGGAGGTACTCGATCTCATTGCACGCGGGGAGTCGGAGCGGCTGTCCCAACTCGATTCGTTCTGGCGGGGTGGCAACGCCCAGGGGACTGATTTCCGCGGTGTCGCTGAACTCACCGCTGACCTCGGCGCCATCGATGCCCGACAACTGTCGACGTTCCCGATCGAGGACAGCGATATCTTCCTGCGGGTCGGCCGTTATGGCGCGTTCGTCGAACGTGGTGACGAACGTGCCTCGGTACCCGATGATCTCGCCCCCGACGAGTTGACGGCCGCCAAGGCAGAGGAGCTACTCGCTCAGCCATCCGGTGAACGAGAGTTGGGCACCGATCCCGAAACCGGTCGGCTCATCGTGGCGAAGGCCGGTCGTTACGGCCCCTACGTCACCGAGGTTCTCGAGGAAGGCGCACCGAAGTCGGCGAAGCCGCGTACCGGATCTCTGTTCAAGGACATGTCCTTGGACACCGTGGACTTGGACACCGCGCTGCGTTTGATCTCGTTGCCGCGTGTTGTCGGGGTCGATCCCGAAAACGGCGAGACGATCACTGCACAGAACGGCCGGTACGGCCCGTATCTGCGCAAGGGAACCGATTCTCGGACGCTGCCGAGTGAGCAGGCGATCTTCGACTGCACACTCGACGAAGCGCTGGCGCTCTATGCCCAGCCCAAGCAGCGTCGTGGTGCTGCGTCGGCTCCGCCGTTGAAGGAGCTGGGCAATGATCCCGTAAGTGGGAAACCCGTGCTGCTCAAAGAGGGGCGATTCGGCCCGTATGTCACCGATGGCGAGATCAATGCCTCGCTGCGTCGCGATGACGATCCCGAGACCATCACGCCTGATCGCGCCTACGAATTGATCGCAGATCGCCGTGCTCGCGGCCCAGTGAAGAAGGCCACGCGCAAGTCGACGAAGAAGACCGCGAAGAAGGCTGCGAAGAAGGCCACCAAGAAGACTGCGAAGAAGGCCACCAAGAAGACTGCGGCGAAGAAGACCACCGGGAAGTCGGCGGCGAAGAAAGCGGCCGCCAAGAAGTCGTCCGCGTAGGCTGAGCCGGCATGGAACGCGGGTTGTTCATCGTCTTCGAAGGCGGTGAAGGCGCGGGTAAGTCCACCCAGTCGGACCTGCTCGCACGATGGGTTGGTGAGCAGGGACGGTCCGTGACGCGCACCCGTGAACCGGGGGGAACGCCGGCGGCCGAAGCCATCCGCGATGTGCTTCTCGATGTGGCGAATACTGGCCTCGATGATCGAGCGGAGGCTCTGCTGTTCGCAGCGGCGCGAGGTGATCATGCGATGCGGGTGATTCGGCCGGCGTTGGAGCGCGGTGACGTCGTGGTGTGCGATCGGTACCTGGATTCGTCGGTGGCCTATCAGGGCGCCGGACGAGGTCTCGGACTCGATGCCGTGCGTGATCTGAGCCTGTGGGCGACGCGTGATCTGATTCCCGACCTCACGATCGTTCTCGATGTCGATCCGGCGATCGGCTTGGCTCGTGTCGAGCGCCCGGATCGTCTCGAGTCCGAACCGCTCGAATGGCATGTCCGGGTGCGACAAGCCTTCCTCGATCTCGCAGCACGTGACCCGCAGCGATATCTGGTGGTGGATGGCAGCGCTGACGTCGATCGGATCGCAGATCGCGTGAGCGATCGGGTACGAGACTTGTTGGATTCATGATGGCGGCATACAGCGGGTTCTCCCCGGCCGCAGTGGAGTTCTACGACCAACTGCAGGTGCATAACACTCGTGCCTGGTGGGCCGAGCACAAGAGCACCTACGAGCGCGAGATTCGCGACCCGATGCGTGAGTTGCTCGATGCCCTGTCGGACGAATTCGGCCCTGCACGCATTTTCCGACCGAATCGAGATGTTCGATTCAGCAAGGACAAGTCGCCCTATAAGGATCACATCGGCGCAATCGCACAGATCGAGGATGCCGTCGGCTATTACGTGCAACTATCGGCTCGCGGGTTGATGACGGCGGGAGGCTGGTATTCCCCGCTCGGCCCACAGACCGCACGGTTTCGTGCGGCTGTCGATTCACCCGCGGTCGCTCCACTGGAGACTGGTCTGGCGAAACTCCGTCGGGCGAAGCCACCCTTCTCCATCGACGGATCCCCCTTGAAGACACGGCCGCGTGGAGTGCCCGCCGATCACCCCCGGATCGAGTTGCTGCGCTGCACGCAGTTGATCGCGACGCGTGAATACGGCACACCGCAGTGGTTGAGCACACGCAAGGTCATCGACGTCGTGCGCAAGGATTGGCGCGCCATGGCACCGGTGGTTGAGTGGTTGGCCGACCACGTCGGGCCGGGCGCCGACCCAGCCGACGGAGACTAGGCTTTGTGAGCGTGAGCGTCTGGGACGGGCTGATCGGCCAGAGCGAGGCGACCGAAGTCCTCGCCCGCGCGGTCGGTGATGCACGTGACATCGACGACCCGGGTCCTGCGATGTCCCATGCCTGGTTGATCACCGGTCCTCCTGGCTCGGGTCGGTCCACGGCTGCCGGTGCGTTCGCGGCGGCACTGCAGTGTCCTGATGGAGGCTGCGGAGACTGCGCGATCTGCCGAACCGCCTTGAGTGGTGCTCACCCGGATGTCCACATTGTGAGGTCAGACACCCTGTCCTACGGGGTGGAGGATGCCCGGGAACTGATCGTGCGTTCGGCCGTCGTACCGACGAGCGGGCCGTGGCACGTTGTCATCGTCGAAGATGCCGACCGATTCACCGATGATGCGGCCAATACTCTGCTCAAAGTCCTCGAGGAACCGCCACGTCATCTGGTGTGGGTGCTGTGCGCACCGAGTGCTGAGGACGTCCTCGCGACGGTGCGATCGCGCGCACGATCGGTGCAGTTGCGAACCCCGTCGACGGCGGAGGTGGCCGCAGCGCTGCATGATCGATACGACGTGGATCCGGCGATGGCTGCATTCGCCGCCCGGGCCTCGCAGGGACACATCGGTCGCGCCCGTGCGCTCGCCAGGGATGACAGGGTTCGGGCGCGCCGCCAGGAGGTTCTGCGCATTCCGGCCAGCCTGCGCGACCTTCCGGCATGTTTCACGGCCGCGGCGAGTCTGCTGGAGTCAGCGACCGAGGATGCACGGTCGATCACCGACGAGCTCGACGCGCGGGAATCGGCCGACCTGCGGCGTGCCTATGGCGAAGGTGCTGAAGGAGTGACCGCTGCGCGGATCGACCGGATGGCATCGCGGGCGATGAAGGATCTGGAGAAAGCACAGAAGTCTCGGCGGACCCGTTCGGTGCGCGATCAGGTCGATCGAGCTCTGGTGGACCTCATGGCGTATTACCGCGATGTCCTCGTGACGCAGTTCGACGGAACCGTGCCGTTGATCAATGACGAGATGCGTCCGCAGATCCAGGCCGAGGCTGCGCTGTGTGACACCGCGGAAACGACCGCCCGACTGGAGGCACTCGACCGGTGTCGCCAGACGCTGGCAGCTAACGGGGCGCTGCCGTTGATCCTCGAGGGCCTGATGGTGGAGTTGAAGGACCCGTACGTCCTCGCCCGCTGACCGTGTGCGGCTGCTCAGGCACCGAACGTTTCCGCCGATCGCTGCAATCCGTGGGTGTAGGCCTGCAGCGCCACGATTGCCGGGGTGAGGACCTCGCCCGTGGAACGCGACACATCGGGCGCGGCCAGCAGCGAAGCTGAAGCGGTGAGCAGGCTCTCATACGTCTGACAGCCTGCGTGCAGGCGATCGCGCACCTGCATTGCAGCGGTGGTCGCCGCATCGGCCGCGGGGGAAGGCCCTAGGTCGCGACGCATCCGGTCGAGGAGATCGAGCCGCTCGATAAGTGCGTGCAGCGGGGGTGAGGCCTCGGTATCCGCCTGCCGCAGGTCTGCGGCGGCGGCTGGATGCAGCGCGTCGAGGGTCGGCACGATCCCGGCGAGTTGGACACGCAGTCGGATCAATTGCTGCGACTCTGCGGCTCCGATGGCGTCGGGGCGCAGTGTCGGTGGAGGACCGATCGGTGCAACGAAGGCCGGTGGTGTCACGAGGGTCCGGGCGCTGCGACGAGCCGTGATCGCGGTGACCGCACCGACCACGGCAGCCCCCAGCCACATCCACGACGGGCCGTACACCGCGGCTTGGGAGGTGGTGACCTCGGCGATCACATCGATAGCGCCCACCGTTCCGGCGACCCCTGCGACAGCGGTTCCCCCGATGGTTCGGGTCGTCAGAGTCGCTTTCCGGCGCTCGTACTTGCGCACCTCCCGGTTGTGCGCTGCGATCGCGCGCTGCCGCTGGGCCTCCAGCGCTCGCGTGGGCTTGGCAGCGCGTGCGGCCCGCCAGGCTTCGACCACATCGAGGCCGCGCTCGATGCCCGCCTGTACGACGGCGGCGAAAGCCTCGCGATCGGGTCGACCCATGGGACTAACTTACGACGACGAGTGCAGTCACGAGCGGTCAACCGATGCTGAGCGCGATGATCGCTGCGAGGGCCAAGGCCACCCCGCCGGCCTGGATGCCCGACATCCGTTCGCGCAGAATCACCCGAGCGAGAAACAATGTCGCAGCCGGATACAGCGATCCGATCACCGCAACGATCGCGAGATCGCCCCGTTGTGCGGCGAGTTGGAAGATGCCGTTGGCAAGGGCATCGAGGCTGCCGGCGCAGAGAACGATGACCCAGGGGAAGGGTGAGCTCCAGCGAGGTCTCAGAGCGAGCACGGCGGCGGCGATCACCAGCACCGAGGACACCGCACGTGCGATGGTTGCCGTCCAGATTCCGGAGTCGATGGGGGCTAGTCCGAGCACGGTGAGGTAGAAGCCGAAACCGACGCCGCTGCCGAGCGCGAGACCGAGCGACAGTGGCGAGCTGCGCAGGTGCACGCCGCGCTCGCGGCTGATGAGGATCACCGCGACGACTGCGGCGAGCATCCCCAGGATGGCTAACCAGCCCAGGGTCTCGCCGAGTGCGAGGCCGACGATGACGGGGATTCCCGCGGACATGACCGCCGTCAGCGGTGAAATGATGCCCATCGTGCCGCGAGCGAGTGCGCCATAGAACATCACCATGCCGATCGCACCGACGGCTCCCGCGGCGACGGCCCAACCCAGGATGTCCATGCTCGGATCGCCCGGCAGCACCCAGATCGCGATGGGCAGGATCGCGATGAACCCAGCGGGATAGGACACGGTGAGGACCCGCAGGGCTCCCACCCGTCGAGATGCCAGGCCGCCGAGGAAATCCGCGCTACCCCAGGTCAAACTGGACAGTAGGGCAAGGAGGGCGGCCATGGCGGAAGAAGAGTCTGCCATCGATCACAGGACTCGTATTCACCGCCTGGATAGCACCTGTGGGATCACGATGCGGCACAGTGGTGCCATGTCGTCCGAGGCTGCTCGCGAGATCATCGCGGCGGCTCGGCTGATCACCGTGCTCACCGGTGCAGGGGTGAGCACCGCGAGCGGGATTCCCGATTTCCGTGGCCCCCAGGGGCTATGGACGAAGGATCCGAAGGCTGCGCGCATGTTCGATATCGATGCCTATGTCGCCGATCGTGACATCCGGGTGCTGGCGTGGCGCAATCGCCGCGATCACCCGGCCTGGACTGCCCGACCGAATGCTGCGCATCATGCGATCGCCGATCTGGAACGCCAGGGTCGAGTGCGGGCAGTCATCACGCAGAACATCGACGGTCTACATCAGGCCGCGGGCAGTGGCAAGGCTGCCCCGGTTCTCGAAGTGCACGGGACGATCCGCAACACGGTGTGCCTGGACTGTGCGGAACGCCGGCCGATGACCCAGACGCTCGCTCGAGTGGAATCCGGTGAGGATGATCCGCCGTGCCTCGATTGTGGGGGGATGCTGAAGTCCGACACGATCAGTTTCGGCCAGCAACTCGATCCCGGAGTGCTCGACCAGGCGATGCGAGCCGCTCGCGAATGCGACGTGCTGATCGCTGCCGGCACCTCCTTGCAGGTCAACCCTGTTGCATCATTGGTGCCGATGGCCTGGCAAGCCGGTGCTCGGGTAGTCATCTGCAATGCCGACCCCACCCCGTATGACTCGATCGCCGAAGAACTCGTGCGCGAACCGCTGGAGGAGGCCTTGCGTTACATCGTGTCCGATGACGCTGGCAACGGACTCTCGTGACCCCCTACAGTGATGGCATGACCGACCAGGCGGCCGTCCCTGAATCGACGACTCCACCGAAGTCCTGGGCGCGGACGTGGGTTCCCAAGATCATCCTGATCATCCTCGGGCTGGTAGCCGCCTACTTCATCTTCACCGAGTTGATCCCGCAATTCGGCAGCTTCGAACAAGGCTGGGAGGCCGCACTCTCCATCCCCCGGGTATGGCTCATCGTCATCGTGGTCGGTGCGATCGCGAGCATCGCGGTGTATCCGCTGACCGCGCCCGCGGCGATCCCCGGTCTGAGTTACAAGCCGGCTTTCGTCGACCGGCAGGCGGGCTTCGCCATCTCGACCGGAGTCCCCTGGGGTGGAGGGGCGATCGCCGTTGGCGTTCAGTACGGCATCCTGTCGCGTTATAACGTGCCACAACGCAAAGCAGCCGCAGCAGTGGCCGCGGATGCGGTGTGGACGTACCTCATGACTTTCGGCGCACCTGCGCTGGCCCTGCTCGCTCTCTTCGCGATCGAGCGGCGCACGGTCGAGGGACAGTTCGAGGTCATCGCGGTCATCGCCGCGGTGGCATTCCTCGTCTCGGTGATCTTCATCGCGATCATCCTGCGCAGCGAGGCAGGAGCACGTCGGATAGGAACCTTCGCCCAGCGCTTGGTCAACATCATCTTCCGGATCGTGCACAAGGGACCGCCGGACCTTGTAGAAAGCGTCGTCGGGTTCCATGACACCGCTGCCGACATGGTTGCGACGCGATGGAAGCAGTTGACTGTCACGAACGCCCTCGCCCAGTTCACCCCGTTCATCGTGTTGATGGGTGCGCTCTACGGCACCGGGGCCTTCGGCACCGAACTGACGATCCTGGAGGCTTTCGTCGCCTTCTCCGTCGCCCTCTTGCTCGCGGCCGTGCCCATTGCTCCGGGTGGTCTCGGCACCGTCGACGCAGCGTTGATCGGCCTGCTGATCTATTTCGGTGCCGATGCGGCCCAGGCGACCGCGGCGGACATCATGTGGCGAGCCTTCGCCTTCTTCCCGCAGATGATCGTCGGCTTCGGTGCGCTGGGCTTCTTCTTGATCGATCGGAAGCGCTTGGCAAAGCGGGCGCAGGCGAGTTCGGGACTCGTCGCGTAGCCGATGCGACGCTGGGAAAGCCGCTAGATCATCTTGGGGTAGGAAATCAGCAGCGCAGCCGCGCCAATGAACAACACGATGCCTATTCCTAGAAGGAACCACGCGTTGGCGGTCTTCTTCACGCGTCCGGAGATGGCAGCGAAGAACAGCACCGTCGCGAACACCACCGCGAGCAGGGTGTAGTTGTCCCCGCGCTGGTTGTTGTCCAGAGCCTGCTGGAACAGCCCGTCGGCTCGCTCGTCGGCCTCTATCGCGGCCACCGCATCGGGTTGGACGTATTCAGGCATCTCGAAGGGGCTGGCAGGTGCATCGGGGTTCTGCTGTGGCTGAAGCGCGATCCATGCGGTCCAGGCCGAAGCGAGCGGTTCGGGGAAGCGCGCGGAGAGGTAGGAGGCGAGTTCCTCGTCGTCATCGGCGAATGCTGCGATCCACTGGGTATACAGCTGCACCTGGATCGTCAGCTGCCGGTTGGCATTGCCGTCGGCTCGGGATGCCTCGATGCGGGCGGTCGAGGCCTTGCTGAAGGCGATCGACATCTCGCCACCCCACTTGCTGGACTGGAAGCCGCTCCATGCCGTCGCGATCGCGGTCACCGACAGCAGGACCACCGCGACGAGTTCCCGCCAGCCAGCAGAGGTGTCGGGGATATAACTCGAGGATTCCTTCTCCTCGACTTCAGGTTCGCTCACAGGCGAAAGGTACACCCTTGGTCACCGAACACGAACCGGTCATGGCTGATCGAGCCTCTTGGTCGCAGGCACATATCGGGGGATTGTGGATGCGAGGGCGGGTTATCGCCTTCCTCGAGTGGACCGCCCCGGTGCTGATGGCAATCCCCCTCCCTCCATCGCACCGGGGTGGTCACCGGGAACGGACCGGCTGCATCGCATCGATGAGTTGCTCGACATCAGCCGTTGCGAAGCCGGTATGACAGTCGCTGAAGCCATAGGGCAGCACGAGACGACCGTTGTGGATCAGGCCCCCGCAGGAATACACCACATTGGGTACGTAACCATCACGTTCCTCCTCAGTGGGCTCGAGGAGCGGACCCGGGTAGGCGCCGATGACACGAGTCGGGTCATCGAGATCGAGCAGCATGGCTCCGAGGGCGTATTGGCGCATGGGGCCGGCGCCATGCGTGATGACCAACCAGCCGTGTTCGGTCTCCAACGGCGAGCCGCAGTTGCCCACGTGGATCAGTTCCCAGGGGTCGCTGGCGGCATGGATGGTCTCGGCCTCGTGCCAGTGGTATCCGTCATCGGAGTACGAGACCGAATTGGATTGGCGATCCCATCGGGACAGGGCGATGAATCTGCCGTCGATACGGCGAGGGAAGAAGGCGACCCCCTTGTTGTTGACGGCACCGCCGGTCATGCGAAGGGAGGCGAATGTGCGGAACTCCTCGGTTTCCAACATCCGCGAGACGACGTGGGTGCCATCGAATCCCGTGTATGTGGCCCGATAGGTGACATCGCCGTCGTCATCGACGAATCGAACGAAGCGAGCATCCTCGATACCGCGACGCTCATCGCTGGCTGTGGGCCACAGGACCCGTTCGCTGACTTCTGTCGATTCATCGAAATCGAGTTCGTAACTGTTCAGTGCCAGTTGCTGGAGCAGCCGGATGATCTGTGCCGATTCCATGTCCGTCTCTCGGGTCCGCAGCAGCTGATGCAGGTTCGTGGTCAATTCCTCCAGCGTGAATTTCTTCGGCAGCATGCCGAGGGCGAATTGAAGCTCGGCGATATCCATGTCTGCCTCGATCGCTGCCTGTTCGACGAAACGACCGGCCAGGATCGTGGACCGGGTGGCGCGATTGGTGGCGAATGGCGAGGCCGGATCGACTCTGATCGTGCAATCTCGATCGAGTAGCCCGGTGCGAAAGACCAGGCTGGATTGGTGTCCTTCCCCAACGGCGCGAACGCTCATCACGAAACGTAGTGACCCGGGTGGCACGCCGGTCTGGTCTGGATGCGCCACGATCGACGGGTTGAAGTACGCCGTGGATTCGAAGGCGTATTCCTGGGTGAGGTACGAGCCGAGGAGTTGTCGCTGCTGCGGTGTGTAGTGATCGCGCTTGGGCAGCAGATGGGTGATGGCGGCACTGTGGTGATCGAAGTCAGCGAGCAGGTCACGGTGTCGGTGGGAGAAACGATCAAGCGTTTCGGCGAGCGTCTTGTCCACCTCGCCGTCGGTGAGTTTCTCGAATCGTTCGAGCAGTTCGGTGACCCGCGGAGTTCCCCGGACGAGTTCCTCGTCCCCGGGGATGAAGATTCGGCATAGCACCCGGTGCGGGTCGCCGGACAGGGTCGGGCCGCACCGCTCCATGATGGAGGGTTGCTGATCCATCGGTGTCAGCTCCTCAGAAATCGTCGAGCACGTTGCATGACAGACAGATAGGCGAGGGTCGACTCCGCTCCCGCGTTGGAGTTGCGACCGGTCCAGGTCAAACCGTCGAATCCTGCGCCGTCGATGGGGTCGGCCATCGCTATGCCGGAGTCGTTGTCACCGAGGAACCAGGTCACACCGGTAGACAGCACGTCGTGCCAGGTCGGATCGCCGGTCACGTGATGTGCGAACAGTGCTGCCTCCACGAGCGCGGACACCTCGATGGGTTGCTGATCGAAGTCAGGCAGCAGTTCGGAGGGAGACCAGCCGGTATTCGGGACGATTGACAGGTGCTCGCCGCGACGCTGCACGGAGATCAACCAGTGGAGTTGGGATAGGCCACGTTGCAGAAGGTTCTGGTCATCGAGGTGGTGACCTGCCATCAGCAGGGCGTGAGGGATGACCGCGTTCGCGTAGCTGAGCCGGGGTTCGGGCCACGGCCAGTGCTGGGTCTCATCGGGGGGAATCATTGCCGCGGTGTCGGCAAGGAGTGCGAGTGCGAGGGAGTCGTGCGGACGCGCACGCAGGACCTCACCCGCGCCGAGACTGGCGAACGCCATCGAGCGGGGGTACTCACTTCGCTGGCGAGCCGCAAGTTGCCAACCGCGCTCGGCTGACTCGCGTCGGATCGGATCGCTGGACTCGGCGATGACCGTCCCCCACGCCCACAATGCACGGCCCCAATGGTCGGCAGTATCGGCGGGACCGTGCCACACTCCTTCGACATCGCATCGATTCCGGATGGTTCCGTCACCGGACGTGGCCTCGGTGAGGAAGCGGGCACAGGTATCGGCGACGAACTCCAGGTCGGGATCCTCATCGAGTCCGCGCTCTGCAACGATCCAGGCTCGTGCCACATCATCCACGCAGTAGCCGTGTTCGACGCGCGGGATGCGTCCGGCGCAATGCTCGAACACGCCGCGGCCATCCGTGAGTGACAGGAGATGGTCGTATCTCATCAATCCCTCACCAGCCTGTTCCAGTGGCGACAGGTGCGGGGATCTGGATCACTGGTCGAGGAACGAGTCGACGTTCGTCGAAGGTGGTGAGTTCATCGGCAAGGGTGAGGTAGTCGTCGGCAACGCGGTGCCATAGGAAGTCTCGGCTGGCCGCAATCGACGCATCACGCATCACGCGGGTGCGTGCAGGTTGTGAGGCGATCACTCGGATTGCCTCTCCTAGTTGAGCGGGATCACGGCGATTGACCAGCAGCCCAGTTCCGTTAGCGAGCAGTTCGCGTGCGTGAGGAAACCGGGTGGCGATCACCGGTCCACCTGCCGCCAGAGCCTCCACGAGCACTCCCGAGGTGACCTGCTCGTCGTTGTCATAGGGCAATACGAAGGCGTCGGCATGACTGACCAGGTTCGCGAGTCGTTCATCATCGAGGTAGCCATCGACGAAGTGCACCTGATCGGCAACGCCGAGTGTGCGGGCGAGTTCCTGCAGTTCTTCCCGATAGCGATCACCCTCATGACGGTGGACTTTTGGATGCGTTGAACCCGCAATGACGTATTCGGGTCGTGGATCGAGGTCATCGATGTGAGCGAGGGCGTGCAGTGCCGACTCCAGGCCCTTGCCTCGACCGATCAATCCCCAGGTCAGTAGGCGCGGAGCGTGGGTTGCAGGAGCGTGTCGGCGTTTCGCCCACAGGTCTGTCGAGCCATGGGGAATGACATGGACTGAGCGTGGACGGACCTCGTAGGCGTGGCGCAAGACGCGTGCGGCCGAATAGGACAGCACGACGATGGCGTCGCTGATGTCGAGAAGGCGTTGCAGGATGCGACGCTGTGGCGACTGGGGAGTGGCCGGCACGGTGTGCAGCACGGTGATGATCGGAACGCCCACGCCATCGATGATGGCGAGAACGTCCTCCCCTGAGTCCCCGGAGAAGATGCCGAATTCGTGTTGGATGATCGCCAGTTCAGCATCGTTGATCGAGCGTGCCGTGGTGGAAGTGTCGATGGCGCCTCGATGCAGGGCTGCGAATCCATTGCCATCGCTGAGTTCCCCGTCGTAGTCCAGCGCGATTCGACGAACCTCCGTATCGTGGCGCGCGAGGGCATCGCTCAGTGACTGCGCGAAAGTCGCGATGCCGCAATGGGTGGGGGGAAAGGTACTGAGCATCGAGATGCTCTTGCGCATGAGGCCAACTCCTCGCAATCGATGAGCGAATGAATCTTGATCCTCACGCGCCTTGACGCGCTGTGGGCACGGACGAATAGCCATTGATCGGTTAACGCACCGGTGGCTGCGGTATCTGTGGGGTGTCCAGGATGCGGCACGATAGGGCCGTGATGTCACCGTCGACCACGATCGGCCCGATCGATATTCGCCCGGCGCAACCAGATCACATCGAACTGATCGGCGACCTGACAGTGGCGGCGTATCACGCGGGCGGCCATCTGACTCCCGGCAGCCCCTATGAGTCGGTACTGCGGGATGTGCGCCCACGACTGGATCGCACATTCATCGCTGACCGGGCCGGGGATCTCGTCGGTGCGATCTCGGTGTTCGAACACGGTCACCCGATGAGCGAGTTGGCAACCGAAGGGGAGTGGGAGATCCGCTTCCTGGCCGTGAGTCCGGACTGCTGGGGTTCTGGAGTCGCTCGCGCCCTGATGGCAGCCGCCGAGAATCGGGCCGAGGCAGGCGGCGCAGGATCGATGGTGCTGTACGTGATCGACCGCAATGACCGGGCGCGGGCGTTCTATCCGCGATTGGGATACGTCCGCCGGCCCGAGCGCGACTGGTCGCCCCTCGGGGCCGACGCGGCCCCGGTCAACCTGCTCGCTTTCACGAAGGCGCTCCCTACCCGACCTTGACGAACCCAAGGCTCCCGTGATTAGGTAAGGTTTGCCTAACAAAGGGATGCCTAACCTAAGGCGAGCGAGTCTGAGGGGTCCGGAATGGTCATCTGCCACTGCGAACGGCTCACCGATCGTCGCCTGGCGAAGGCCATCAAGTCCGGCTGCACCACCATCCGTGCCCTGGCTGCCCAGACGGGTGCCGGCCAGGAATGCGGGTGCTGCGTGCGATCGCTGAAG
Source organism: uncultured Actinomycetales bacterium (assembly GCA_913063435.1). Taxonomy (GTDB): domain Bacteria; phylum Actinomycetota; class Actinomycetes; order S36-B12; family S36-B12; genus M55B157. Next base: position 17,368 of record CAJXYI010000009.1, on the reverse strand, counting down.
ACCCTTCTGGCCCAGCATGCCCCTCACGATGAGAACGGAGCTGTCGATGAAAGCCGTGGCTGCGCGGGTTGTGGAATTGCTCAACGATGCACTCACCTTGGAGTTGACGATCACGAACACGTACTTCCTGCACGGGCGAATGCTTGATGGCTGGGGGTTCCCACGCTTGGGCAAGGTGTTCTACGACCTGTCCATCGATGAGATGAAAGATGCAGACTCCCTTATCCAGCGCATCCTGATGTTCGACGGACATCCCAATGTTCAGAAGCTCCTCCCCATCACCATCGGAGAGAATGCGGAGGAGATGCTGCGTCTGGCTCTTGCATCCGAACTCGGCGCCATCGATCAGTTCAACGCGGCAGCTGCTGAATGTCGTGCCATCGGCGACAACGGAACAGCATCGATCTTCGACGGCATGGTCCGCGAAGAGGAAGAGCATGCCGACTGGTTCGAGGCTCAACTCCAGGCCATCGAGACTGTGGGGCTGCAGGCCTATCTTTCCCAACAGATCGACATGAGCGTCGCACCGCAGTAGGGCTGAAAAGGAGATCCCCAGATGTCGCTGCTTGCCGATACGCCTGACCCACCTGCGTTCAGCCTCCGGCTGCGGGAGGCGACGTCGGCGGCGCATGATCAGGCCGAGTCCCAGCAGTTCATCCAGATGCTGATGGCGGGATCGCTCAATGTGCGCGCGCTGGTGTCCCTGCTCGAATCGCTGGTCCCGGTCTATACGGAACTCGAAGAGCAGATGAAAGCACACACGGCGGATCCCACGGTCGGATTGTTCGATCACCGGGCGCTTGATCGCACAGAGAGACTGTGTGCCGACCTCGAGTGCTTCGGCAGTCGCGGACGGATGCTCGATAGCCCGGCGGTTTCGGCGTATGTCGCTGCGATCTCGGAAAGCGCGGCTTCCCCGCATCGTCTCCTCGCCCACCACTACACCCGCTACCTCGGCGATCTGGCTGGAGGTCAGGCCATCTCACGGCTCGTGCAGCGGCATTACGGAGTTTCGGCCGATCATCTGACCTACTACGACTTCTCTGATCTCGGTGACACACATCATTACCGCCGTACCTATCGAGCCCTTCTCGATCTCGTGCCGTGGACGCCTACGGAGCAGGCAGAGTTCATCGCCGAATGCGAAGTGGCTTTCGAGTCGAACTCCGTGCTCTTCGCCGAGCTCGGCGAATGCTGCGGCCTGTCCATGGGAGAACGATCGTCCATTGGAGGCATCGCGTCGGCGGAGACTCGGCACACGATGGTGTTGAATGCCCCCGACGGCGGATCGCGCCGAGGGAGGCAGGGCCGGCGTGGTGACCGCGGAGCACGAACGCCTACGTGAGCAGCGCGAGAACACTGTCGATTGGCAGCGCTGGGGCACATATCTCAGTGAACGCGCGTGGGGCACGGTGCGAGAGGACTACAGCGCCGATGGTGACGCGTGGTCGTACTTTCCTTTCGAACATGCGCGCAGCCGGGCCTACCGATGGAACGAGGATGCGCTCGCGGGGTGGTGCGACCGGGATCAGATCCTGTGCCTCGGCCTGGCGTTGTGGAATGGCCAGGACCCGATCATCAAGGAGCGCCCGTTCGGATTGACGAACGCGCAGGGCAATCACGGTGAGGACGTCAAGGACTACTGGTTCTATACCGACAATCTGCCCACCCATGCCTATGCATCGATGGTCTACAAGTATCCGCAGGCTCGATTCCCCTATGAAGACCTGATCGCGACGAATGCTGCTCGCGGTCAGGATGAAGGTGAATACGAGCTGTTCGATGCGTTGGAAACACAGTGGCGAGAGAACCGCTATTTCGATGTCACCTGCGAGTATGCGAAGGCATCGCACGAGGACCTCATCTGGCGTATCACGGCGACCAATCGTGGACCAGATCCGGCGCCTCTCGTCGTGATCCCGCAGATGTGGTTTCGCAATACCTGGTCCTGGGATGTCGACGCGCAGGCACCGCGCATCACGCGCGTGGGCGACGGCGCTGCGCATACCCACCACGATGTTCTCGGCGACCGCTGGCTCTATGTCGCATCCAGCGGTACGAATGTCCCAGGGTTGGTTTTCTGTGAGAACGAGACCAATAATTCGCAGTTGTTCGATTCCGCGAACGCTTCGGCGACGACGAAGGATGGCATCGATCGATTTCTCGTCCATGGTGAATCGACAGCGGTGTCGGTCGATGCGGGATCCAAGGTCGCGGCATTGGCTAGTTTCGATGTCGAGTCCGGTGAGACCGTGACTGTCACGCTCCGATTGTCACCGGTCGAGCAGTCCCTGCCTTTCGCCGATGCCGACGACATCATCACAGCCCGCAAGCGTGAAGCCGATGACTTCTACGCCTCCATCGCGGCGTCTTCGCTGACCGATGACGAGCTGCTCGTGCAGCGGCAGGCCTTGGCGGGCCTGCTGTGGTGCAAGCAGTACTACCACTATGCGGTGGGTCGGTGGCTCAAAGGGGATCCCACGCAGCCGGCACCGCCTCAGGAGCGCCTGGCCGGTCGCAACCATGACTGGAAGCACTTCCTCATGGCTGATGTGGTTCTCATGCCTGATGCGTGGGAGTATCCGTGGTTCGCTGCCTGGGACCTGGCGTTCCACTGCGTCACGATGGCGTTTATCGATCCCGAATTCGCAAAGCAGCAGACGCTGCTGTTGCTGACATCGACCACGCAGCATCCACACGGGCAGATCCCGGCCTATGAATGGTCGTTCTCCGACACCAATCCACCGGTGAATGCCTGGGCTGCCTGGCAGGTCTATCAGATGGACAAGGCGCACACCGGCCGGGGAGATGTCGAATTCCTCGAGTCCGCCTATCGCGCGCTCTTAGTGAACATGACGTGGTGGCTGAATCAGGATGACACCGAGGATCGCGGTGTCTTCGGAGGCGGCTTCCTGGGCATGGACAATATCGGTGTCTTCGATCGGGATCAGCCGTTGCCGATGGGTGGTGTCCTCGATCAGGTCGATGGCACCGCGTGGATGGCCACGATGACCCTGCAGATGCTGGAGATCAGTATCGAGCTGTCGCAATTCGATCCCGGCTACGAAGCGATGTTCGGCCGCTGGGTGTGGAACGCCTGGCTGATCGCTCGAGCCTTGGAACGCGGTGTCGACCAGGTCAGCCTATGGAACGACGACATCGGTTTCTATGGTGACGCAATCGAGTTGCCTGATGGCACTGTTCAACCGCTCAAGGTCATCTCCCTGCAGGGACTGGTTCCCCTGTTCGCGTCCATCTCCATACCGGTGAAGGCTGCCGATGCCATCTCCGATATCCGTGACCGGCTGGTGGAGCTTCGGCGGGTGTATGACTTCACCGATGATGACGTGTCGCTGCGAGTCAGCGGTGGCGATGGCAGCCACGAAATGCTGGCCGTGGTCAAACTCGATCGACTGCAGCGCATCCTCGATCATGTTCTGGATCCCGGCCAATTATTGTCCGACCACGGTATTCGATCGCTGTCGCAGCAGTATCGCGATGATCCGTTCGTCTGCCGTGTCGGTGAGCAGGCCTTCACCATCGCCTATGCGCCGGCGGAGTCGCTGAATCGGATGTTCGGCGGCAACAGCAACTGGCGCGGTCCAGTCTGGGTGCCGATGAACTTCCTGTTCCTGCAGGCCCTGAACGCCTATGCCCGATTCACCGGCGACACCCTGACCGTTGCAGATCCCGACGACCCATCGCAGCGGATCTCCCTGGCTGCCCTCGGTGATCGGCTGGCGCGACGATTGACCGGGCTCGTGGTGCGCGATGACGCCGGTCATCGTGCTGTCTTCGGCGATAACGACTACTTCCAAACCGATCCGCACTGGCGCGATCTCGTGCCGTTCTTCGAGTACTTCGACGGTGATGACGGCCACGGGGTGGGTGCGAGCCATCAGACCGGATGGACTGCTGCGCTGGCCCTGCTCCTGCAATTCCGCGGTGACCTCAGACCTGGTTCCCTCACTATCCGGGAGCAACTGCACTGATGATGTGACACGGGGACCTTCGGGTTCATGCGACTGTCCCGGACCGATCACTAGCGGACACGGTTGTGGGCACACATGGGATCGCCGGACACCCTTGGGATGTGCTGCGTGTACTCGTGGGTTCCGCGCTGCTTGCCTTCCTCACCGCCTGTGCTGCTCCGAGTGCGCAGGACATCGTGACCGCCCCCGGTATCGTCGATGGTGTTGAGTTGCTGACCGATTGCCGCACCTATCCGCAGCCGACGACGGTCGAGGATCTCGATCAACTGGCGGCGACCTTCCTGGCCCACCCGGGTTTCCAGGGTGGTGACGGCGCCATGAGCATCGAACTCGGTGATGGCAGACGGCTCGTACTGTTCGGTGACACCCTGCGGGAGAGGTCGTACCCGGGCGGTTCCGTCGTTCGCAATTCCGTGATGCTCTTCGATGGCGATCAGGTCTGTGTGGTCTCAGGACCAGACGGCAGGGAAGTCGTGAGCGATCGTGACGACGGCGTTGGCTACTGGCCGATGTCTCTCGTCGCACGATCCAGCGGTGGCGTCGAGGATGTTGCCATCATGATGCAGCGGGTCGCTACGACCGCAGCAGATGATCTCGGGTTCGTCATCCTGGGAACGAGCCTGGTGCGGATGCGGATCCCCCACCAGGGTGCCCCGCGGGTGCTGGAGACCATCGATCTGCAGGAAGATGACCCGTCCGGCTCGCGCATCACCTGGGGTTCGGCGATGTGGCGGGGCGATGACGAGTGGATCTATGTCTACGGCACACGAAATCCGCAGCGCGATGGCGTATACGGCTGGTCGCTGCATGCAGCGCGAGCCAGGTGGGGTGACCTAGCAGACCAGGATCGGTGGCAGTTCTGGGACGGCGAGCGCTGGTCAGCCCAACGATCGCAGGTGGCGACCTTGATCAAGGCTGATGGTGGTGTTGCCCAGGTGCTCTCGGTTTTCGCTCGCGATGGCGTCTGGTACGTAGTGAGCACGAAGGACGGTGACCTCGGTGATGACGTCGCGGTGTGGACGGCTTCCCATCCCTTCGGCCCTTACACCGCGCATCCGGCGGTGATGTCGCTACCCGCCGAAGGATTCGACGGCGCACTGACCTACCTCGTCCTCGCCCATCCCGATCTCTTCGAAGTTCCTGGCAGTGTCGTGATCTCATATAGCCGCGGTTCGACCGACTGGGAGGCGTTGGTGCGACAGCCGTTGCGCTATCGCCCAGCCTTCGAACGCATACGACTTCCCGTCAGCGCCGAGCCACGGGTGATTCGATGACCACTCCGTTCGCTGCCTGGACGGCGATGCGCACCTCTCAGCGAAGATGCCATGAGGACGCGTGGTGACTAGGTCTTCGGCGGAGCCGGGGAGTTGTCGTCGGCCGTAGGCTCGGTGAAGTTCGCGACCTCGACCTGCACGGGCCGCCGGATGATCCAGGTGAACGCGGCGATGATCACGATGATGCCGACGATCACCTCGATGGCCTGCAGTGGACCACTCTGGGCGAATTCGAAGACGGTCACACCGACTTCCTGGACCAGGATGAAGACCGCCATCAGGAGGACGAACCAGCCGAAGATCTTGCGCAACAGATCCGGGTGGATCTTGCCCACGAGTCGACTTCCCACTACAGCACCGGTGATGGCAGCAGCGGTCACGATCAGGATGATCGGCCAGTCCAGGTCGATCTCGGAATTCCAGGCGATCAACGATCCACCGCCGAAGGACACGGCATAGCCGAAGAATCCAGCGACGGATTTCATCGCGACGACGAGCAGGGAGGTGGCCACCGCGTTCGGCATGGAGAGGCCACCGAGCAGGACGAGCGCGGGCACGACGAGGAAGCCGCCGCCAGCCCCGACCAAGCCGGTCACCAAGCCGACGACCAATCCGTCGATCAGGATGCGTACGATCGGGCGCCCACCGTGGGATTTCGCGGCGACCTGCTTGCGTCCGCGGATCATGGCCACGGCAGTCACGCCCATCATCACGGCGAACGCGATGAGCAGGAGTGCGCCGGGGAGGCGAGCACCGATCTGACCACCGATGAAGGCACCGACCATGCCGGCGATGCCGAACAGCACACCTGTCTTCCACACCACGCGTCCGGCGCGAGCATGACTGATGAGGCCGAAGACGGAGGTGATCGCGACGACGAACAAGCTTGCGGTGATGGCCGCCTTCGGATCGAAACCTACGACATACACGAGCAGGGGTGTGGTGAGAATCGACCCACCTCCACCGAGCAATCCGACAGCCATGCCGATGAACACGGCGAGGATGGCGGCGACGACGGTCAAGATTGCCATGCGAGAACCTCTTTTTCGGTGGTGGCGGTGAGCAGGGAGGACTGCGGTGTCCAACTCACATCGAGGGCGAAGCGGTCACCACGGATGTAGGTCTCACGCCATTCCACAGCGGTCGCACCGCTGCGGGCTAGGCGTTCGATGGCGAGCACCGCGGTCTGACTCGACACGTCGAGTAGTTCGCCGATGTGGCGTGGCGCGATCAAAGCGGTGATGCGCTCGGAGCCTGAGTCGACTGTGACACCACAGCGCCGCGTGAGTTCGGCGTACAAACCGGTGGCGGTGAAGTCGACATCGAGAAGCGGTGCGGCGATGCTCGACGGTAACCATGAGGTGTCCAGAGCGAGGGGTTCGTTGTCAGCGAAGCGCACGCGTTCGATGACGATCAGTTCGGTGTCGGCCGGGACTTCCAACTTCGTGGCGACGACTGCGTTGACGGTGCGGGCGAGACGGCGAACCTCGCTGGCCTGATCGAGACCCTGTTCCGTCATCGTGTCGAACAGTGAATACAGGGTGCCCATGCTCGCGGCGATGCGGCGACGTTCGAGGGTCGTGCCGCGGCCGCGCTCGCGCCGAATGACCCCTTCCTCGCGCAGCACGCGCATGGCCTCGCGGATCGTGTGTCGGCTGACCTCGTAGGCCTCGGTCAAACTCAATTCGCCCGGGAAGCCGGCCTCGAACTCCCCGGCGGTGATCCGGCGCCGCAGGTCATCGCACACCTGGGCCCAGAGCGGGACGGGACTGGATCGATCGGGGCGGCGGGCCCCGAGAGCGGCCTGGGAAGTCACGAGGGCAAATGTACGGACATCCGGACAGGTTGTCTAGTGCCGGGTCGGATTCGGGCTGGCCAGGCCCCTGGCTGGTTAGGCTCGGGGGTGTGTCCCTGGTGATCCGTACAGCGCCGAACAACCCGATCTTCGTGGGGGGCACCGGACGCAGCGGGACCACGATCGCTGGTCGGCTGATCGGTCATCACCGCGATGTCGGGTCCACCAATCCCCGGGAGTTGCGGTTCATCGCCTCAGCCGGTGGGCTCGCTGACGCCTATGCCCGGTTGTGCACCCCCGAGACGGTGGCCCATAACGTCTTCGCCCACTGGTTCGAGCGGGTCAAGCCCTCGGGTGCGGTCTCGGGGCTGCATCGCCGGGTCACGAAGGACGAGATGCGAGCGCTGCTCGACGACTACATCGCACAGTTCGCTCACGATCCATTCGCTGCATCGCGACAGTTCGCCGAGACCGTCACGTCCTCACGGGTCCGACGCAACCCGGAGGGTCGCTGGGTGGATACGACACCGGCGAACGCCCGTGCGGCGGACCGCGTGCTTGCGTTGTTCCCCGAAGGTCGGGTCGTGCACATGATGCGCGATGGCCGTGATGTCGCCGCATCGTTCGTGGCCAAGCCGTTCGGACCGGATGAGGTGTTCGCCGGACTGACCGAGTGGCGCGATCGGATGGTCGAAGCTCACGAAGCCGAGCAACGCGCCCCACAGGGCCGGGTCATGCGGGTCGATCTCGAGCAGTTGGCCGCTACCCGACGCAGCGAGGCCCTCGGTGAATTACTCGACTTCCTCGAGCTCGAGGATGACCAGCGGATGCGCGATTGGTTCGATGAAACCGTCGTCGCCACGCAGGCGCACGTCGGCCGTTGGCGCAAGGATTATGACGACGATACGGCTCGTCGCATCGATGAGCGCTACGCCGAGATCTTGACCGAACTCGACGCCCGGGGAGTGCCGCACCCGTGATCACCATCACCGCTCCTCCCGACGACATCGGTTCGGCCGCACTTGCGGCAGCAGCACGCATGACGGTTGAGAGACTCGGCGGTGACGGAGACGGTTGTGCATTGACCGTGCGACTTCTCGTCGACGATATTCGATCTCGCAGTGTGACCGGTGTCGACGAAGGTGATGTCACGCTGAGGATCGATTCGGTTGGCACCGAGGCTGTGCTCAGTATGCGTGACGGGGGAGCCCCGATTCAGACGGAACCGTCGACTCTGCATCCGCTCATCAATTTGGGCATCATCACCGGTTCGAGTGTCAGCACCGACGGCCACGCGAATGTCACCGTCGTTCGGATGGCGCTGCAATCCCATTCTCGCGTCTTCGATCACAGCGACGAGGAGGTCATCGATGCGCATGCACCAGCCAGCACGGTTGAGACGACTATTCGGGAATTGACACCTGCGGATGCTGCGGGGCTGACGACCTTGATGTACCGCTGCTACGGCTGGAGTTATCCGAACACCGATATCTATTTCCCCGACCGCATAGCAGCGCAGATCGACGATGGTTCGCGCATTGGTGAAGCCGCATTCGCCCCCGATGGGCAGATGGTGGCGCACTGGGGTGCCGTGCGCTACGGCCCCTTCGTCGTCGAATCCGGAACTACGGCCACCGATCCGAGGTTTCGACACCGCGGTCTTGCCGATCAGTTAGGCCAGCGACTCCTGGTGCTGCTGACGGACATGGGAGTGATCGGACGGTTCCGCGAACCCGTGCTCACCCATCCGGCAACGCAGGGGATCGCGCTGAAGGAGGGCGCCACGATGGTGGGCCTGCGCGTGAACTGCGGTCGTGCCATCGCCCAAACCGGGATCACCGATGGCCTGCAGGATCATCGCTCCAGCCTCACCGTCGCCTATGCCGCTCTGCGCGAGCTGCCCGCTGCACCCGTGTACGTGCCGGATGCCTACCGAGCGATCCTGACCGATGTATTGGCTGAAACGAATTGGCAGCGTCCGATCAGCGCGCCGGGTCCGGCCGCCGGGATCCCCGCCGAAACGGTGAGCGCAACCACCTATGACGCGACGAATGCATCAGCCGTCGTCGAGATCACGGTGGTGGGCGCGGATCTGATCGATGACGTGGATGCCAGCCTCGATCGGGCTCGACGGTCAGGGGCGAAATACATCGAGGTGCGACTCCCCACCGGGCAGCCAGCGGTCGCGATGGTCGGTGCGGGACTGTTCGATCTCGGTCTCGCCTATGCCGCGTTCCTGCCGCTGCTGCGTGCGGATTCCGATGTGCTCGCCCTGCAGTGGCTCGATGACCCCCAACCTGACACTTCTGACTGGCACTATGCCGATGAGCGCGTCGAGCGGTTCGCGACAGCGGTGCTCGCCAACATCAGCGAGGCAGCTGATCGTGCTATTCGTGCCCGCCGTTCCGCGGCGGGCGGTGAGCTCAGAAGAATGGTATGGTGAAACCATGCGCGCAACCATCGACCAGGGTGGCCGGGTCGTGGTCCCCAAGGACGTCCGGGAGCGCCTCGGGCTGGTCGCTGGCGCCGAGGTCGAACTCCACGAGGTGGATGGTCGCTTGGAGATCGCACCGGTGGCGACCCCGATGCGGTTGGAGGAGCGCGATGGTCAGTGGGTCGCTCGCACCGAAACGGAGCTGCCGACCCTAACCAACTCGCAGGTACGTCGCATCATCGAATCCCAGCGCCGTTGACCACGGGACCCGGTCACGTGGTCGATCCTCGCGTTGCGGCGGACACCAGCGTTGTTGTTGCAGCGTTCTCGACCTGGCACGAGTTCCACTCAGTGGCGCGTGGAATCTGCGAGAGCAAACCCCTATTACCGATCCATGCAGCACTTGAGGTCTATTCGGTTCTCACTCGGATGCCTGATCCGTTCCGGGCGCCGGCGCAGGTAGTTGCTCAATACCTAGCCCTGGAGTGGGAGCAGCGGCTCATCCTCCCGTCGCAGGAGTCGATAGCGGCCCTTCCTGCGCGTTGCTCGAACGCGGGGATCACCGGCGGATCGATCTACGACGTATTGATTGGCGTGACCGCTGCGGATAACGCATGTCAGCTGGTCACTTTGGATCGGCGAGCCATGCTGAATGTCATGGCGCTGGGAGTGGATGCACGCCTGCTTGTGCCTTGAGAACGTCGATAATGCGATAGCGCAATTCTTGGCCGCGTTCGGCGAAATCGCGCTGCCGCTGCACATACTCGCTTCGCCCGTCAGCCGTTTCGATCCTGATCGGTGCGAAACCGAGATCGGCAAGGTCATAGGGCGAGGCTTGCATATCCACTGCGCGAACATCCCTGGCAAGCGCGAATGCATCGGCGACGATGTCGGCTCCGAGCACCGGATAGGTCCGATAGGCCCACTTGTACAGATCCATGGTGGCGTGTAGGCAACCGGGCTGTTCGAGCTCGATCTGCGTCGCCCGTGTCGGCTGGATCGTGTTCAACGGAGCAGCGGCAGCGGTGTAGAAACGGAAGGCATCGAAGTGCGTGCACCGCAGCGGAGCGGACTCCACCACCTCGGCGATGCTGTCAGGGTCGAGGCGAAGTGGCCATGAAGAGTGCCGAACATCATCCTGTGCCAGCCGATACACCATCGCCCATTCGTGCCGACCGAAGCAACCGAAGGCAGCATCGCGCTGCGCTGTCGCCTGAAGGAGCGCCACAGTGGATTCGATGACGCGTGCGTCAATCGCCGATTCGTCGATTCGTGCGCCGGATTCATCGACGACATATCCACGCATCCGTGCGAATTCCCTAACATCACCGTTGAGTAGCACTCCTGCGCCAGGATGCCATCGGCGTAGCTTTGCGGGGCTGAGAGTGTAGTAGTCGAACATGAAGTCCCACACCGGATGCGCGATACCGCGTCGGCGACGATCGAGGTGGGGGTTGATCCAGGCATCCACTTGGGATTCGTGACTCGCTGCACGTTCACGCCACTCGGGTTCTTCCAAGATCATCATGCGACGGCACTCATGTGACGGCGATGAGACCCATATCGGCGCAGCCACGCTCGAGGGTGTCGAGGCCGAAGGCATCAACGGGCCCATGTGCGCCAGGGGCGACATCGCTGGTGGCGAGAGTGACCGCCCCCCATGCCAGCAACTCAGCGGTGAGGTCATAGGGCGTCGGGCCGACCATGCGGACACTGGCCACCGGTCGCCCGACGATGTCACTGGCATCGGCGACGACGAGGCTGCGAGCATTGGATCGCTTGCGCGCATCGGGGCCTTTTCCTGTGGTGCGTGCAGCGCGTCGGCGCAGACCACCGAGCGCTGATTCCATTCCGGGGAGTGTCGCGAGTGCGCCGAGGGCACTGCCTGCTGCGGCCGCGACCGGTGTCCATTTGCCAGCCCAGCCCAACCACACTCCGACGTCGCTGAGTTCAAAGTCGAGGCGCGGCAAGGCGAGGTGTTCACTGCCGGCGACCGGCATCGCGCTCCACTGTCGATCCCGCCCGACGTCGAAGGTGCGCGTGCCGCCTGATCCGGACCGCACGGTGGCGAGCACGCCGTTGCGCCAGGCGTAGGACGGTGCGAGCAACACTCCGGCTGCACTCGCCCGGGTGCCGGAAGAGATAGCGAAATCTCCCTCCACGAAATATCCGATGTCCACGCGTGACGCCGGTGTGCCGGCATCGCGTGCGTGCGTCAGTGCCAGCGCTCCGGCGAGGTTGCCGGGCACGTAGTCGTAGCCGAATGCAGGCAGCAGCCGGGCCCCGGTCTTCTCAGCCTGCGGTCCGTAGACCTCGAAGACCTCCCTGATGAACGGTGGTTCTCCGGTGGAGTCCAGATACCCGGCACCAGCATCAACGGCGGCTTCGACGGCAGCGTGTCCGTATTCCATGAAGGGACCGACAGTGGTGACGAGGATGTCTTCGCCGGACTGGATCAATCGGCGGACGGTGGAGGGATCATCGGCATCGGCGACCGCGATCGTCGGTTCAGTGTCGGCACTGGGGGCCAGCGGTGCGAGCCGATCAGCGAGTCGGGCGACCGCATCGTGGCGGCGACTGGCGAGGACAGGCGCCATCCCGGCGCGCACCATCGCCTCGGCTGTGAGGCGCCCGGTGAACCCGGTGGCTCCGAGCAACACGATCCGCATGGGTCCAACGCTAGCCTGATGTCGTGGAGTCCTCGCCGTCCGATCAGCCATTGCTTCCGGAGATCACCTCCGATGAGGGTGTGGACCCCTATGAGGATGACGACTACTTGCGCGAGGTACCACCCCATCATGGGTGACTCCCGGAAGACACCCCGATGGTTCACCGAAACCGACGACGGGCATTCGCAGCGGCATGCCGACCATTTTCGCGAGATGGTGAGAGAAGACAGGGATGTCGAGGGTGAGGCACGCCTCGTCGATGCGCTCGTCGCACCGGGAAGCCTGATCCTCGACGTCGGATGCGGGCAGGGGCGGATCTCGCGGTGACGATTCTGCGGGCGTGAATCTAGAACGGTGGTGGTTCGTCGTGTTCGCTGGTTGATGCCGTGGTCGGTGCGGTGCGTCCACTGGTGAGGTTGTCGACGTAGGTGCGCCAGTAGTGCTCGCTGGTTCGGGTGAGTCCGTGGCGGGTGGTGTGCGTGACAGTGCCGTCGGCGTTGATGCGTACCCGGGTGTGCCCATTGGTTTTGGCGAGGTGGTCTTGCCAGCACAGGGTGTGCAGATTGGCGGCACTGGTGGGCCCGTCGTCGTGCCATTCGACGGCGTGGTCAATGTCGAATCGCGTGTTGTGGCGGTGGCATTCAGGTTTGGAACATTCCGGGTAGGCGGCCAGGATGTAGTCGCGGAGTTTCTGGGTGGGTTTGTATCTCGTGCGGCCGAGATCGAGGAGGTGCCCGGTGATCGGTTCGAGGGTCCAGCGCCGCCACGTGTCGCCCTGACCGGCAAGTTGTCGGGCGTAGTCAGCGTCGATAGCTCCGTAGCCGAGGATCTCGCCGGGGTGATCGGCGAGGTGAAGCAGGGTGGGTAGGTCGATCAGCACACCGACGTCGATACGGGATTTGCCGTGCACGCTGGGCAGCGTGCCGGTCTGGGTAAGGGTGTTGGCTGCGGCGTGGATAGCGGCGAGAAGGGCATCGGCGCGGGCGGTGTCCCACCCGCGAGGGCGGCCGGCAGCGTCAGCGTCGGCGTGAGAGTCGCTGCCGGTGTTGCTGTCACTGTCACGCAGGATGGTGGCCATGGCGGTGAGGGTGTCGTAGACGACCATGGCTTCGTGGGCGGGCAGGTAGGCGTTGATCCATGCCATCGCGTTGGGGTGGTCGAAGGAGATCGACACTCCGCGGCGGCGGTGGGCTTCCTCGCGGCGTTTCGCAGCCGCATCGGGATCGATGGCCAGGATCGCACGGCGAAGTTCGCGGACGGCCCAAGCGCGGCTGCGCCAGCACCCGGCGCCGGTGTCGGGATGGATCACGGAGATGGCACGGGGCAGGACCCGACCTTGGACGGCGGTTGCTTGGTCGTCGGTGAGGGTGAGGGTGGCTTCGACGAACGCCGCGGCGACGTCGAAGGAGATCCGCCCAGCACGTAGCGCGTCACCGGTGGCGGCCAGTGGGCCGTCGGGGCGGAGGGCGCGGCCGGTGAGGATCCGCCAGGAGGCTTTGGTTGGGGATAGTCCGGTGGTGATGGCAACTTCGTCGAGACTGATCTGGTCTGCGATGTCGACCCCGTTTCGCGTGATGATGCGTTCCTCGGGTGGGTCGGTCAGGGCGTCGATGAATCCTGCGGCGGATGCTGCGGCCTGGTCGGTGACCCAGGCGACGCAGCGTTCCCACAGGTGGGCGTGGATCAGGCGTTGATCGGGTTCGAGGTCATCGGGCTTGATGGCGCGTAGTTCGCGCATCAACTCTATCCCCGGGGTGACCGCGAGGAGCCGGCCGAGTAGTTCGGCGGTGGTCTCGGTTTTCGGTCGGTAGTGCCACAGCATGTCCGCGACGATCTCGTCGAATCGGGAGCGCACCTCGGCGGTGTCCGCAGTCATGCCAAAATCGTACACCAGTACGAATCTGACAGTCAATGCCCTGATTGGATTTTTCGGGAATTTTTCCCATGGGCGCAGGTGATTTCGCCTGCTTGTCCTCGTCTGCCGTGATCTTGCCGCGGATGTCGTGATCGGTGGGATGTATCGGGGTCGACACCCTGCTCACCATCGACTCGCCACGGTGCTTCGCGACCGGGGCTTCCCATAAGGTGTCGACATGACAACTCCACAGCCACCCGCATCCCAACCGACCGACGATGCAGACTCCGCTGCAGCGGGCAGTCCGCTGTCAACGCCGATCTGGATCGTCATCGTCGTCGTGGTGGGCCTGGTGGCGGCGGGTTTGACCTGGCTGGTCACCAGCCGAACGGGTGAGGAGGCTCCGACGTCGGTGGTGTCGACGAGCGTGGTCGGCTTCACCGTGCAAGAGGCGACCGTCGCACTCGAGGGTCAGGGCCTGCAGATCGGAGAGATCACCCTCGAGCCCTCGGATGTCGAGACGGGTCTGGTGCTGTCGCAGAATCCGCCGGCGGGATCCCAACTCGCCCCGGGGAGCCCGGTCAACCTGGTCGTAGCCGGGGATGCGAACCCGGTGGTGCCTGACGTGCTGACGTTGAGTGAAACCGAAGCGGTGAACTCATTGATCGCGTTGGGACTGCGACCCGGTGAGGTGACGCAGTCTGCATCGTCGAAGCCGGTCGGGGAAGTCATCGGACAGACCCCCAGCGCCGGCGAGCAGGTGGCGCCGGGTTCACTGGTGGATCTCGTCGTGTCGAACGGCCAACTGGGCGTGCCCGATGTGGTGGGGCTGACCACTGCCGAGGCGCGGGCCACGCTGCGTAATGAAGGATTCCGAGTTCAAGAGCAGGAGGAGGAAAGCGACCGAGTCGGTGTGGTGCTGCGCCAGGACCCGCCGGCGGGAACCGAACTGGCCCTCGACTCGATCGTCGTGATCACCGTCGGTATCGCGCGCCCGGAGCCGACACCGTCGCCGACTCCGACGCCGACTCCCGATGCGATCTGCGGAAGCGCGCAATTCACCCAGATCATCACCGGATTGCGCGATCCTGCGGATCCACCGGTTCAGTTCCTGCAGGACTACACCTGCGTGGGTGGCTGGGCGGTGGTGCTCGCAGCAGTCGGTGAGCAGCCGGATCAGATCGTGCTCGACCGCTACATCTTCCAGGCCCAGGGGGAGGACTGGAATCGGGTGAGCCAGAACCGCGCCTGCGGTGGCCGACCACCGGATCAAAGCGCCGGTTTTTCCGTGTTGAACCTGTTTGATCTGATCAAGGCTATAGGGTGTGTCACGGGTTTCGGCGGCGATATCCATCATCTGCCCACCAACCATGCCACTGTGCCCGGCCGCAATGGCAAGGCTGCGGACCAGTTCAACCTGTATCGCGGGACCGGCACCCTCGGGCCGTGCCAAAAGCTCAAACGCTAATGTTTGCAACGCATCCCCGGCCAACACGGCTGTATGCTCGTTCCACTTGCGATGTACGGTCGGTTGGCCCCGGCGCAGATCATCATCATCCATGCAAGGCAGGTCATCATGGATCAGCGAATAGGCATGAATGCATTCAATCGCCAAGGCGGGCATAAGGGCGGCATCGGCTGACACGCCATTCATACGCGCCGATTCCAGCACCAGAAACCCGCGCAGGGCCTTGCCGCCCGACAGCCCATAGCGCATGGCTTGTGCCAGATCGTCATCACCCTGCGCCAAAACATCCAGTTTTGCAGAGGCCGTCAGGGATTGCGCGCGCGTCAGGGCGGTTTTGAAATCCCGCAGCGTAAGATCATCTGGTTCGGCATCCGCCGGCACCGCTGTCACATTCGCCATGTGCGCACTTTATCCTGCGTCAACCGGCGTGGTGCCTGTGGGCGTGCCATCCCCGTCCAGCGTAATGGCCGCAACTTTTTCCTCGGCCTCTTTCAGTTTCGCCTCGCAGCGTTTTTTAAGCTTGGCACCGCGTTCATACAACGCGATCGAATCCTCCAACGCCACATCACCGCGCTCCAGCTGGCCCACCACCTGTTCCAGCTCTTTCATCGCTTGTTCGAAGGACATTTCGTTTACGTCAGTCTCGGTCATTGGCGCGCCCTGTCAGCTTAAGGAATGTGCGCTTACCTTATCCGGGCTAATGGGCGGGTTCAATTCGGTTGACGCGGTTGCGGGGCTACTGGATTGTCAGGACATGACAAAATCGCGCGTGCCGTCAAACCTGCCCGACTTCGACGCCCTTATGGGGGTGACGGAACGCTTTGAGGCGGCCCGACACGACGATCCGGCGCTGCATGGGGCCGATCTGGATGACCTTTTGCGATTAGTCCCCGGCCAAAGGGCCATTTGCCGGGGTAATGTCGGCGGACGGGCCTGCATTTGGCGCATTTTCCTGACAGGACAAGAGGCCGCGGCCAGCCGCGAATGGAACGAACTACAACGGATCTGGCCCGAGATGAAGACCGGCCGCTTCCGGGTTAGCGAACCGCTGTATCATTCAGCTGAACACGGGATACTCGCCGTCGAACACGTACCGGGCACGCCCTTGCTGCAACTGCTATGGAAGGCTGCGCCACAGGAGCGTGAAAAATGGCTGGGTCCGGCGGCTAAATGGCTGCGGCGCTACACCGAAAGCACGGAAAGCTGGCGACCTTCCGGTCCTGCCGGATGGTTGCACCGCGCGGCACGCGGCGCAGGCAAGCAGCCCTTTGCGGCCTTGAAATCACTGGAGATGGATATTCTTCAACAGCTTGAACGCTTGGCCGAGCGCATGGAGGACATCGAATGGCGCGTCGCGATCAGCCATGGTGATTATCACCCCAATAACCTGATTGCCCATAAGGACCGGTTGACCGGAATCGATACGGGCGGATCGGCACGCACGCCGATTTACAAGGATATCGCGCGCTTCCTGATGCATATGGGGCGGCGTGGCTTGATTCCGTCGGGGCAGCGGTATCTGGGTGTTGACCGGGTGGGGCTGAACGCCTTTGCCGATGAATTTGGGATGAGCACCACCGAACGACAGGTGATCATGCCCTTCATGCTGGGGGTCGAGGCGCTGATCCGGGTTGAAACCCCGGCCCTGTCCGACTCGCGCATTCGTCGCGCGCGGCGCATGTCATCTGCCCTGTTGGACGACCTCAAGGCGTTATAAACCTATGGCATAGGGTAATGGCGCGCCGTAGGCGGCCGGGGGTAAGGCGTTTCGAAACGCCTTGCGCGCTCTCCTACCCCTCAGCGCCCCTTGAACAGTCCGCCCAATATGCCGCGTACGATGCGCCTGCCGGTTGTGCCATTCAATTCCTTTACCACCGCGCC
>CAJXYI010000008.1 GCA_913063435.1 uncultured Actinomycetales bacterium | reverse complement strand
TTCTCGTCTGAGTTACCTGTGTGGTCGTTAACTCTGGCAGTTAACGACCACACAGGTAACTCAGACGGGAAAGGGGGTGTCGGGGCAGACGCTCGGTAAAGGGCCGCTGAGAGGGCAGACGCTGGCTAATGGGCCGCCGATTAGCCGGCATCTGCGAGCACAGCGACCATTTGGCCGGCGTCTACTGCGGCAGCGTGACGCAAACCCGCAGAGCGGCATCAACTCGATCCGGGCGACATCCGCTCGATCCCTGCGGCAGCGTGACGCAAACCCGCAGAGCGGCATCAACTCGATCCGGGCGGCATCCGCTCGATCCCTGCGGCAGCGTGACGCGAACCGGCAGAGCGGCATCAACTCGATCCTTGAGACATCGGCTCGGACGACACCGGACTGGTTCAGGAGGCCTCCACTTGCCAACAAATACCCCCGGGGGTATAGTTTCCGTCATCCGATCATTCGCCGACCGGACCGTCACCCATCCGGCACACGACCGTCTTGAAGGAGTCACCCATGTGCAGTCCCGCCCCCTGCCATTCCTGCGGCAAGGTCACCTGGGCCGGTTGCGGCGCCCACGTCGATGACGTTATGTCCCAGGTCGCTCCCGAGCGACGCTGCACCTGCCGCTAGGCCGGCACCGGACTCCCCCGCACACACACGCTCGCTAATGGGTCGCTGAGACAGCAAACGCTGGGTTAGTGGCGGCCGCTTAGCCAGCGTTTGCACCTTCAGCGACCCATTAGCGAGCATGTGTTACCCCGGCGGCTTCCTGGCAAGCATTCTTCTGTCGCGTAGCCTCGCGGTCCATTCGACCGGTCAATGCCGGACCAACGTCCCTACCGTCGTCGCACGCCTCCCTCTAGCGTCGTGTGCGCGTGATTCCCGCGCCAGGCGTCGAGAGGATTCCCATGCAGCGACTTCCCGGTCGAGTTGCCATCGTCACCGGAGCCGGCAGCGGCATCGGTGCCGCCACCGCACATCGCCTCGCTAACGAGGGCGCATACGTCGTCCTCACCGATATCAACGACGAAGCCTGCACCACCGTGGCGACGACCTTGGCCGAGCAGGGCGCACAGGTTCTTGCGCTTCATCACGACGTGGCGGAAGCCGAGGATTGGCAACGGGTTATCGACACTGTCATAGAGCAGTTCGGTCGGCTCGACATCCTGGTGAACAACGCCGGGATGGGTGACATCGACGATATCGAGCAGACCACGATCGAGGATTGGGATCGCACCATCGCGATCGATCAAACCAGCATCTTCCTCGGTATGAAACTCGCCGCACCGCATCTGAAGGCCTCGGGCCACGGCTCGATCATCAACATCTCCTCGATCTTCGGTATCTCCGGAGGTTTCGGCACATCACCGGCGTATCACGCAGCCAAGGGTGCGGTGCGCACCCTCACCAAGAACGTCGCACTGCTGTGGGCGCAGCAGGGAGTGCGTGTGAATTCGATCCATCCGGGGTTCATCGACACCCCGATCCTGGATTCGGTGCGCGGCACGGACTTCGAGAAGACGATGATCGACCTGACACCCATGGGACGGCTGGGCCGGCCGGAGGAGATCGCCGCTGCCGTGGCGTACCTCGCCAGCGACGACGCGTCGTTCGTCACCGGCTGCGAGCTCGCCGTCGATGGGGGGTTCCTCGCCCGATGAGTGGATCCGATAGCGCATCCCGTAGTTGATCCGATCGTCGATGCCATGGTCGATCCGGAAGTCGATCCGGAAGTCGATCCGGTAGTGATTCGAGAGACGATCCGGAAGTCGGCCCGATATTTCAGCGGCTACACCAGCCCGTTAGGTCAGCAGGTCGCTGATTCGATTCATGCCCTCGGGCAGTAGCGAGTAATACGACCAGGTTCCCCGCCGTTCCCGGCGCACGAGCCCGGCGTCAGCCAGGATCTTCAGATGGTGACTGACCGTCGACTGGGACAACCCCAGTGGCGAGGTCAGATCGCACACGCACGCCTCACCGGATTCCGCTGAGCGCAGGAGGGACATCACCTGAAGCCGCGCAGGATCGGCGATGGCTTTGAGCAGGCGGGCCAGATCCTCCGCCTCAACCCGGTCCATCGGAGCAGCCAGCAATGTCGTCGCACACGGCTGTTCGGCCATCTGCACTCCCCTTTCTCGGCCAGCTTCGGTCATCCTGTCACACCGGCGGGACACGCCGATGAGGAAATTTCCTCCTCCATCACGGAACGATCACGGACTGGTCGTCGTCCCATCCTCATTACCGGCGAACACCTCGTCGCTGGCTGGCCTACCGGCACCTCAGGCAGCGGTGAGGTCTCCTCGGTGTGCAACCAGCACCACAGATGTCCTACTGCAGACACCGTCCACCCATCATCAACCCATCTTCAGCACCGGAGGAATAGCGTGAAACGCACCCGCTCCCTCGCCCTGGCTGGCGCCACGATCGCCGCAGGGCTCACCGGGATCACGGCCGCAGCGGTTACCGCCCCTGCCGCCCTGGCCCACGGCACCATGTCCGATCCTGGTTCGCGAATCTGGGAATGCTTCTATGGCGACCGCACATCACCGATGTGCGAGAACGCCTGGGAGACCAACGCCCAGGCGCTCTACGACTGGAATGAGATCAACCAGGGTGCTGTCGCCGGCGCCCACCGATCGCTGATCCCCGATGGGCAGTTGTGCAGTGCGGGTCGGTCGAAGTACGCCGCCTTCGATATTCCGTCGCTGGACTGGAAGGCCACGAACCTCACCCCCGATGCCGACGGTTTGTACACCCTCACCTGGACGTCGAGTGCTCCGCACGCCACCGAGTACTTCCGCGTCTATCTGACCGATGAGAACTTCGACGCGACCCAACCGCTGGCATGGGATGACCTCGACCTGGTCTTCGATTCCGGCCCGAAGGGTCGCGAGGCCACCACGACCATGCGCATGGCATTACCCGAACGCGATGGCCGCCACATCCTCTACACCGTGTGGCAGCGCAGTGATTCGCCCGAGGCGTTCTATGCCTGCTCCGATGTGACCATCGATTCCGATGGTGCCGCGCAGCCGGCTCCGCTACCCGACCCGCAGCCCGAGCCTGCACCGGTTCCCGCGCCGGCTCCTGCACCTGAACCTGCCCCGGCTCCTGCACCGGAACCCGCTCCGATGCCGATGCCCGGTCACGGTGATGGACACGGGTCCGGTCACGGTGACGGTCACGGCCACGGCGGAATGACCGAGGGTGTCATGGCAACGACCACGATCTCCTCCGACTGGGGATCGGGATACTGCGCCACCGTCGATGTCACCACGCAGTCGTCCACCGATAAGCACTGGCGCATCGATTTGCCTGAGGGCATCGAGGTGTCCAGTCTGTGGAACGGCACCGTCAAGACCCAGCCCGATGGCAGCGTGAGCGTCGAGGGCGCAGCGTGGAACCACATGGTGACCGCCAACTCCCCGACCTCGTTCGGCTACTGCGCGAGGCGCACCGCACCGGCTCCCGCCCCCGCACCGTCACCTGAACCGGCACCGGCACCGGCACCAGCACCAGCACCAGCACCATCGGGTGATCTGGATGTTCGACTCATCACCGATTCGAACTGGGGCACCGGCGCGTGCTACACCCTGGCCGTCACCAATAACTCGGACTCGGCGGTCTCGACCTGGGGCGCTCGCATCACCTTGCCGGTCGGCGTCACGATGAGTTCTTCGTGGAGCGGAAGCACCGATGCCGACGGGCGCAGCGTGTCCGTCACTGCACCGAGCTGGGGTGGCAGCATCCCCGCCGGTGGCACCGTGACCCACTTCGGGTTCTGCACGATCGGTTCGGGCACACCGACGGTGACCCCGCTGGTGTAACCATCGGCTTCGGGTGACCTTCCCGGATGACTCCCGCACAGGCCACCGGACTCCACTCGACTGTTCGGCGAACAACGCACTAGCGTGTCGGACTATGAGTGGATCCGGTGGCCTGTGTCATGAGTTGGGGTTCGCCCCACGCCGCGGCAACTCCGTACAGATGGCGATGCAGCGAGCCGCGAAGACTAAGGCCGGTAGTTGGACCTTCCAGCGCACGCTCTATCGCATCGACCGGCCGCTGTATCGCTGGACCAAAGGAAGACTCACCGTGCCGGATCTGGCGACCGGGGTTCCGGTGATCATGCTGACCACTACCGGTGCGAAGAGCGGCTTGGCGCGCACGATGCCGGTAGCGGGGATTCCAGACCCCGACACCGACGACATCTTCATCATGGGCACCAACTACGCCCAGCCCAGAACCCCCGCGTGGGTCTTCAATCTCGAAGCGGAGCCGCGCTGCGAGGTGTCGTGGCGTGGTCACAACGCCCTCGCCATTGCACATGCGGTGACCGACACTCGCGAACGGGAACAGGCATGGACGCGGGCGAGTGAGTTCTATCTCGGTTTCACCGACTACCGAAAGCGCATCTCAGACCGCGAGGTGCGCATCTTCCGCCTCACCGCCCGCTGACCCGCCTACTTCTGATCCGCCTTCTGCTCCACCAGTTGAGTGCCGATGAGGACTCCGGTAACGAGGATCAGCATGCTGACCGTCATCACCGAGTTCTGGAATGCCGGCTCCAAGCCGTTCCACTTGGAGTTCAGGTACATGATGAACCAGTTGCCGCCGACGGTGATGAAACCGAAGAAGAACACGGCAAGCCCGGTGAAACCACCGACATAGGTCCACTTCTGGGCATGAGCCCAACGAGTTGGCGACGCGACCGCGCGTAAGCCCAGGATTCCCGCGATCAGCAGAACGATCCCGGTGATGGTCTCGCCCGTGATGATGAGGATGTAGCCGAGCACCTGGAACCACGTCGCATCGATGAATCGCCATTGGAATCCGCTGTCAGCGGGGACACCATCTCCGCTGAGCACACCCTGAACGAAGGGCCAGTTGCTGCCATTCGGGTTCACCGGATTGGTGATGTTGTCGAACGCCACGACGATGTAGTACGCCGCCACCATCAACACGAACAGCGTGGTCACCAGCCGGGCCATCCGCCAGACCGACCAGCCGGATACGTCGCCTTCGATTGTTCTCGCCTCGCGCTTGATTTCCGACATGCATTACTCCCCTGCGTGTTACCGATTCGGTGCTCCTACAGCACCTCGGCCGCATCCTGCCATAAAACACGAATATTGTTCAGTTTCGCCACTTCTTCGTCTGAGTTACCTGAGTGGTCGTTAACTCACCGAGTTAGCGACCACTCAGGTAACTCAGACGTGGTGGGGTGGGGTGGAGCGGAAGCGGCGGGCGGAACCGGTCACGGCGATGGCGACCTGTTCTCCGACCGGCGGAGGGGCCACACCGGTGACCCGGACGTCGATGTCGCTGCCATCGGATATCCGCACGGTGACCATGGCATCGTGGCCGTGATAGCTCGTGGCCTGAACCCGACCGATATTCGCCGTCGACGCCGGTGACACAGCTACTCCGTTCGAAGTGGCACCCACCGTCGACAGCGTGCACTGTTCGGGTCGCAGCACCACGACATCCTTAGATCCATCCTCATCGGTTTCGGTGATCGTCTGCGAGATCGACAGATCACCCAGACCGCACCGCACCCGACCATCGCTCAACTCCTCGAGCACGGGCATCTCGACCACGTCACCGATGAAACGAGCAACCGATAGGTCAACCGGGGAGCCATAGATCTCATATGGTGCACCCGTTTGCACCAATCGACCGTCGCGCATCACCGCGACGATGTCAGCCATCGACAGTGCCTCTTCCTGATCGTGGGTCACCAGGATCGCCGTGGCACCCACCTGGCTCAGCACGTCGCGAACATCGGAGCGCAACCGCGCGCGCAGCCCTGCATCAAGGGCAGTGAACGGTTCGTCGAGCAGAACCACCTGAGGTTGCGGGGCCAGCGCGCGGGCGAGTGCAACACGCTGCTGTTGGCCACCGGAGAGTTCCTGCGGGCGGGCATCGGCAAGGCCGGTCAAGCCGACAAGTTCGAGCACCTCATCCACCCGCTTGCGAGACTGCGCGCCACGGCGCAGGCCGAAGGCGATGTTGCCGCGCACGTCGAGGTGGGGGAACAGCGCGCCCTCCTGCGGGACGATCCCGACCTGACGTTTCTCCGGCGGGACGAACACCCCCGGGCCGCACACTTCGCGGTCGCCGAAGGACACCGTGCCCGCAGTGGGTCGGATGAATCCCGCGAGTACTCGCAGCAGTGTCGTCTTCCCGGACCCGCTTTCACCGAGGACGGCAGCCAACGCACCGGCGGGCACGTGCAGGTCGATGCCGGTCAACACCTCGACGCCGGGATAGCCGGCCCGCAGGCCGCGCACGTCGACGTCGGTCATGCCCCAACGGTATCCGGGGTGCCGCGCCTGCCTCGCGCGTCCGGCCCCATGGCGCGAGACAGCAACCAGGCCGGCACCGCAGCGAGGGCGATGAGCGCGAGTGCATAGGGCGCCGCCGGGCCATAGGCGGCGATCTCCGTGCGACTCCACAACTCCGTGGCCAAGGTGTCCAGACCGGTCGGTCGCAGCATGAGAGTCGCGGGGAGTTCCTTCATCGAGGTGAGCAGAACCAGGAGTCCACCGGCGAGCACCCCCGGTGCGGTCAACCGTGCGGTCGTCGACCACCACGCTCGCACCGGGCCCCGGCCCAGGGTGCGGGCGGTGTCTTCCAGAACCGGAGGCACGGCAGCCGTCGCGCTGCGGGTCGCACCGATCGATTTCGGCAGGAACAGCACCGCGTAGGCGAGAGCGAGGGTGAACAACGTTTGATAGGCGAAAGGCAGCACACCCAGCGTCAAGAACACCAGCGACAGACCGACGACGACACCGGGGAGAGCGTGTCCGGCATACGACACCGTTTCGATCCCCCGCACCGAGCGCGTGCGATAGCGAGCCGCCAGGATGCCCACCGGAAGGGCCAATGCGACCGCGATGATCGCCCCGAGCAGCGAGACCCCCGCTGACGACACCGTGGCTGTGAATAGTTCGGCGGGATCGAATCGCAGATCGGTGCTGCGCAACATCAGATCGATCAGTGACACGATCGGGACTCCGAGCGCCAGCACGATGAGTGCGATGAGTCCGGAGATAGCGGTGACCCGCGTGCCCCGGCGTAGCTGCATCGGCACATGATCGCGCTGCACCGATGCGGCGACCCGCCAACGCTGCTGACGACCACGCACCCGTCGCTCCGCCCAGACGAGCAGTGCAGCGAGTGCGACCAGGACGAGCGCCAGCACTGCCGCGCTCACCCGATCGAAGCTGCCGCGGTAGGAGGCATAGATCACCCGGGTGAAGGTGTCGACGCGCATGAGCGCTACGACACCGAATTCCGACAGTGTGTACAGCGCGACCAGCAGTCCACCCGCAGCGGCGGCAGGCCAAATCTGCGGGAATGTCGCCGAGGTGAAGGCGCGGAATGGTCCACGGCCCAGGGAACGTGCGACCTCGTCGACGCCGGGATCAGCGAGGCGGAAAGCCGCGGCAGTGGGCAAAGCGACATATGGGAACGACACCAGGATCATGATCAACGCGGCGGCGGCAAAGCCGCTCATCCACGGAAATTGCGCAAGCCAGGCATACGCCGCGACATAGGACGGCATCGCCAGCGGGAGTGCGAGCAGCACGAGCCACAAGCCGCGCAATGGGATATTCGTTCGGGTGATCAACCACGCGGCAGTGATACCAATGATCAAGCATGCGGTCGTGACCACGAAGACGAAGGCTGCGGATGTGAGGATCGTTTCCAGGGTGCGGGCTCGCCACAGCACCTCGATCACGCGGTCAGGGCCCGCGCCGATAACGCGCACCACGAGATATACCAGGGGGATGACCGCAACGGCTGCGGTCAGGGCACTGAAGGCGAGCAGGACTCGAGACGGCCGGGACCGATCATGCACACGCACGAACCCCGGTACGCGGGTGCGTACCGGGGTTGCGAGCGTCGATCCCGAGATCGAATCCGTTGAACTCACAGCAGGCCGACGTCCTGCAACATCGTCAGGGTGCCCGGCAGGTCAGCCAGTTCCGCCAGCGGTGCGTCGGGGCCACGCAAGGTGTCCAGAGGTGGCACGCCATCAACGGCAGCCACTCCCGGCACGAGTGGATACTCGTAGGTGTTCTCCACGAACCACTGCTGTGTTGCCGGGCTGAGCAGCCATTCGACGAAGGTTGCCGCCTGTGCGTTATCCGCCGCATTCGCCATGACACCGACACCGGCGACGTTCACCAACGCGCCGGGATCGCCAGGAGCGGTGAAGTGCAGTTGCGCACGCATGGCGTCGTTACCGACCTCGGCAGCCTTCTGATACCAGTAGTAGTGGTTGATCAACCCGAGTTGCACCTGTCCGGTGTCCACGGCGTCGAGGATGAGGCCGTTCTTCTCGAAGGTCTGCACATCGTTGTCGACCAGCCCCTGCAACCAGTCACGGGTCACATCGTCACCTTGAGCGACCCGCATCGCGGTGACGAAGGCCTGGAACGATCCGTTCGTCGGGGCGATCCCGACCTGTCCGTTCCACCTCGGATCGGTGAGGTCGAAGATGCTGTCGGGGACTTCATCGGCGGACACCTGCTGGGCGTCATAGGTGATCACCCGCGCGCGGCCGGTGACACCGGTCCATGTGCCATCCTCGGCCCGGTAGTTCACCGGCACTGTGGTGGCGACAGCTGCGGGCAACGGTGCGAACAGCCCCTCGGCGGCGACGGCGCCGAGTGCGCCGGCGTCCTGGGCGAAATACACCTGGGCGGGGGTGCGGTCACCCTCCTCGACCAACTGTGCGGCGAGTTCGGCCGTGTCGCCGTACCGGGCCTCGATGGTGATCCCCGTCTCGGCGGTGAACTGCTCGAACAGCGGGCCGACGAGGGACTCCGAGCGGCCGGAGTACACGACGAACGAACCACCCTCCCCGTTGGTCGTGGTGGGGGTGGCCGAGTCGTCCCCGGAGCCACCGCAGGCGGTGAGGGCACCGGCTGCCAACGCCGAGGTGGCCAAGATGGCCGCGATGCGGGAAGTACGGATCACGTGGTTCCTTTCCGGGGATGTCGTTCTTCTCAGGATAGGTAAGCCTAACTTAGGACCGCCTTACCTAATCTCAGGGCCCGCCCTCCTGTCAAGCCCGACCGGCCACCCGAAGGCCTACCCTGAGGTCATGGCCACCCCACGTTCGGCGCTCATCGTGATCGATGTTCAAGCAGGTTTCGACGATCCTCGCTGGGGGAGACGCAATAACCCCGATGCCGAGGCCAATATCGCGCGACTCGTGGGCACCTGGCGGGGCTCGCATCTGCCACTGGTGCTGGTGCGACACGATTCACAGCGGCCTGGTTCACCGCTCGCCCCCGGACAACCGGGCAACGCACTGCGCGGGTTCGTCGACGGCCCAGCGGATCTGTTCGTCACCAAGAGCGTCAACTCCGCGTTCTATGGCGAGCCCGACCTCGAACTCTGGCTGGAATCACAGGAGATCGACGATCTGGTGATCTGTGGGGTCCAGACGAATTTCTGCTGTGAAACGACCGCGCGGATGGCCGGCAACCTGGGTTATCGGGTGCGCTTCGCCCTCGATGCCACCCATACCTTCGATCGCGTTGCACCTGATGGCACCACGATCCCCGCCGAGGAGCTTGCTCGGGTGACCGCGACCAATCTGCATGGCGAATTCGCCGACGTGGTCAGCACCGCCGAGGTGCTCGCCTCGCTCGATTAGTACAGAGGGAGGTGGCCCGACAGGTCGCTGCGTTCCCCGCTGGCCCGCAGCGCTCCGCTGGCGAGCGCATCCGCCCACGTCATGCGGCCGGCAGCGAGGAGCAGCCACGTCCGCGCATCCGATTCCACGAGCGCCGGTGGAGTGCCCCGACGGTGGCGGACGCCTTCGACCACCTGCACCGCCGCGTAGGGCGGAACACGCACCTCGACGCTGTGGCCCGGTGCGATCTCGGTCAGGCGTTCCAATGTCGCCTTGACCGCGGCCTTCTCGATGATCCGTTCGGGAGTCCGCCCCGCGTCGTATTCGGCCAGGCACAGGGTGAGATCGTCCGGTCCAGCGAAATCGTCAGGCCCAGTGAGATCGTCAGCCACGCGACATCGTGTTCGCCGAAACGAACTCCAACACCGAATCGAGTGCTCGATCCCATCCGGTATCGAGCATGACGTCATGGCCGAGCGGCTGCCCGTCGGCTCGCGTCAGCCACACCGGATCGACACCGTACGCGGCTGCCGTGCGCTCGATATCGGCCACGCGAACGAGACGATCAGCCTTCGTCCCCGCGACCATGACGGGTGCGCGCACGGGGCCGATGCGACGCCGGCGCAGCAGTTCGTACTGCACCCACGGAGACTCGGGAACAAGACGCGAAACGTAGTGATCTGCCGTCGCATCATCGAGTCCGGTGAACAGTTGCGGTGCTTGCATCGGCAGCGTTCCACCGGCGACAACGGTCGCTGCCGCCATGGGCTTCCTACGTGCCAACTCCAACATCGTGGCGCCCGCACCCTGCAGCGGTGCGGGAGTGAGGAGAACGAGAGCACGCGGGGAATACCGATCCGCGACGAGTTGCGCGATGATCGCACCCATCGAGTGTCCGACGAGGACCGGAGGTTGCGGCAGTTCGGTGATCGTCTGCATCACATCGTGGACATAGTGCCGCATCAGAGTGCGACGCCGCTGTCGCGATCCACCCGAACCACCATGTCCTCGAAGGGACAGCGCATAGGCGGGGAATCCCTTGGCGGCAGCCGCCGGAAGCCAGTTCTCCGCGAAGCACCAGGCACCGTGCGCTAGCCCGTGGATGAACAGCAGCGGGGGTGTCCGGGTGGCCCGCGGCTCATCAGCCCAGCCGTCAGGCACGGCCGAGAGAACCTCGCGGTGCACACCATGCGGGGGAAGCGACCAGTCCCACAGTCGCATCACCGTGGTGGGCTTACGCAGCCGTGGATCGACATTCACCGATGAGCCGGCACGGCTCATGCGGGGACACCCTCGAGTCGTGACAGATCGGCTTCGAGGGCCCGCAGGTATTCCTGATGAGCGATTTCGTAGTAGTGCCGTGTCGACTCCTTGTAGTCGGCACCACCGGTGAACCGCACCTGGATCTGATCCATCATCTGGTCGTAGAACGCTCGCGCTGCCCTCGGATCGTCACGCATCGCCTCGGCGTACGCCGCAATGAGTACGCCCTGCCAGTGCGCGATGGTCCACTGGCCGCTGTCGGGCTGGATGAGACCGCTGACGACGAGGGAATCGAAAGCCGGGGTGAAGATCTGGCGAGCCAGCACCGGATGATCACCGTCGGGATTGAGCCAGGAGTCATCCAGGAACGGGAAGTGTGCGAGATAGCCCGTGGCGAACACCACGAGATCCACCTCGGCACTGGAGCCGTCGGTGAAGTACACCGTGTCACCTTCGAAGCGCTCGATGTCCGGCTTCGGGATGATGTCGCCGTGGCCGACGTAATAGACCAACTGCTGGTTGATGATCGGATGGGTCTCGAAGAACTCGTGATCGGGCTTGGGTAGTCCGAATTTCGTGAAGTCACCGACGGTCAGTCGCAGGGTCGTCTTGAACATGATGCGGCGCAAGGCAAGCGGCAGACGCATCGCGAGCAGCAGATCCGCGGTCTGATCACTGGGACGGCCGAAGGCGTACTTCGGGTTGTAGTAATAACCACGACGTGTCGAGTGCAGCGTCGAGCGCGCATTCTGGGCACTTTCGACCGCGATATCGCAGCCGGTATTGCCGGCCCCCACAACGAGAACACGCTTGCCGCGCAGCACATCGGCACCCTTGTATTGCGCGGAATGACGGATCTCACCGGTAAAGGATTCCTGCCCCGGATAGTTCGGGATCTTCGGCCA
The DNA here is from genome assembly GCA_913063435.1 of uncultured Actinomycetales bacterium. Classification (GTDB taxonomy): domain Bacteria; phylum Actinomycetota; class Actinomycetes; order S36-B12; family S36-B12; genus M55B157. The sequence goes on along the minus strand of CAJXYI010000008.1, from coordinate 51,096 downwards.
CCAGTTGTGTCCATTGGCGACGACGACGCCTGCGAACCGATGCGTGGACTCCGTGCCCGACGTGCGATCGAGAACGGTGACATCCCAGCCGTCGCTGGCATCCGGGCCGACCGGCTCGCAGCGCACCACCTCGGTCGACAGCGACAGGTGGTCGAGCAGGCCGAAGTGCTCGGCATAGGTGGTGAAGTATTCGTGGACCTGCCAGTGCGAGGGATAATCCGGATAGGAGTCGGGCATCGGGAAATCGGGGAACTGGGTGAACGGCTTGGTCGAGATCAGGTGCGTCGACTCATATACGCGGGAGTTCTCGGCATGGTAGTTCCAGTTGCCACCGAGATCGGTGTCCCGTTCGAAGCCATGGGCGGGGATGCCACGTTCGAGTAGGGCCTTCAGCGCGCTGATGCCATGGGGCCCGGCGCCGATGACGGCCCAGGCGTCGGGTGCGATCGTCATGTCCTCACTATGGCGACCGATCCGCAGGCCCGCAAGAAGAGGCCCTCGCCCATCACGGCGAAACTAGGCGGTGGGCCGGTGGAAAGCACGCTCCTCGTCGGTCACCACGAGGAGCGTGCCCTCGTTGGCTCCTCGCGACAGGTCCCCGAAAGTCGCCGGCAGGTTCTCGAAGCCCTCCCTGACGTCCTCTCGATGGCGCAGCCGTCCTGAGGCCACCCATTCCCACAGCTGGTCGCGTGCCGCCGGGATCTTCGCCTCATAGTCGCCGAGGAGGAATCCCTGCATTCGAACGCTTCCGTACACCAGGCGCATCATGTTCGAAGGCCCTGGGACCGGAGTGCTTGCGTCATACCCGGAGATTTGCCCGCACAGCACGATGCGACCGAACTTGGCGATGTTCTCCACCGCTGCCTGCAGGATCGCCCCGCCCACGTTGTCGAAGAAGACGTCGATTCCACCGGGGGCGAGCTCGGCCATGCGTGCTCGAACATCTTCGGTTCGGTAGTCGATAGCAGCATCGAAGCCCAACTCAGAGGTGAGGTAACCGCACTTCTGCGACGAACCCGCGATGCCGATGACCCGGCAGCCCAGGATCCGGGCGATCTGTCCGGCCACCGACCCCGTCGAACCAGCAGCACCGGAGACGACGACCGTTTCCCCTTCCTTCGCTTGACCGACTTCGATCATGCCCATGTACGCGGTGAGCGCATTCATGCCGACCGGCCCCATCGCCTCGACGAGGGTCATGTCGTCGCGTACCGGACGAACCGGCATCACCGTGGCGTCGATGACGCTGTATTCCTGCCAGAAGCCGATCGTGGTGACCCTCATTCCTACGGGAAAGCGTTCATCGGCGCTGGCGACGACGTCTCCGCCCGACGTCGCCAGCATCGGTGCGCCCAGATCGACCGAGGGGTAGTAGTTGTTCCCTGGGGCATCCATCCAGTTTCGCATCGTCGGCGCGTGGAGGAACACACTGTGACGCACCAGGATCTGACCCGGTGACAGAGAATCCGCGTCAGGCACTTCGGTGTCGCGCATCGTGAAGTCCTCGGGTCTCGCCGAGCCCGAGGGACGTGAGGAAAGGATCCATTCCCGATTCAGTCCCGTCATATCCTTCTTCCTCCACTATCCACGCAGGTGGTCGCTGATCCTGTCCATGTATTCGTCGCCGATTCCCGCACTCTGTGCCCACCCGCGCACACCCCCGAAGTCGCGATCCAGGGATTGGAGATATTCGGTGATGGCGAATTCGTGGACCTCGTAGAACTCCGGGTGAACCTTGGTCATATGAGCGCGGTATCTCGGTGAGCGAGACAGCATCTCGTTCACCCGGTGGTTGTTGACCTGTGAAACGAGGTAATCGGCGATCACCGCATCACGGGTGACTCCGGCGATCTCTAAAGTCATGGCAACGACGAGTCCCGTGCGATCCTTGCCTGCCGCGCAGTGGATCAGGGTGGGTGCGGCCATTAATTCGGGAAGGAGTCGGAAGACCTTCGGCAGTCCCCCTTCTGGATCATCCGCGAAGGCCCGATACACCTGTGCCGTCAATTCCCCGGGCCGCATGTCCGACGAGGTGGCCAGGTCAACCGGCGCCGGATTCAGCGGGATGTTCAGGTAGGAAACTGAAGCGCTGGCCAACGGTCCCCGGCCCTCGGACACTGTCTCCCGCGCCGAACGCAGGTCCAAGACGGCTCCCAGGCGGAACTCCCGCAGCAGCAACTCGGAGTCCGCATCGGTGGCTTCCTGCAGCGATTCGCTGCGGAAGAGCACCCCGGCCCGGGTTCGGCCTCCACCGGTGAGGGGGAGGCCACCCAGGTCGCGCAGATTGACAAGGCCCTGGGCCGTTGCCTGTTGAGCATCGGTCACGTGTGTCGCATCCTCAGGTTACGTCGGTCGGACTTGGGGCTACCGGGATTCAGATGGGACAGGCCACGGTCTCCAACTGCAGCATGGCCAGGACGCGGCCGAAGCCGATGTACTGCGAGGTCATCATCGCCAATTCCACGAAGCCTTCATCGCCGAAGGTATCGCGCCAGCGACGGACATCGGCATCGCTGATGGAGTGATGATCCAGGGCCATCCGCTCAGCGAAATCGAGGGCGACCCGCTCCTGCTCGCTCAAAGTGGCCAGACCGTCGGAGTTGCCCTCCAGGGCACCTAGGGCCTCGACCTCCATGACAGTGTCCGAGGCGAGGCGAGCTGCTGCGCAAGTCTGGCATCCGTTGAGTGTCGCAATATGAAGGCGAACGAGCTCTTTCATCCGAGGCGTGATGACACCTTTTTCGGAATGCCATGGGTAATAGAAGGTGAGATATTCCTCGAGCAAACGGGGTTGACCGGCGAAAGCCCGCGCAACATGGCGCGTCGCCCAATCATCCGGACTAGCGCCGTTGTGCAACTCCTGCAGGAAGGGGTCGATCGTCTCCGGTTCGGGTAGGGGTAGGCGTGACATGGGTCCTCCTGTGTCGATCTCGATGAGGGTCCCGCCGCCGCGTGGACCTTGGATTCATGTGCGGTTTGGTGTAGTCGTGAACTAGTACCTCTGCATCCGATGCCGCGCCGCAGATCGACACGGCACCAGTTTTGAACTACATGAGTTGGCGCGTCTCGGTATCCAGGAGCGCGTAGTCGTCGATCCGCGCGAAGTAGTACGGTGCGAAGTCATCAGCCGGGATAGTCGCAGCACGCCGCGCCTGCGCCAGGAGATCGCCTTCCTGCCAGACTGCACCACGGATGTCCTTGATGGGAATGGAGTCCAGTGGGTCGTGGCCGTTCCCACGCAACCGCATCGCTCCCGATCCGGCCATCGTGACGCTGAAACGCACATCGAAGTCCGCGATCGTCAGTACGGCATCGTCTTCGAGACCGTCACCGTTGCATGCGGGAGTCGCCTTGATGTTGAAGTTCACACCGGTCGTCTCAAGCGCACCGGTGTCCTCGGTGAGTTCGGCCTCAAGGTGGATGATGCGTTCCCCGTGCCGTTCCACCCACGCCATGGCGTGACCATTGGCCCGGCGAAGCTGAGTCGTCGCCTGCTTCTTCGGCTCCCCGAATACCTCACGGCCGTAGATGATGGCGGCGTCGGTGTCCATATACATCGCCAGGACGTATTCCCCGGAGATATCGCCCAGACGAGCCGGCACGTAAACACCGGCTCCGGCGAAGTCATCGACGCAATTGCTCTGCCATCTACCCACCATGACGCGGACACTGTCGCCATCGGGCTCCAGCGGTGCCGGGATCACCTCACGTAGCCAGGCCGGATCGACGCCGGCGGTGATCGACAGCATCTCGCAATTGACGAACCGAGGTCGAGCGATGACTTCGGTGATGGCCTTGATGCGCTCGGGACTGGCGACGAATGACTCCACAGCGACCTCCTCAGGTCCGGGACGACACGAAAATCTTCGTGCAATTGATCGGACCATATGCCGCGCAGCATGGGGTCTGCAATGGAAATGCACAGACTCGCATGAGGAGATTTACAAGCGGATGGCCTTGAACTGTCCCATTCAGGCACCAGAGATCTGACGAATATGGTGCGATGACCCCGTGACCGACGTATCCCTGAACGCCCGATCGCTCCTCGTCCTCACCGCGCACCTCGATCCCCCCCACCTGAACGAACCCACCCCTTACGGAATCCGAAAGGTCGTTCCGGTGACCGGCGGCACGTTCACCGGGGAGCGGCTGCAGGGAGTCATCGAGCCCCTCGGTGGCCACGACTGGGCGCTGGTGCGCAATGACGGCAGCCTCATACTCGACGTGCGACTGACCCTGACCACCGATGACGGCGCGCGGATCCTGATGACCTATCACGGCGTGCGCAATGGGCCCGCCGAGGTCCTCGATCGCCTTGCCCGCAAGGAGCCGGTCGATCCAAGCGAGTACTACTTCCGGATCGCTCCACGCTTCGAGACCGGAAGTGCCGAATATGCGTGGCTTAACAACATCATGTGCATCGGCTACGGCGAACGCCTCGATGTTGGGCCGCGCTACACGGTTTACGAGATTCTGTGAGGACGCCTAGGCACTCGCACCCGTAGGGCGGATCGGTTCGACCGGTTGCGCCAGAAGGAGGTCGTGGGCGATGTCATCCCACATGCGCTCCGCACCCGGATACGGGGTGTAGAAGCTCAACCGGTCAACAACCCCGGAGTATCGGTCCGCGATAGCCGAGGCCACTCGGCCGGGCTCGGCAACGACAGCGAACTCCCGAAGCATCGAATCATCGATGAGTGCTGTCATCGATGACCAGGAGTCGCCGCCTCGACGTGCGAGGACGGACAACTCCTCCGCTGCCTCTCCCCAACCATGCAGTTCCATCACCGGTCGGTAGGCAGGCGTGCTCGCATAGAACGCGATCTGTTCCCGAACGGCTTGTGCAGCCTGTGACATTTCGATCTCGGTGCGTCCCGTCACAACGAAGGCCATGAGTGAGACCGCGACTTCATCGTCGCCACGACCCGCTCGTCGACGGCCTTCAGCGAGGGCGGGTGCGCTGACCTCGCGAATGTATCGCGGTGTGGTGAAGCCATGCAGGATGACACCATCCGCGACTTCTCCGGCGACCTTGGTCATCGCCGGACCCACAGCAGCGACGTATACCTGGGGATCTGGGAAGGACAACGCCGGCGGGGAGAAGAACGGGGTCATCAGGGTGTGCTCATAGAACTCTCCGTGGTACTTCAACGGCTCACCGGTATTCCACGACTGCCAGATGGCACGGAGGGCGCCCACGTAGTCGCGCATTCGCGCTGCTGGAGAGGACCATGGCATGTTGAACCGTCGCTCGATATGGGCCCGCACCTGGCTGCCGAGCCCGAGAACGAAGCGTCCTTCGCTCAACCGCTGCAGGTCATAGGCCGTGTGTGCGACCGTCATAGGTGATCGAGCGAAAGCCACAGCGATAGACGTTCCCAGAGTCAAACGCTCGGTGTGCTCAGCGACGAAACCCAGGGTCAGGAATGGGTCATGGCGTGCCTCCGAGACCCACAGTCCATCCCATGGACCAGCCTCGGTCGCAGCACCGAGGAGTGCCGCATCCAGCGCCGAGAGCGTGTCTCCCGGAGGAACAACCCGATCGATCAACAGTCTTTTCATAGCAACTCCAAAATGGTGGCGTTAGCCATTCCCCCGCCCTCACACATGCTCTGCAGTCCGTATCGGGTTCCGTTGCGGCGCATGTTGTGGATCATGGTGGTCATCAACCGTGCACCGGAGGCTCCCAAGGGATGACCCAGTGCGATCGCACCACCCGAGGGGTTCGTCCGATCCCGATCGGCGCCGATCTCTGAATACCAAGCGCCCAGGACCGAGGCGAAAGCCTCGTTGACCTCGAAGGTGCCGATGTCATCGGCCGACAGTCCGGCTTTCGCCAGTGCCTTCTGCGTCGCGGGAATCGGACCCGTCAGCATGATCACCGGGTCGACCCCGGCGAGTGCGAATGTATGGAATCGAGCGATGGGTGTCAGTCCCAGTTCCGCAGCCTTGGCCGAGGTCATGATCAACAGAGCTGCCGAGCCGTCGGAAATCTGTGAGGCATTCCCGGCTGTGACCACGCCATCCTCCTGGAACGGCGTCTTCAACCCGGCGAGACTGTCCACGGATGTTCCCGGACGGATTCCCTGATCGACGCTGACAAGTCCGTTCTCAGTCTCGATCGGCAGGATCTCATCTACGAACCAACCCGCGTCGGTAGCAGCTGCAGCGCGCTCGTGTGAGGCGACGGCGATCTCATCCAGGTCGGCCCGACTCAGGCCCCAACGCTTCGCGATCATCTCCGCGCTGATTCCCTGATTGACCAGTCGACCCTCGTAGCGGTCCTTCATCATGGGTCCGAAGGGGCCGTCTCCTCCCTCAGTGTTCGAGAACATCGGTACTCGAGACATCGACTCCACACCACCGGCGATCGCCACGTCGTACTGACCGGAGATCACACCAGCCGCTGCGAAATGCGCCGCCTGCTGGCTGGATCCGCACTGACGATCGACCGTCGTCCCCACGACGCTCTCGGGGAATCCAGCACCCAGTGCCGCGTTGCGGCCTACGTTGAACGATTGCTCGCCAACCTGCGAAACACACCCCCACACCACGTCGTCGACCACAGCCGGATCGATTCCCGTTCGTTCCACCAGTCCGCGCAAGACCATGGCGGACAGGTCGACGGGGTGGATCCCATCCAGATCCCCCTTACCTGGTTTGCCCACCCCCACCGGGGTTCGGATGGCTTCAACGATGACGGCGTCCCGGTTGCTCACGGCTTCTCCTCGGAATTCGGATGTCGGGGTATTCGGCTATCGCGGATGTTCAGATCGCAGGTGTTCGAATGTCCGTGCTTCGTCGTGCGATTGCTAGTCAGGTTTCGATGTCGTGTTCGGGATCGATGGTGACGATCACCTTTCCCTGGTGATCCCCATTCAGTAGACGTTCCAGCCCCTCGGGAGCATGCTCCAAACCTGCAATGAGTTCGTGATGCAGCCGAACGAGTCCCGCGTCGTGCCACCCACGGAGTTCGGCCAGAGCCCGCTCGGATTCATCGTCGTGGTGGGATTGCAGGAATCCGTTGACCGTCAGGGCCCTATCGAGAATCAGGCGCTCATGGCGAGGGCCGGTTCCCGGATGGGCACTGTCCATCGCGATCGTCCCGCAGATGACGACCCGGCCTCCCGGTGCCATGCGAGTCATGACCAGATCATGAACGGCCCCACCGGTGTTATCGAAGAACACATCGACCCCCTCGGGTGCCGCCTCATCGAGGCGCGCGCCGAGTTCGGGATCTCGGCGATCGAGCATGGTGTCGATTCCGTACGTGGCCTCTGCCCACTGCAGTTTCTTCGCGCTTGCGATTCCGATCACAGTGCACCCCAGGTTCCGGGCGATCTGGGCCGCAACGCTGCCCACAGCTCCCGCCGCCGAGGTCACCACAACGGTGTCGCCCGACTTCGCCTGCGCGATGCGTCGAAGTCCGACGTGCGCCGTGAGTCCGATATGGCCGACTACTCCGAGGGAGGCCTCCACCGGTTCCAAGTCCGACGGCACGATGCGACGGATGTCCGATCCGTCACTGGCATGCCAGGTCTTCATGCCGAAGGGGCCAACGACCCGGGTACCCACGGGATAGTCGGCGTTGTCACTGCCGACCACCTCGCCGACGCCGTAGGCCCGCATGACCGAACCCAGTGGGATGGGTTGACCGCGACCCGGACTCTCCGATGCCCAGGTACGCATAGCGGGATCCAGCGAGATCCGTTGCATGCGGATCAGCACCCCGGCGCGGGGCAGCGGGGGAATGTCGCACCAGCGCATCTCGAAATCCGTGACCCGCGGTGATCCTTGCGGGTAACGGATCAGGGCGACTTCGCGGGCAGGCCACGCCGGCGCCGCGACACTCACATCGATAACCCACCATCCACAGGCAGGACAACGCCGGTGATGTACCCGGCCTCTTCAGATGCGAGGAAAGCCACCGCAGCGGACATCTCGGCAGGATGTGCGAAGCGCCCCATGGGGATTCCCGCTGCGATCTCGGCCAGTTTGTCCGGTGGAATCGACGCCACCATGCGGGTCTCGGCATTCGGTGAGATGGCGTTGACGGTGACTCCGAAACGGGCAAGTTCCTTTGCCGCGGTCTTGGTGAAGCCGATGATCCCGGCCTTGGCGGTCGCATAGTTGGACTGACCTGTATTGCCGTGCAGGCCCGTGTAGGAAGTCACGTTGATGACGCGACCGAATTCCTGCTCCCGAAAATGCGGGACGCAGGCGCGCGTGAGCCGGAACGTTCCACCTGCATGCACGGCAAGCACGGCTTCCCAGTCCTCGTCGGTGATCTTCCATAGGACCTTGTCCCGAAGGATGCCCGCATTGTTGACGAGCACGTCGACCCGGCCCGTCCGCTCGACGGCGGTCGCCACGACCTGCTCGACATCCTCCGTCGAGCTCACGTCAGCTCGCACGCCGATCGCGTCAATCTCCGCGGCCGCACGCTCGAGTTCCTCACCGTCGAAGTCGACGAGTACGGCTTGAGCGCCTGCGGCCCGGAAGTACCGGCCGATCTCCAGACCGATGCCACGCGCGGCTCCCGTGACGATCACGGTTCGACCACTGAAGTCATATGCGATGTTGCCCATGATTGTCTCGTCTCTCCCGTGTGGTGATGCAACTGTCGTGACCGACGGAGATATCAAAGACCGAGGTCTCGGCCGATGATCTCCTTCATGATTTCGTTCGTGCCGCCCCAGATTCGGGTGACTCGTGCATCGAGCCATGCCTGTGCCACGCGGTATTCCTTCATGTATCCGTAGCCGCCGAATAGCTGAACACAGTTGTCGATGATCTCGTTCTGGACATCCGCGCTGACGTACTTCGCCTTCGCGGCATCGACTGCGGAGAGTTCCCCGCGAGCATGCGCATCGACACACGCGTCGACGAACGCCTGCGTGACCTCCATCTTGGTCACCATGTCGGCGAGCATGAACTTGTTGTGCTGGAAGGACCCGATCGGCTGGCCGAAAGCCTGGCGCTCCTTGACGTACACCAGCGTCTCCTCCAATACCGACCAAGCCTGGGCGAGATTGCCGACCGCAGCACCGATGCGCTCCTGGGGAAGTTGCTCCATCATCTGGATGAAACCCCGGTCGAGCTCCCCGATGATGTGCTCGTCACCCAGCTCGACGTCGTTGAAGAACAACTCCGCCGTGTTCGCCTCGGGTTGGCCGACTTTGTCGAGCTTGCGACCACGTTCGAAACCCGGAGTTCCCGTCTCCAGGGCGAACAGGCTGATGCCCTTGGCTCTCTTCTCCGGTGATGTTCGTGCAGCCACGATCACCAAATCGGCTGTGTAGCCGTTTGTGATGAACGTCTTGGATCCGTTGAGCACCCACCGGCCACCCCGCCGCACCGCCGAGGTGCGCAGCGAGGCGAGATCCGATCCGCCCGATGGTTCCGTCATGGCGATAGTGCTCACGATGTCGCCGTTGGCCGCACCAGGAAGCCATCGCTCCTTCTGGTCTTCGGTTCCGTAAATCGAAAGATAGGGAACTGCTACATCGAAATGCATCTGGAAGCACGAGTGGAACGCCATGCTGGCACGCCCCAACTCCTCCTGCAGCACCGCGTTGAATCGATAGTCCTCCGGCGCGCTTCCCCCGAATCGTTCAGCGATTTCCAGACCTAGCAGGTCAGCCTTGCCTGCCGCATGCCAGGCATCCCGGGGAATCTCCCGTTCCGTGGCGAACCGCTCATAACCCGGGAGCAACGTCCGTTCGACGAAGGCCCGTGCGGTCTCCCTGAACTCTTCGTGATCTTCGCCGTACACCGAACGTTGCATGTGCCCTCCCAGTCGGCTTCGGTCAGTCAGAGCGACCTGATGAATTGCGGCGAAGTCCTTGCCGCGGGTGCGCTCCCCGTGATACTAACAAGCGTTAGTTTGTCCGTCACTCTTTTTTGGAGGAAATCTCGTGGAATTCGAATACGACGAGACCGTGCAGCGCCTGTCCGACCAGGCCTACGACTTCCTCCAGCATCACGTCCTTCCGGCCGAACCGGTGTATGCGCAGCAGCGGCGCGAGATCGGTGCCTGGGACACGCCTCCGGTCATGGAGGACCTCAAGGTCGAAGCACACCGCCGAGGGCTGTGGAATCTCTTTCTGCCCGGAGACCGCGGCGCCGGCCTGACCAACCTGCAGTACGCACCGATCGCCGAGATATCCGGGCGGTCGCCGTGGATCATGCCCGAGGCGATGAACTGCTCTGCACCGGACACCGGCAATATGGAAATTCTCCATCACTTCGCCACCGACGAGGTCCGCGAGCGCTGGCTGCCCGATCTTCTCGACGGCAAGATCCGTTCGGTCTACTCGATGACCGAGCCCGCCGTCGCGAGCTCCGACGCGAACAACATCTCGACGCGCATCATCGAGGAGAACGGTGGGTTCCGCATTCAGGGCCGCAAGTGGTGGTCAAGCGGTGCGATGAGTCCCGCCTGCAAGGTCGCCATCGTCATGGGCGTATCCGATCCTGACGGTGAAAAGCACCGGCGACACAGCATGATCGTGGTTCCGCTGGAGACTCCCGGTGTCGACATCCTGCGCTCTACCAGCGTGTTCGGCTATTCCGACGGCGGCCACGGCGGCCACGCGGAAATCGACTACGACGTGTGGGTTCCCCGAGACAATCTGCTCGGGGAACTGCACGGTGGGTTCGCCATCGCTCAGGCGCGTCTCGGGCCCGGACGCATCCATCACGCGATGCGCCTCATCGGCATGGCCGAGCGAGCCTTCGACCTCATGTGCGAGCGGTCGTGGACTCGCTTCCCCTTCGGCAAACCCATCGCCGATCAGGGCGTGTTCCAAGACTGGGTCGCCGAGGCACGCATGAAGATCGAGATGGTGCGCCTCCTGGTATTGAAGACTGCATGGTTGATGGACACGGTCGGCAATAAGGGAGCCGCCGTGGAAATCTCGGCCATCAAGGTTGCTGCTCCCGAGATGGCTACCTGGGTGATCGACCGAGCGATCGAGACCTTCGGCGGAGCCGGCGTCAGCCAGGACACCCCATTGGCGGAGCTGTACTCCACAGCTCGCATGCTGCACATCGCAGACGGACCTGACGAAGTGCACAAGATGTCCCTTGCCCGCCGCGAATTGAAGCGCTACCGGCCAGAGTGAGCCCGGCCAGCGCACCTGGTGCCGACACGGCCGAGGTTATCCGTCGTTCTGCCCTGAAGCTCTTCGCACACGAAGGCTATGAGGCGACCTCCATGCGAGAGATCGCTGCGGCAGTGGGTATCCAGGCCGGCAGTTTGTATAACCACTTCTCCTCCAAAGAGGAGATTCTGTGGGATCTCACGCGTGGGGCCCTGCTCGATCTGCGCGAACACATCGATACCGCCCTTGCCCGGCTTCCAGCCGACACTTCGGCATCAGCGAAACTGTCGTCGTTCATCGATGCGCACGTGCGATTCCACGCCCTCAATAGCGAACGCGCCAGGATCGTCAATCAGCAGATGTCCGGCCTCAATCGCACCCACTATCGAGAGATCGTCGGGCTCAGACGGACTTTCGAGGAGCAGCTCGCGGGAATACTCGACGACGGTGTGCGTGAGGGATCCTTCTCACTGGTTGACTCACGCCTGAGTGTGTACGCGATCCTGCAGATGTGCATCGCAGTGTCGAACTGGTTCCGCAAAGGCGGGGGCCTGAGCGTCGATGAAGTCGCCACCACCTACGTTGCGCTCGCTCACCGCATGGTCATCGGATCACCGGCACCAGTTCGACGACGCAGATCAGGAGGTACATCGTGAGTTCCCCAGAGTTGGAGGGACCGCCCCCCGCAATCGTGCTCTTCGATTGGGACGGAACCCTCGTCGATACCGGGGACATCCTGCTGTCGTGCTGGCATGCGGCAACCGAACAGGTGCTGGGGTATCGCTTCCCGGTCGAGGAGGAGGATCGACGCCGAGTCCTCGCGATGCGCGCGGTGGACAGTTTCCCCACGATCACCGACGGGCCCGAGCAGACCGCTGCGCTGACTGCCGCCTTCGACGCTACTTACGAACCACTCGCGCCACTGAACGTCCGCGCGCATGAAGGTGCGGAGCGGTTGCTGCGGTCGTTGCGTGACCACGAGATCCGCGTGGGGGTCGTCACCTCCAAGAGTGCAGTCCGCCGCAGCATCGATGGTCGTGTCAGCGGATTGGATCCCTATCTCGATATCGTGATCACCGGTGACGACGTCACACTCGGCAAGCCCGCCCCTGAAGGGATCCACCGGGCGATCACCGCGCTCGGCGGTTCTGTGGAGACCACCGTATACGTTGGGGACGGACCGGTCGATGCACGCGCCGGTCAGGCAGCCGGAGTCCGGACGATCTGCCTCACCCAGGGCCTGCACACCACCGAGGAGTTTCACGATCTCGCCCCGCAATTGCTCGTCACCGATCTCGGGGATGTCGCTCGTGCCCTCGGCTACGGGGTCGGATCATGATCCCCCTCGGGCCCTCCACTCGGAGTTCCTCGACAAACATCGGGGCAATTCTCCCAAGCATTCCCGGGCAATCCGGTTTTCGCGATAGTCTCACCCGCGAGCACCTTTGGGAAACATCGGATGATTTTACTTCAAGAGATTCGACTGAGGTGTCACCGCCGAGACCGTGAAACGCGCCATCCGCCCCAGGGTAAACCTAGGAGAACACCACTCGTCACGACAAGGAGTAGCCGATGTCCGATCCCGATGTCCCCGTGGAATTCCTCGCCTTACACGGGCTCGCAGTCCGCAAGGCCGGTAGCCCCGCCACGGTGGCTTCGCTACTAGGTGCAGACGAAGCCCAGATCGCGGCGGCTCTCGACGCTGCCGTCGCCGAAGGACGTGCCGCCGGTGCGAAGGGAACGTACATGGTCGCCCCGGCTGGACAGGCCTGGCTCATCGAGCAGTACCCGGTTGTCTACGCGGAGGCTCGAGAGGACGGCGAATTGACCGCTGCCTACGAGAGATTCGAGAAGGTCAATACCGAATTGCTCGCTCTCTTCACCGACTGGCAGACGATGGACGCTGGCGGGCAAAGAGTCCCCAATGACCACAGCGACGCCGATTACGACCGCGGCATCATCGATCGCCTGGGCCGGCTGCATGAGCGTGCCGAGCGTGTCGTCGGGGCATGTGCCGATGCCCAGCCACGCCTTCGACGCCACCTCGAGCGGTTGGAGGAGGCCTACGACAAGGTGCTGGCCGGCGACATCGACTACGTGAGCGGCGTGCGCATCGACAGCTACCACACGGTGTGGTTCGAGTTGCATGAAGACCTGCTCCGTATGCTCGGCCGCACGCGTCAGGAGTGAACTGATGACATCGACAACGCAGCAGGCAGATCGCATCATCGTCCTCGACGGCACATCGTTGCCCGGTCGCGAACTCATCGGCGGCAAGGCCTGGAGCATCGCGCGTATGACCGGCCTCGGGTTGCGGGTTCCCCCAGCCTTCGTCATCCCCATCTCGGAATGCATTCGATACCACGAAGCCGGCAAAACGATCGACGATGATCTCTGGGACTCGGTGATGGACGGCGTCCGATCCATCGAGTCAGCCACCGGACGTCGCTTCGGGGACCCACACTCACCGCTCCTGGTGTCTGTCCGATCGGGAGCTGCCATAAGCATGCCGGGGATGATGGATACGGTGCTCAACCTCGGAATCACCGATGAGGTCGAGCACGGCCTCGCACACATCACCGGTGATGCAATCTACGCCCGGGATACCCACGCTCGCTTCTGCCATCAATTCGGCGACGTCGTGTTGAAGGCACATCTCGACCCCTATGCGAGCGGTTCCACTGCTGCGGACATGCGAGCCCTCGTCCTCGAGGATGTCGGTGAGTCCATCCCTGAGGATCCTTACTCTCAGTTGCGCGCCGCCATCAGCGCCGTATTCGATTCGTGGACATCCGCTCGCGCACGCAGCTATCGCAAGCATTGGGGCATCTCCGATGAAGGCGGAACTGCTGTGACCGTGCAGGCCATGGTGTTCGGCAATCTGGGCGATGAATCGGGTACCGGCGTCCTCTTCACTCGCAATCCGCTCAACGGTGAAGCCACCCCCTATGGCGAGTGGCTTCCCGGGGGCCAGGGTGACGATGTCGTCGGTGGAACGCACGCGGTCCTCGACCTATCCGCCCTCGAGGCGGCGATGCCAACCGTGCACGAGGAATTGCTCACCTGGGCCAAAACCCTCGAGGACGAGCACCGCGAGGTGCAGGATGTCGAGTTCACCGTCGAGGCGGGAACGCTGTACCTGCTGCAGACCCGCACCGCTAAGCGCTCACCTGATGCTGCTGTCCGCATCGCCACCGACCTGGTCAGCGAGGGGTTCATCGATTCGGCCACCGCGGTGATGAGGGTGACTCCCGAGCAGGTCGCCTCCGTGCTCCTGCCCACGTTGGCCCCCGAGGCGTTGATCGATGCAACTCCCGTGGCCGTCGGCGAAGCCGCCTGTCCTGGCATCGCTATCGGGATCGGTGTCGTCGATCCCGATGAGGCCGAGCGGCGCGCCCACGCGGGCGAGGACATCGTCCTGGTTCGACCCACCACCAGCCCCAACGATGTCCACGGCATGATCGCCGCGGTAGCCGTCGTGACCGATCTGGGTGGATCGACATCGCACGCCGCCGTCGTCACCCGTGCCCTGGGCCGTCCCAGCGTCGTGGGCGTCGGCGATGGCGTGGCCGAAGGCCTCGAGGGCCAACTCCTGACGGTCGATGGGGCCGCTGGTCGGGTGTATCAGGGGGCCCTTCCCCTCCAAGCCACGACAATCGAAGACCATCCCGCGCTCAGTCCGCTAGCCGCCTGGGCGAGCGAGCATTGCCCCATCGACATCGTCGCCCAGCACGACAGCGACATCCTCGACCTCGACGTCGAACGGATCGGTGTCGATCCTGAGACCGGGCGGGTCGATCAGGAGGCCGTCACCCAGGCACTCCTTGCCAATGCACTTCCGGTGCGAGGCTCGGTGCTCAACACCACCGAGGGCGTACGGGCGCTGCTGGCTTCGGGAACCAGCCTCGTCATCGCAGATCCTCCCCTCCCGTTGCAGCTGAGAGTGCTGCAGGCGACAAAGGAGTGAAATAGCCCATGCAGGTGCCACCACCACGGGGTCTGGTCGTCGACTGGGGCGGCGTCGTCACGCAGCCTCTCCGCGAATGCATGGCCGACTTCGCCGAGCAGGAGGGGCTGGATCCCGCGGGGGTCATGGCTTCGCTCACCCGCCACATCACCGGTGAACACAACCCCCTCCAGCAACTTGAGAGGGGGGAACTCACGCGAGAGGACATCGAGCCATGGATCGCCGATGTCTTCGCCGAACACGGTCCTCGCCCTGAGCCCCGAGGGATCTTCGAGCGGATGTTCGCACCCATCCGGACCAACCCCGACATGATCGCGCTGATGACGAGTGCCCGCAGCCAAGGCCTGCGAACCGGGCTGCTGTCGAATTCCTGGGGCGACTCCTACGACCGTCGGAACTGGCAGGAAGCATTCGATGCCGTCGTGATCAGCGGCGATGTCGGCATGCGCAAACCTGATCGGGAGATCTTCGTGCACGTGTTGGAACTGATCGAGCTCGAACCACACGAAGTGGTCTACGTCGATGACGAATACCCGAACGTCGCCGCGGCGCAAAGCTACGGACTGCGGGCGGTGCACTGCGATCCCCACGATCCACAGCGCATCGATCGCATCACGACCGCACTGGGATGGTCCTGACGACACCCGATTGACTCGTGCTTCTGCCGCAGCCGGATGGCATGGCCCATCGCTCACCGATCGCTCGCACCGTGCAAGACCCGACTCCCGGAGGCGCCCCATTATGACCGACCCCACCGAATTCAGCATCGTCTCCTTGCAGCAGTCCTACGCTAATCGCGACCTCTCCCCTGTCGAGGTCGTCGACTCCTGCCTCGCGCGGATCGAAGCCCTCGACCCGGAACTGAACGCCTTCGTTGGAGTCGATGCAGACACTGCACGTCGACTGGCACGAGAGAGCGAACAGCGCTGGCAAGCGCAACGCACCCTTGGTCCACTCGATGGAATTCCCAGCGTGATCAAGGACACGATGGCATTCAAGGGCTGGCCCACTCGCAAGGGTTCACGGCAGACCGATCCCGACAAGATCTCCACCGAGGATGCTCCCGCGGCAGCACGCATGAGGGAATCCGGTGCAGTCTTCCTCGGCAAGTCGACGACGCCGGAGTTCGGGTGGAAAGGCGTCGGGGATTCGCCGCTCACCGGAATCACTCGCAACCCATGGAACATCGATCGCACCACCGGTGGCTCTTCCGCAGGCTCGGCCGCAGCGGTGGCCACGGGCATGACTGTCGTGGCGACGGGAACCGACGGTGGAGGATCAGTCCGGATGCCCGCCGCCTTCTGCGGGATCTTCGGCCTCAAGCCCACGTTCTCCCTCGTCCCGATCTATCCACCCTCGACGGGCGGCACCCTGTCCCACGTAGGCCCGATGACCCGAACCGTGACCGACGCCGCCGCCATGATGGAGGTCATCGCCCGATCCGATCCCCGCGAGGTATATCCGGTTCCCGATGATCCCCGACCCTGGGTGAGCGATGTGGAACGCGGCGTCAACGGGGTGCGCATCGCCTACTCGCCCGACTATGGATACGCGCAGGTCGATCCACGCATCGCTGCAGCAGTCGAACGCGCTGTTCGCGTACTCGGTGATGCCGGGGCGATCATCGATGTCATCGATGCCCCGTTCGATGACCCGCGAGAGGACTTCTGCACCATCTGGGACGGCATGCTCTCCATGGCGCTGTGGGATGTTCCCGAGCAGCGACTCGGCGACAGCGACCCCGGACTCGTCGCCACCTTGGACCGCGGCCGGAAGCTCACCGCACACGATTATCTCGTCGCCGAGGGATCACGCTTGCGCCTCGCCCAAGCCCTGACCAGGGTCTTCGATTCCTATGATCTGCTCATCTCGCCGCAGATGCCCACGGTCGCCCTTCCCGTCGGGACCGATGTGTGGGATTCCGAGGTCCAAGACCATTGGACGCAGTGGACTCCCTTCACCTACCCCCACAATCTGTCCCGCTGCCCGGCAGCATCGGTTCCGGTCGGACTCACCGATGACGGCCTGCCCATGGCGATGCAGATCGTGGGACGCCACTTCGAGGATCGACTCGTGATGCGTGCCAGTCGAACCTATGAGTCAGCTGCTGGATTCCCCATGTGGTCCCCGTCGGTCCTGCAGCACTGATCACTCTGGGGACTCCCAGCCGAGCCGGCCGCAGATAGGAAACGGGAGAGGCCCTGGATCCAGGACCCCTCCCGTCGCCATCACGACGCTGTTACCAGCGGCGCAACTTCTCGACGTCCTCGGCGGTGAGCGTCGAGCCCTTGTCCTTCAGCTGGAAGGAGTTCTGCTGGGTCGCCTTGTACAGCGCATCGGCTGCAGGGGTTCCCGCGTTGTACTTGACCCACTGGTCGTCGTAGAAACGATTCGCCCCCTGCAAGGTCTCGGGAGTGAACCCGCGCGCGAGGGCATTGGCTTCCTCGAGAGTCAGCCTCCCCCGGGTCGTCGTGTACTTGCCGGTCTTCGGCGGCAGGGACGTGCTTCCCGGCCCCATCGGGGGAACGTGGGAGGTGAAATTGTCATCGGCAAGGACCGAATACGGGATCTTGGACCACATATCCGAGCTCGCATTCGAATACTTGCTCATGGTGTAGGGGCTCTCCTGCTGGGAGCTCAAGGAGATGTAGCCCACGAGTTCGGCGATCGCCGCACCGCCGTATTCGTCGTTGAAGAATGGCTTGAGACGCTGCACTCGCTCATCGACCATCATCCAGTCGTTCGGGTCGTAGACCCCGGCGATGTGGGCAAGGTCCTTGGGCACGGCGTAGTACACCAGCAGTCCCGCGTCGATCATCTGATCCCGTGTCCAGCCCGCCATCCGCTTCCACAATTCGGAGGTAGCCGTCTGCATCTGATCGCGCATGTGATCGAGGTAGTCGGCCAACTCGCTGGCGTTGTCCATGTGCACCGGGATGTACCCATTGGACAGATAGTCCGACGTGTACAGACCGACTGCGACCATGTTGTCGTGGTCGTAGGACGGGGTCGCTTCGAAGGAACCCCAGTCGTCGACCATGTGGAAGTGGGTGTCCTTCATGATGACCGGGAGCGTCACGTTGTTGTACTCGATCCCGCTGGCGACACCGTCCAGCCAAGGGTAATCGCCTTCGCTGAGATCGACGAAGTCACGAATGAGCATCTCCTTGTCACCGACCTTGTACGGACCGGAGTTGTGGATGCCCAGACGGCACTCGGCGTTCTTCAAGAACGCGTACTGCGATGCGGTCGCGAGGAACTTCACCACCGCGTTGTGCAATTTATCTCCAGGCTTGCACCCGAGGGCGTCTGCCTCGAAGACCTGCAGGGTGCGCTCGGGCAGCAACTGAGCGCGGTGGTTCATGTCGCTATTCAAGGTGTAACCACTCTGCCGGTGGTAGGACCGATTGACCCGCTGGGCAAAGTCGAGGACGTACTTGATGTCATCGATTCCATCGGTGGGGTTGATCATTCCCATGTCAATGAGGAACTGGCGACCACCGAGATAGAACTGCTGGATGATTCCCAGCATGATGGCGTTCGCCGACATGGACACCTCGCGAGCACGGTCACCGAGCTCCTCGGGTGTCATCACCTCTTCGATCTTGCGGAAGATCTCCGGGTACCGGTACCAGCAGTTGTAGTACGACAGTGCGATATAGGGATTGACGGGGAAGAGCTTGGACTCCTGAACCGTTCGAGTCGTGCACTGGAAATAGAAGACGTCACTGGACTTCTGCAGGAACTGATTTAGATCCTGCAGTTCGTTATAGGAAATGTTCGCAGGCATAGTGTCGTCGTTCCTCCTCAGGAGACCTTCACGATGCGGGCGCGCGCAGCGTCATCTCGTTCTGCGTAGGCGTCCGTGGCGGGCTTGGAGTACTCGACGACGATGCGATCGCCGTCGGAGAGACCATCGAGTTCCGCAGCCATCAGGCACGGGATGTCGTATTCGCGGGTGAGGATGCCCAAATGGGATCGGATCGTGCCACCCATGCAGACCACACCGGCGAATCCTTCGAGAATCGGTGCGGTCAACGTGCCGCCCGAGTCGTCGATGATCGCGATCGTGCCTTCCGGCACGCCATTCATCAGCATGTCCATGACGGTTTCCACCGTCCCGACGAAACGTGCGGTGCCCTCGAGGTCTTCGGCTTGGAACACGTTATCGCCGGTCCCGACGATGAGTCGTCCCTGCTCGTCCTTGGGCTGGCTTCCGGAGTCACCGACGCCCGCGATGGGCTGGTACTTCTCCGGTTCCTCCACGATCGACACCTGGGCCGACATGGTGAACCGGTATCCGGTCGCGAGGAAGTCGTCCTCGATCTTCTGGAAGTCCTCGCGGGTCAACTCCAACGCAGGATCGTTTACTGCTTCCTGCCAGGTCTTTCCTGATGCTGCGAACTTCTCGGCGACGAGTGCGCGGATGGACGAGTGGTAGTACTCGAGCACCTCGCTCATCGCCGGCTTTCCCCACTTGTCGCTGAGGATATTGGGCTCGCTCATGCACAACCTCCTGCCGTCGTGATGGCTCAATGGGTGATACCCACCAGGGGACTCAATCCTCCGATGAGCTCCCGGTGAGCTCGAGCAGACATCAGACCACTTTGCACCGCCGCGCCATGGGGATGACTGCCCGTGGGAATGCACCGTAGCCTGATGATCCGACGTCAGGGGGCATTTTTGTGAAATTTTTCCGCCTGATCGTTACCGCCTATGTTCTTCGACGATTTTGGTCGAATCGCTTGCGCCAGGCGTCCCCTGCGAGGACCCTGAGCCTTACATCGGATGTCTTCGACTCATTTGTCGGTGCATTCGTGCGGACCTCCCACCCAGGGCAGCCGACCCATCGCCCCGGGTCGTCTACCCGCCCCGAGCCATACGCAAGCCAGGGAGGACGCACCATCACTGTTTCGGCCCGAAGAAGTCGGACCGGATAATCCAAGAAGGGAGTCCCCATGGGAGATCTCATGGCGGGGAAGACGGTCGTGCTCACCGGTGCCAGTACCGGTATCGGGAGAGCAGCCATGGACAAACTCTGTGCTGAGGGGGCCAATGTAGTCGCTTCAGCCCGCACGGCGAGCAAACTTCAGGCGGCTGTCGATGAGGTGACCGCGGCCGGCGGGTCCGCGATCGCCGTGCCTGCCGATATGAGCGACGACGCTCAGGTCGGAAAAGTCATCGACGCCGCCGCGAGTGAGTTCGGTGGCCTAGACGTCCTCGTCAACAATGCTGGCGTCGGCTATGGCTACCGGGCCCAAAGACCCGACAGCATGCTGCCCATCGTCGAGTCACCCCTAGAGGACTGGCACCATGTCATGGGAATCAATCTGGATTCGGTGGTGTTCGCATGTCGCCGGGCGCTACCGACGATGATTGAACAGCGCAGTGGATCGATCATCAACGTCGCAAGCATCCTCGGAATGGTGGGACACCATGATGCGCACGCCTACACCACCGCTAAGGGCGCGATCATCAATCTCACCCGTTCGATGGCCAAGACCTACGGTCCTTTCAATGTCCGAAGCAACGTCCTCGCCCCCGGATACATCGACACTCCGATGATCGCGGAGTACACCGACTTCCTCAATGCGGAGGAAACGAAAGCCGGATGGGGATGCCCCATGGAACGCACTGGGACTCCTGAGGAGATCGCCAACACGGTGCTGTACTTGGCTTCCGACATGTCGACCTACACCAACGGCCTGGTCATGGCCGTGGATGGCGGATTCACCGCCTGCTGACAGCAGTCAGGTCAGCCCGTGAGTGCGTTCCTGTACTCGCGGGCTGACCTGTCTCCCTGTCCCGCCCCCACGCTGAGGAGCGCATTGTGAAAGAGACTCGAACGCACGTCATCGCCGGTGGCACCAAGGGGATCGGGCTGGAGACGGCCATCGCGGTCGCGAGCCCCGGCGATACCGTCGTCCTCGGCTACCACGCTGACGAGGACGCCGCTGCGCGGGCGACCTCGCGTGCTCAGTTCGAGGGGCTGCGCGCTGTGACGGTCCGGGTGGATATGGGTTCAGCCGACGGCGGTGGCGCGCTCATCGCGGCGGCACTCGATGAGGACCAGCCCCTCGGTCACGTCGTCCACAGCGTCGGCGAAGTCCATCGTGCCGGATTGCTCGAGATGCCCCAGGACACCTTCGAGCACGCTCTCCGGGCGAACGGGCTCTCGCTCCTCGACCTCGTAAGGGCAGCCCGACCCCACCTTCGCCATGGGAGCACGATCCTGTACGTCACCAGTCGCGGAGCCCGAGCGGTCTACCCCGGCTACGGCTCCCTCGGTCCCGCCAAAGCGCTCGCCGAGTCGCTCGTCCGCTATCTCGCCGTCGAACTCGCACCTGATGGAATCCGCGTCAACTCCTTTGCACCAGGTGCCCAGGACACGAGTGCTCTGCGAGCAGTATTCGGGGAGGCCACCGACGGGATTCTCGATGGTGCTCGCGCCAAGAGCCCGATGGGCCGTCTCGTCGAACCCGACGACTACCGACCCCTCGTGTCCTTCATCTGCTCACCGAGTGCATCGATGATCACCGGGCAGGTGTTCTACGTGCACGGTGGCGCAGACCTGTTGTCCTGACGCCTGCGGGTCATTCGCCTTGCTTTGCGAGGGAGACGTCGAACTTCTCCGTCGATAATCGGAAATACGGTGAGTTGACCGCGCGAATAAGCGCCTGCACCTGCTGAACCTCGTCGGAAGCCAGCGGGAAATCGCGCTTGACCGGGCCGGCCGCGCGCATCGCTTCAAGGTCGGGTTCCGGGACGAGGAAACGCAGGATGAGTTCATCGTCGTCATCAGTGCCGTAGGCCTTGCGAAGTTCCTCGATGCTCGGCGACTCCGGCGGATTGTCCACGACTTCCTGCCAGCGCGAATTCGCTGTCATCCGATCCATCGCATCCGGGTCGATCGGAGCTGGCGGGTTGCCATAGAAGCCCGCGGCGTACATCAGGTTCTCCGTCGGTACCACGGAGTATCGGTCACCGGTGACGACGTTCAAGACCGCCTGGATTCCCACCAATTGGCTCACCGGTGTCGCCATGATCGGGTAGCCCAGTTCTCGCCGCACGCGCCCTGCCTCCTGGAACACCTCGTCCAGTCGGTGGGACATGCCGTACTGAGCAAGTTGGGCCTTCAGCGTCCCGGTCATCCCTCCGGGAACCTGGTGTGCGACGTTCGACAGGTCGTATTCGGCGTGCTGGTTGACCAGGTATCCCATCGCTTTGCCCACCCGTTCCATGTGTTCGGCGACTGGCGCGAAAAGACTGGTGTCGAGGGAATGGGAGAAACCAAGAATCTCGGCGTTTCGAACCATCACCTCCGTCGATGGTGTGGAGGGCCCGTTGGCCATCGGGCGGCTCGCGGTGTGGATGGTCGTCACACCGTGCTGGATCGCTTCGCAGTACGCCAGCGTCGAGGTGCCCATCAGATTGTTCGAGTGCATCTCGATGGGCTTGCCACCGGCAGCCTCGACGATCCGCGGCACGAGGGTGCGAATGCGGTCGGGAAGCAGCACACCTGCAGTGTCATAGAACAAGATCGTGTCGACACCTTCGATCGCGGCCATCTGGCGAACCTGCTCGGCGAACAGATCGTCGGTGTGGACCGGCGACTCGGTGAAGAACACCGTCCCGGCGATCTCTGAGCCGAACTCCTTGGCTACCCGGGAGAGGCGATCGATGTGATGGAAGTTGTAGAGGGTGTCGTATATCCAGTACGACCGCACGCCATGGCGATTGAGTTGCCTCATCCAGGCATCCATGAGGTCCGGGGGGGTGATCCCCATGCTCACCGCGGCATTCGAGCGCATCCCACCCCGGGTCGGAGTACGGGTGATCTGCGCTTGAATCAAGTCGAGGCCCTCCCAGGGATCTTCGCGGCAGAACTTGATGAGGACTTCCATGAAGGAAGAAGCTGCGAGGTCGATCCGACTGAAACCAGTCCGATCGAGGATGTTCGCGATCGGCAGCGCGTGCGCGGCTTGCATGCGCATGCCCCACAGACTCTGCTGTCCATCACGGAGGGTCTCATCCAGGAAGTTCAGGTGCGGCACGATCACTCCATCTGTAGCGGTTGTCCGGTGTCCTAGGAGGTGCGTTCAGCGTCGATCAGGGGCGTCCAAGAGCCGTCGTCGTAATTCGGTTTTGAGGACTTTCCCAGCTCCGTTGCGAGGTAGATCAGAGATGAGGTGGTACTCCTTCGGGCGCTTATAGCGCGCCATGTTCTCCAGGCAATAGGCGTCGAGTGACGTGCTCATCTCACGGATGGATGTCTCGCGCGCGGGGACGACGAAGGCAACGACCCGTTCCCCCCATTCGGGATCCGGAAGACCTATGACGGCGATATCGGTGACCGATTCGTGGCCGCGCAGGGCTTCTTCGATCTCACGTGGATACACATTGGCTCCACCGGTGATGACCATGTCCTTGCTTCGATCGAGGAGGGTCAGCAATCCGCGATCGAAGCGACCGAGATCTCCCGTGTGCAACCAACCCCCACGGAGCGTTTCGGCGGTAGCTTCAGGTCGATCGAGATACCCGGCCATGACGGTCGGACCTGACACGACGACCTCGCCGATCTCACCATCCGGCATCGGTCGGTCCTGCTCATCGACGACGCGGACCCGGGTTCCGATCCGAGGGATGCCGACCGACACGAGTGCTTCCTCATCCCCGGCAGCCTCTGCGGCGGCCATCGCCTTCGGTCCCATCGCGGTGATGGTGAGGGGGCTCTCCCCCTGGCCGTAGCCATTCCAGATGCGGGGACCGAAGGCCGCCATGCCACGGCGCAGATCATCGGCGTGAACGGGAGCAGCTCCGACGAGCACGGTTCCCATTCGCTCCACCGGCGTCGACGACAGAACCGGGGAGTCCGCCAATCGACGCAGCAGGATCGGCGGCGCGAAGAAGGTGAGACCGGAGCGCGTCCCCAAGAGCCGTGCTACGTGATCGGCATCGGTACTGGTCGGCACGACTTGGGCACCTCCCCGAGCGATGAAGGGGAGGGCGAACAGGCCGGAGGCATGGCTCTGCAAGGCAACATGGAGGAGCCCGGAATCGGCATCGACCCACTCGACATCAGCGCAGTAGGCAACCGACATCGCCCAGAGGTTGCCGTGCGAGAGTCTGGCTCCCTTGGGCTTACCCGTCGTCCCCGAGGTGTAGAAGATCCAGGCGTCATCACCTGAAGCCCGATCAATGCACGCGATCGACTCTGCCCTGCGGGCTCGGATCAGTTCCGCGTCATCGACAACCCGAATCCTTCCCGACACCGCAGGATGATCGACGATTCCCCCCGCAAGGTCAGGGGAGACCCAGCACAGCTCCGCCGAACTATCGAGAATGAGGTCAGCGGCTTCCTGCGGGTGCAGCATGCTACTCAAGGGAACAGCGACAGCACCGCACCACCAGATCGCGTAGAGCGCCTCGAGATAGTCCGGCCGATTAGTGAGGTAGAGGGCGACTCGATCACCCGGGCGGACTCCCTGCACAACGAGGTCACCTGCCCGTCGGGACACGCGATCGAGCAGGAGCGCGTAGTCGCTTTCGACCGTGTCATCGACGACGATGGCAGGCCGCGACGCATGAGCGGCAGCACTAGCCGCCAGGGTCCAGGCGAGATTCATCGCGCTGGGGCCTCCAGAATGGTCACCGCGACCGCTGCTTCCTCGACACCGACCAGGCCACCACTATTCTCTGCCAGGGCCAGGCGAGCACCGTCCACCTGTCGCGCACCGGCCTCCCCGCGCAGTTGGTTGACCAACTCGAACACCTGGGCCAGGCCGGTCGCACCGATCGGGTGACCCCGCGATTCCAAGCCACCCGACGGGTTCACCGGAATTCGGCCACCGAGTGCCGTCTCACCGCGCACTGCAGCAAGGCCTCCTTCACCGTAGGGGACCAACCCCATGTGCTCGACCTGCTGGACCTCACCCACGGCAGTGGCATCGTGCACTTCGGCAACGTCGATGTCCCCCGGATCCACACCGGCATCGGCGAAGGACAGCAGCCCCGTCTGATGACTGACGTGGCCTCGCGGATCGACGCCGTCCCAGGAGCCGCCATGCCCAATGCGCTGCGCCAGTATTCGCACGGCACGCGACTTGTCCACGGCCTTGGCTGAGACAACAGCTGCAGCAGCACCGTCGCTCACGGGTGAACACATCGGCACGGTGAGCGGCCACACGACGGCCCTGCCTTCGAGAACCTCGTTGACCGTGAACGGCTTCTGGAACTGAGCACGTGGATTGTGCACCGAATGCATGTGGTTCTTCGAGCTGACCGCCGCGAACTGCTCGGGGGTACTGCCGAATCGAGCCATATGATCGCGGGCGAAGGCCGCGTAGATGTCCATGAAGACCGTGCGACTGGCAAGTTCGACCGCATCCGGGGGAACAGGGGTCTTCGATCCCCAATCGGCAAGGCGTTCGATCGATTGCTCGCGCCCCGCGACGTCCCAACTGCCTTCGAAAGCGGCGAGCAATTCGGGTAAGCCCGCCTGGCTCATCACCTCGGAACCAACGGCGAGCACCGTCTCGGCAAGTCCACCCTTCACATAGGCCGTAGCCACCTGCAGGGCCGTCGTAGCGCTGCAGCAAGCGTTCTCGACGTTGATGATCGGCACCGGGCGCAATCCCAGATTCTGAAGAGCGAGTTGTCCCCGAATCCCATGCTGACCGCCCATCGCACCCCAGGTCGCGTTGCCGAATACCACCGCATCTATCTCACGGGGATCCACCTGGGCGTCGATCAGCGCGTCACGGCATGCGGAGAGCGCGAGACTGGACACCGTCTCGTCGGGATGCCGACCAAACCGGGTCATGCCGACACCATTAATGAACGAATGGGTCACGCTCGCCTTCTCCTTCGTCTATGACTTTCGGACAGAATGCCGCTCGATCACGTTGACGGAGCCTCCAGCACGGCGGGCTCGTCCTCCAGTAACAGGCCATCGGTCTCCGCTGCCATGGACACTCCGAGGTATTCCTTCAACCACCTCTCGGATTCGGAGACGTGGATCGTCGCCGCAGAACGGGCCAGTACGGCATCCCGAGCGGCAAGAGCATCGAGGATCAAAGAATGCTGGGACAGCGTCATGGTCTTCATGCCGGTTACCGACGCCCGCCAGATCCGAGCGCGCAGACCCCGGGTCGAGATCGCTTCGAGAATGGAACACAAGCTTGCATTGCCCGTCGCGGACGCAACATGGGCGTGGAATTCGATGTCACGCATCACCAATTCCTCGGGATCATGCGCCTCACGCATGGCCTTCAGGCTGTCGCGCAACTCCTGCACCTGCTCCGAGCTGATGCGTTGGGCCGCCAAGGCAGTGGCAGCGGGCTCCAAGAGCTTGCGCACCTCGAAAACCTCGACAAGCGTCGAGTCTTGCATCAAGTCCACCACGAAGGACATTCCCGACAGCAAAAGCTCCGGCTCGAGGCTGGTCACGTAGGTGCCGTCACCGCGTCGGACGTCGAGCACCCGTGCCTGGCTGAGTGCCTTCACGGCCTCCCTGAGCGAGCTACGGGAGATCCCGAGCATGGTGGCCAGATCCTGCTCCGGTGGCAGCCGGTCCCCCGGATTGATCCGACCGCTCGTAATCAATTCCCGGATGCGCACGATCGCTTCGTCCGTGACGCTCACCACAGACCCCCTTCACTAGGCTGCCCCTTCGGCAGGTTGTGGAGGAATCTTCTCGCATTCTGCTGTGCGATCAGCAGCACGGGCGCTACTCTGCCACAAACATATGATGTCTGGGCGCGATTCCCGGAGGTCATCCACATCATCGTCCCGGGAGGGACGGAACCGACCAGGCCCACCGGCCGGAGGGAGACAGGCCAAAGTGTCACTCACCCCAGAAGACATCAGGGCTCTCGTGAGCGCCTTCGAAGGGTCCGATTGGGATGAAATGTCCCTTCAGTACGGGGACACACGCCTCGATCTGTCCCGTAACGGCCGGGCTCCCCAGGCAAGTGCCGCGCCCGCTCCAGCGCCCGCACCGGCCCCCGTCAGTGCCCCCGCAGCAGCGACCCCTTCCGCTCCGGCGAGCATCGACGCTGCGACACCAACGCCCGCAGCAGCTCCCACGGGCGGTCCGGCAACGAATCTGCCCGATGGTCATCGGGTGACCTCTCCGTCCCTGGGACTGTTCTGGCGCTCACCCCAACCGGGTGCGCCGCCGTTCGTCGAGGTGGGTCAGCAGGTCGGGCCCGAGGACACCGTGTGCATCGTCGAGGTCATGAAGTTGATGAATCACGTCAAAGCCGGTGTCGCCGGCACTGTCGTGGCGATCAACGTCGATAACGGTGCGATGGTCGAGTTCGGCGCCCCTCTCGTCGTCATCGAACCGGGGGAATAGACCATGGCGCCGCTGCGCCGCGTCCTCGTCGCCAACCGGGGCGAGATCGCCGTCCGGATCATCCGGGCCTGCATCGACGAAGGCATCGAAAGTGTCGCCGTCGTCTCCGACGCAGACCGAGACAGTATGGCCGCCGAACTCGCCGACCGAGTGGTCTGCATCGGTCCGGGGCCCTCACCAGAGAGCTACTTGGACATCGACCGCATCCTGGCCGCTGCGACGCTCACCGGCTGCGACGGGCTGCATCCCGGTTATGGATTCCTCGCTGAGCGCGCCGATCTGGCCGAGGCCTGCACACAGAACGGCATCGTGTTCATCGGACCGTCAGCCGATGCCATCCGCCGCGGCGGTGACAAGGTCGAGGCCCGGTCGCTCGCACGAAACCTCGACGTCCCCACGGGAGCCGGTAGCGATGCTCTCACCGATGTCGACGAAGCCGAGCGAGTTGCCACGACCGTCGGATTCCCCGTCCTCCTGAAGGCTGCCGCAGGTGGAGGAGGGCGCGGAATGGTCCTCGTCGAACAAGCCAGCGACCTGCGAGATCGCTTCTCCTCCGCAAGCCACGAAGCACTACAGGCTTTCGGGGACGGGCGACTGTACGTCGAGCGATTCGTCTCACGTGCCCGCCATGTCGAGGTCCAGATCCTCGCCGATACCCACGGAAATACCGTTCACCTCGGTGAACGCGACTGCACCGCCCAGCGGCGATATCAGAAAGTCGTCGAGGAGGCACCGGCCTCATTCGTTCCTGCCGATATTCGTGCCCGGCTGCACTCCGCAGCGCTCGATCTCGCGCGAGGCCTGGATTACGTCGGTGCAGCCACCGTGGAGTTCATCGTCGATGCCATCACCGGCGACTTCGCCTTCCTCGAAGTCAACACTCGGGTCCAAGTGGAGCATCCGGTGACGGAAATGCTCACCGGCATCGACATCGTCCGCGAGCAACTGCGCATCGCAGGTGGCCTTCCCCTGTCTTTCCGTCAAGAGGATGTCCATCTCGATGGACACGCGGTGGAATGCCGGCTGAACGCTGAGGACCCGGCCGTGGATTTCCTGCCCTCGCCCGGACGGGTTACCCGCTGGATTCCACCGGTGGGTGCCGATGTGAGAGTCGACAGCCACGTGTTCGGCGGCTATCTCATCCCGCCTTACTACGACTCCATGATCGCCAAGGTCATTACGCACGGCGCTGACCGCGACGCGGCCCTGGCGGCGATGGACCGCGCGCTGAGCCATCTCGTCGTCGACGGAGTGCAGACGAATCGGCAATTCCTGCTCGATGTCATCGCCAACCCCGCCTTCGTAGCCGGCGAACACCACACGCGGTGGGTCGAGCAGGACTTCCTACCCGACTGGTCACCGAGGACCACCTGACATGCGCAACAACCGCCCCCATAGTCGAGGAATCGAGGAGCACACGTGACCGAGATAAAGTTCATCGACCAGTCCATCCGGGATGGACAGCAAAGCCTCTGGGGCATGCGGATGCGCGCCGGCCACAGCGTTCCCGTCGCATCCGATATCGACCGCATCGGCTACCACGTCGTCGATCTGACCGGGTCATCGTTATTCGAAGTGCTCGTGCGGTACTGCCAGGAAAACCCCTGGGAGATGGTGGATCTGGTCCATGCCGCGATGCCGAACTCGCGACTGCGCGCCGGGGCGCGGGCCAACGCGATCGTCGGCATGGGTCTCACGCCCCGCTCCATCCTCGAACTATGGGTGCGCACCCTGGCCAAGCATGGAATCGGGAGTTTCTGGATCTTCGACTGCCTGTTCAACCTGGAGGAGATGAAGTGGATGTCGGGCATCGCTCAGGATGCCGGGATGCACGCGGCACCCCAGGTGATGTTCGCCGAGTCCCCCGTCCACACCGACGACTACTACGCGGCAATAGTTGCCGAGATGTCCACCTGGGGTACCGAGTCCATCATCTTGGGTGATGAGGCCGGTGTCCTTACTGCCGAACGTGCAACGACGTGGGTGCCCCGAATGGTCGATGCCGCTGGGGGCGTTCCGCTGGAAGCGCACTTTCACAACACCACGGGCATCTCCACGCTGAACTACATCACTGCCGCGAACGCCGGCGTGCACATCCTGCATACGGCAATGGGCCCCATGGCGAATGGACCATCGATGCCATCGGTGACGGTCACCGCAGACAACATGCGCCGACTCGGGTTCGACGTCAATCTCGATGAGAGCCTCGTCCCCGGAATCAGCGAGCATTTCCTGCGCATCGCCGAGGCCGAGGGGTACACGATCGGTGTGCCACGGGAGTACAACCTCGCCCACTCTCACGCCCAACTACCCGGCGGAATGACCGGAACCTTGATCAACCAGTTGAAGCAGTACGGCATGGAAGACCGCTACGAAGAACTGATGGAAGAGATCGGCGTCGTCCGAGAAGAGATGGGCTACCCGATCATGGCGACTCCATATTCACAACTCGTCGGTATCCAGGCACTGCTCAACCTCGTCAACGAAGAGCGTTACACGGTCTTCCCCGACGAGAACCTCATGTACCTCGCCGGACACATGGGACCGATCCCCGGACCTGTTGAACAAGAGGTCAAGGATCGGGCCTTCGGCAGCAAGCGCGGCAAGGAATTCCTCGATTGGGAGCCTCCTCAGCCCTCTTTGGCCGAGATCCGCCACCAGTTCGGCGAGACGATGAGCGACGAGGAACTCCTACTGCGCTATCTCATTCCCGGGCCCGATGTCGATGCCATGTACGCGGCCGGTCCCACCAAGGCCGAGTTGCTCTATCCCGATTCGCCAGCCGCCACCTTGGCCCGCGATCTGATGTCCTCGACCGCGTCGAAGTACGTCAAATATCAGCGAGGCGACCTCGACGTCACGCTCCGCCGCGACTGATCCGACCGTCCTGACTACCCACCTGTACGAGAGGAGCACGATGGAAATCGGCAGCCTTATCCGGAATGCAGCACGACGGTTCCAGGATGCCCCGGCACTCGAGTGCGACGGGAGAACAGTTTCCTTTCGCGAATTCGACGAGGCCACCGACCGGGTGGGCAATGCTCTCCTCGCGGAAGGACTCGCACCGGGCGACCGGGTCGGCGTCATGCTGCCGAATGGCATCGAGTGTCTCGTCGTCTACTACGCCTTGGCGAAGTCCGGTCTGGTACGAGTGGCACTCAACGAGAAGGACACGGCCGAGGCCAACGCATACAAGATCGACGATGCCGGGTGTCGCGGGATCATCCACACGGGCCTCGCGCCGACCGACGGTGCGACCGTCTCCATGGTGGGCGATTACGACTGGATCGAGTCGACAGCCTGGCAGGGTCCCGCCCAATCCTGCTACGTGCCCCGTGATCCGGAAGCGCCCTACCGCCTTGGCTACACAGGCGGAACAACCGGGAAGTCGAAGGCCGTCACGCTCACCATGCGTGGTGAGAGCGCAGAAGTCGCTGCCTTCCTCATGGATCTCATGCCCGACATCGGTCCGGGGGAGACGATGTTGCATGCCGCGCCGATCATCCATGCCAGTGGCGCATTCTTCCTGCCATCACTCGCCCGCGGGGCCAGTAATCGCATCATCACCAAATTCGACCCAGGACTGTGGTTGGAGGAGATCGAGCGAAGCCGCGCCAGCCACAGTTTCCTCGTTCCCACGATGATCGCACTGGTACTCGATACACCGAATGTCGAGGATGTCGACGCATCCAGCCTCCGTCGCCTGTGCTGGGGAGCATCGCCCATTCCACCATCGGTCGCCGAACGCGCCCAATCCGTCTTCGGCAAGGTGCTCGCCCAGACCTACGGCCAGGCGGAAGCGCCGATGGCCATCAGCGTGCTCACCCCCGAAGAGCATGTTCGCATCGGCTCCGCGGGTCGGCCCTACACCCTCATGGAGGTAGGCGTCATGGACGAGGAAGGCCGCTTCCTCGACCCCGGTGAGCACGGGGAGGTCGTTGCGCGTGGTCAGGTCCTCATGAAGGGTTACTGGAATCGCCCTGACCTCACAGAGAAGACGATCCGGGATGGGTGGTTGCACACCGGGGATATCGGCTATCTCGATGGCGACGGATATCTGTACCTCGTCGATCGGATGAACGACAAGATCATCAGCGGGGGCAGCAATGTCTATCCACGCGAAGTGGAGGACGTACTCAACGCGCACCCCGCTGTTCGCGAAGCGGCTGTCGTCGGGATCCCCGACGAGACCTGGGGCGAACTCGTCCACGCTGTTGTGGCTGTTCGACAGGATGTCTCCGAACAGGAGATCTTGGACTTCGTCAGCGAGCGCCTACCGCGCTATGCGAAACCGCGCTCGGTCGAGATCTGGCCCGAGCTACCCAAGAGCCACGCCGGCAAGATCTTGCGCCGGACTGTCAAGGAGCGCGAAACCGAACGGTTGCACGGTACCTCCTCATGACGGGCTTGACCGGACGCCCGGCCTATGTCGTCGATGTCGTGCGCACACCATTCGGCAAGGGCCGTCCCGGAGGTGCGCTCGCTGATGCTCACCCGGTTGATCTTCTCGCGACGCTTCTCAACCAGCTCAGTACCCGCAACGGTCTGGACCCGACTCTCGTCGACGACCACATCGCCGGCTGCGTCCAACAGGTGGGCGAGCAGGCCGGGAACGTGGCACGTCACGCCGTCCTCGCAGCGGGCTGGCCGGCAACCGTTCCAGGCGTCACCCTCGATCGGAAGTGCGGGTCCTTCCAGCAGGCACTGCATTTCGCCGCTCAGGCGATCGCCAGCGGGAGCATGGACATCATCGCCGTCGGAGGAGTCGAGATGATGAGCCGCATCCCGATGCGGCTCAACCGACTCGACCGCGACGAACTTGGACCCATGTTCGCGAAGAACTTCCCCGACGGCCTGGTCCGTCAGGGAATCTCCGCCGAACTCATCGCCGCACGGTGGAATCTGGATCGGCAGCGACTCGATGCCTACTCTGCGCGGTCACACCAACGAGCTGCACGGACTCGTGACCAGGGCCTGCTCGCCGATACCGTCATCCCGATCGACGTCTCAGGCCAGCAGGTCACGACCGATGAGGGGATCCGCGACACCACGACCCCCGATGTGCTTGCGGGTTTGAAGGTCTCCTTCGAGAACCCCGAGCTGTCCGAGCGGTTCCCCGAAATCGGTTGGGTCGTCACCGCGGGCAACTCCTCGCAGATCACTGATGGTGCGGCAGCCGCCCTGGTGATGTCTGAGGAAGCTATGCAGCGCATCGGGGCGAAGCCTCGCGCACGGGTGATCGGGATGAGTGCTGTCGGCGACGACCCGATCATGATGCTGACAGGGGTCATCCCCGCCACCAGGAAGGTACTGGACCAGACCGGACTATCCCTCGCTGACATCGATGTCAGCGAAGTCAATGAGGCCTTCGCTCCGGTCGTACTAGCGTGGCGGGACGAGTTCGACGTCGACGAGACACGCATCAATCCCTGGGGTGGTGCGATCGCGGTCGGACACCCAGCAGGGGCTTCCGGGGGTCGCTTACTCGGCAATCTCCTCGGCTATCTCGATCACACCGGTGGACGCTACGGTCTGCTCACGATGTGCGAGAGCGGAGGCATGGCGAATGCGACCGTCCTGGAGCGCGTGACGTGACGTCCCCACGTCCCGTCGTGCTCGTCACCGGAGCCGGTGCGGGCATCGGGCGTGCGTGCGCTATCACTCTCGCATCCCACGGCTATCACGTCATCGCCGCCGATCGCGATGAACGAAGTGCTGAATCCACCACCCGACACATCGGCGATCACGGTGGATTCGGTGACGCCCACGTGTGCGATGTCACCAACAGTGCAGCCGTCGACGCCATGGTCGACATGATTATCCGCAAGCATGGGGCGCTAGATGGTGCCGTGAACAACGCCGGTATCAGCGGGGCGCGTGTCGGCATCGCTGATCTCGATGATGAAGCGTGGATTCACACGCGCAGCATCGATCTCGATGGAGTGCTGTATTGCATGCGTGCCGAGATTCGCGCAATGAGGCCACGTGGGCGTGGCAGCATCGTCAATATGGCCTCCATTCTGAGTACTGTCGCCGTCTCGAATGCTGCCGCGTACATCACGGCTAAGCACGGGGTGCTCGGTTTGACGAGGAGCGCGGCCCTGGATTATGCGCAAGACGGGATCCGCATCAACGCCGTTGGTCCAGGATTCATCGATGTCGAGCGTCGCCGCGACATGGCCGCCGATGTCCGACATGATCTCACCGCGCGTCACCCGATCGGGCGCCTTGGTTCTCCCGAGGACGTTGCCGAACTCGTCACCTTCCTCATGAGCGAACGTGCTCGCAACATCACTGGATCGTTCGTTCCCACCGACGGTGGATACACCGTTCACTGATTCACCACCTACAGATCGGAGTGGCCATGACGATATCGGATCTCACAGCCTCCACCGCCGGCTCACCCGAGGGTTTCAGCATGCCGCTGGGGGCTTCGTTGTATCCGGCACCACCGTATGAGTTTCGTCGCGCCGACCAGTCCTGGATCGCCTACGAGGCGGATGCGGATGCGATCGCCGCACTCCTTCCCCCCGGTGTCGAACCGGATAGCGATCCCGCGATCTGCGAGGCCTGGGTCTGCTGGTATCCCTGGACGACCTTCGGCCCTTACCACGAGGCGTACATCATGGTCCGCGTCATCGTCGACGGGGTTCGCTACTGGTATCAGCCGGTGATCTTCACCGATAGCGAGGTCCCCCTTGCCGCGGGTCGCGAGATCTGGGGGTTTGCCAAGAAGCTCGCCGTGATGCAGTGGGACTGGGGTGGTGCTGCCCGTGGTGGAACCCGCAACGAGCAATTGCTGTTCACCGCTGAGCGGCCTGCGGGACAGCGCATCATGACCTACACCTTCGCACCCGAGCGCCCCTTCAACCCGGCCGAGCGGGAAGGGCTGCCCGTCTTGAGTTTCCGCCATCTTCCGCCGAGTGAAGAGGGTGCGGATCCGACTGCGAGCGAACTCATACGACTCGATGTCGCTGGATCGCTCTACCACGCCGCTGATGGAACCCCCGAATTCTGGACCGGCCGGGGGTCGGTGAATTTCGATGCTCGCAGCAGCATCGACCCCTGGCACCTCTTCGCACCCGTTCGGACTCTAGGCGCCTATTGGACGACTGCTGATTTCACCCTGCGCCTGGGGACTGTCGTCAAGGACTACCTGGCGCCGTGAGGAACACTCGACGATGATCACCGAGTACTGCCAGGCCGAGGCCTACCCGCGACCGCCCTGGCCCTTTCGCGGAGCCGATCAGATCTCCTTCATCCTCGACACGAACTCGCAGGGTTGGTCTCGGTTACTGCCTCCTGGCGTGCGGATCGATCCGACACCGGATGGTCATGCTCGAGCAGAGGTACGCGTGTGCTCCTATCCCTGGAGCACCTTCGGACCGTTTCTCGAAACCTATGTCGTGGTGCGTGCACGTCATGAGGGAGAGGTCATCTGGTTCCTGCCATTGATCATGACTGACAGCGACATCCCATTGTCCGCCGGTCGTGAGGCCTGGGGATACGCCAAGAAGCTCGCGGTCATGTCCTGGCAGTGGGATCAGGCGACGTCGGGCCAGGTCCTCTTCACTATGGAACGCCCAGCCGGTCATCGCCTGCTCACCGCCTCCTTCCGTCCCACCCGCCAGGCCGACCCCGGCGAGCGCCAAGGCCATCCGGTGATGAGCCACCGTCACATCGTGGGCTCATCAGGCACGATCAGCGAACTGATCGTGCTCGGCGGAAGCAAAGCCATTCAGCGGGATGCACTCGACCGTCCCCTGCTGTGGGCAGGACAGGGAGCTCTCACCACATCGGGAGCCTCCGATGCCGATCCCTGGCATCTCATAACCCCCATCGTCGTTCAGGGCGCATACTGGCAGCGCAGCGACTTCGCGCTGGTTCCGGGTCGAATCGTCGATGACCTCACGCAGGCTCGGTGAGTGCGTCCCGCAGGCTCTGCAATTCATCGTCGGTCACACCGTGGCGTTGCAGATAAGGCACGACACCGCCATAGATGTCATCGACAGCTGCGAGGAATCGTGACATGAACTCCGCATCGGTGAGATGGGCCTGCGGAGGAAGCCGGTCGATGGAATCCCCATAGGACTTCATCGAACGAAGCTGCTCCATCACCAGCGGGATTCGATCCGGATTCAGGCTGTACTCCGCAGCGATGTGCTCCTGGCTCACGCCCGCGACCGACAGGACCACTGCCACCGCGACTCCCGTACGATCCTTTCCCGCTGCGCAGTGGATGAGCGCGGGCACCGACTCTTGTGCACCCAGCACTCGCACGATCTGCGTGACCGATTCGGGCATAGTGCGCAGATAGCCCAGGTAGTGAGGAACCATCGGATCGTCAGCCTGGAGGATCGGGGTGGCATCCTGCGAGCCCTGCGTTCCGTCGACTCTGAAGGGGAGATGATGGTGGGTAGGCACCGAGCTACCCGGGAGTCCGAATCCCTCCACCTCGAGCTCGTAATCCAGGCGCAGGTCGATGATCGTGCGCAGCCCCACGTCCTGGGTCAGCCACGTCACGTCCGACGGGGTGAGGAATTGGATCGTGTCGCTGCGGAACAACCGACGCGGTGCGATTCGCCGGCCCCCCTCGGCGGGAAGGCAGGCAACTTCGCGGAAGTTCAGCGCGCCTTCAACTGACATCAGCCGGGGAACGAACGGGCGGTGCAGCCGCCATCGACGACCAGATTCGCGCCATTGCAGTACGACGAGTCGTCTGAGGCGAAGAACGCATTGCAGGCTGCGATCTCCTCGGGAGCAGCTGCGCGGGCGATCGGGGACAGGTTCGCCGCCACCGCAGGATCATCGAACAGCGGCGTTACCGCCGCGACCATCGGGGTATCGATGAAGCCGGGGCTCACCACGTTGCTGCGAATCCCCTGCTTGATATAGGTGATGGCCAGCGAACGGGAGAGATTGACGATGGCACCCTTCGCAGCCGTGTAGGTGTGACCGTCATAAAGGCCGGTGACGCCACCCATGCTCGCCACGTGCACCAGGGAACCACTACCGGCTTCCATCATCGGCTTGAGCGCATGCTTGGTGCAGAACACATAGGAGTCGAGATTGATGGCCATCACGTCGTGCCACCAGTCTGCCGTCGTGTCATGCAGTGCTGCCATGGACCCGGGATTGTCGATGCCGTACTGCCAGCCCACCCCAGCATTGTTGATGAGGACGTCGATTCGACCATACGCATCGATCGTCGCATCGATCAGTGCCTTGCAGTTGTTTTCGGTGGACAGATCCGTGGCGAAGGTCATGCCCTGCCCACCGCGGGATAGTGCGGAGGCAAGTGCCTCATCGAGTGTCGACTGCGTGCGTGAGCAGCCCACGACGGTGGCACCCTCTTCGGCGCATCGTTCCATTGTGGCTCGGCCGATCCCGGTGCTGGCACCGGTGATGACTACGACCTTGTCGTCGAGACGACCCATGATTCCTCCTGCGGTAAAGGGACTGACTTCGTAGATGGTGGCAACTAGGGAGCGACCTGGACCTTGATGGAGATGTCCTTGTCCAACTGGGTCCGAAAGGCCTGCTCGATATCGTCGAGTGCGAAGGTGTGCGTGATCACCGGTGCCGCCTGGACCCTGCCGGCAGCGAGGAGTTCGATGACCTGGCCGAACTCGCCCTTGTAGGCGAATGTCCCCGAGACGCTCATCTCCTTCTGCACGATCTGGTTCGCCGGAATCGGAGGCTCCCCCTCGTAGAGAGCCGCGATGCGCAGTTTGCCTGCGGCGCGGGTCATGGAGATGGCCTGCCCGAGGAGCGCGGGCACACCGGAGGCCTCGATGACGATGTCGGCGCGAGCTCCCACGCCGTAGGCACCGACGCCGGTGATCTCCGTGACAGCTTCGAGGGGATCCCTCTCCCGGCCGTTGATGGTGATATCGGCACCGAATTGCCGGGCGATCTCCAACCGGGTCGGTGAGACATCGATACCGATGATCCGCCCGGCACCCATGACCTTGAGCATCTGGACGGTGTTGATGCCGATACTGCCCAGCCCGATGACCACACAGGTATCCGTGGGCAGGGGATCGGCCAGCTTCGCCGCATGCAGCGCAACGGCGAGGGGCTCCACGAGCGCGGCCGACGGGTCGTCCACGGAGGCGGGGAGCACATGGACATTCCCGCCGCGAACGACATTCGGAACGCGGACGTACTCGGCGAAAGCGCCCGGCAGTCCATAGGCCACGCTTTCGGCGAGGCCGACCTCGCACAGGTGCGTGGATCCCTCGAGACAGCGGGGGCATCGACCGCACACGGTCAGGGGGACCGCGGTCACCCGATCACCGACCACCACTCCCTCGACGCGAGAGCCTGCTTCGATGACGGTACCGGAGAATTCATGTCCCATGATCTGACCGGGTGCGACGAAGGCACCCTCGATATACGAGTGCAGGTCCGAACCGCATATTCCACAGTCGGCGACCTTCACGATGATGTCATCGGGCCCGCACTCGGGATCCGCCACGGTGTGAACGGTCAGCGTTTCTGGGCCTTCGAAAATTGCAGCTTTCACGGGAACTCCTTACGGCACCAACATTGTGATTCCGATCGAACAGTCGATCCTCGCGAAGGGCCTTCCTTCGATTCACGATGCGTTCGATAGCGATCCACCGGTGGCCGAGGGTATTCCTTCCCCGGCCACCGGTGGGTCACTTGCTTCATCGGATCGTGCCTACCTCATGGATCAGCTGCTCGGCTCCTCGACGAGGGTCGACACGTCGTC
This sequence comes from uncultured Actinomycetales bacterium, assembly GCA_913063435.1. Lineage (GTDB taxonomy): Bacteria > Actinomycetota > Actinomycetes > S36-B12 > S36-B12 > M55B157. The sequence continues at coordinate 12,928 of CAJXYI010000008.1, read as the reverse complement.
GAAGTCCTCACAGCCACCGAGCGGAACGACGTCGCCGTTCTCGATCTGGGAGTACACCACCGACTGGTTCACCATGCGAAGCAGAGCGGGATACTGCGTCCACTCATCCTCGAAGCTCACCGCAGGGATCATTCCGGGCAGGTCGATGACTCCGGTGTTCGCTTGCTCCTGGAACGATGCTGCCGTGATCTCGCCATCGATGCGCTCGGCTACCTGCTTGAAGGCCATGTACGCAGTCCACGTGCCCAAACCACCCAGGCTGTTGTAGTCCTGAGCGGGATCGGCATTGATCGCCTCTAGGCTGGCGCGGTAGGGATCCCAGACGGGGCAGGCGATGTCGGGATAGATACCCACGACCACCGAGCCATCGAGGATTTCCGCAGCGGGAGCTGCCGAGACCTTGTTCAAGTTGCCCTGTGGTCCGTAGAACTTCGCGGAGGGCTGGGCGGCCTCCCAGGCAACCATGAATGCGGTCAACGGAGTCTCCGACGTTACCGAGACCACGCAGTCCGTGCCACCGGCGAGAAGCTCGGCAACCTGTGCCGACTGATCTTGCACCGTACCCGGCTGGACCACATAGTCAGGGTCCAGACGGTCGGAGGCGCCAAGGCGGGCAGCCGCTTCGAGCATCGGCGGCCAGAACGACTCAGCACCTTCGATGACCATGCCCTTGATGTTCTGGCAACCATCCTCGACTGCCTTCTTGATCTCGCCGACTCCGTACATCTGCACGGAACCGAGCGGGAAGGACCATTCAGAGGTGTTCTCCTTGGCACCCAGGGCGCAACACTGACCGAAGTACGGAATGCCCGCCGCTTCGAGAACCTCGACCATGGCGTCCGGGCTGAAATTGAAGCTACCCACGACAGCCACCACCCCAGCTGCGACCGCTTCACGGGCGCAGTTGGCTGCTCCGTCGGCGGTTCCCTGGCTGTCGCATTTCAGCACCTCGATCGGCCGACCGGCAATACCGCCATTGGCATTGATCCACTCTTGTGATGCATCCGCCGTGATGTGGATGTTCGGGTACACCGCACCGGCGGAATTGATATCCGTGATCGTCATTGTCCTGATGGGCTCGCCGCTGGGGGGTTCTGCCGTCGAAGTCTGCGTCGTCGCGGTCGGGGACGGACTCTCGTCGCCACCACCGTCGTCGGATGAACCACCACAAGCCGAGACCACGAGAAGAGCCGCTGCTGTTGCCGCACCCAGCGACAACAGCCTGCGACCACGCCGGATCCGTCCGGCTGGGGATGCGAGGGTCATGCTTGTCCTCCATTACTAACGTTCGGTTAGTGATACTTCGGTGACCAAGCGCCACTGGGACGAAGTGGCTTTAGCATGCGGAACATCGGAGCAATTCGCAGGAACATGCGAGAATTCGCGACTGATTTGTTACAAAATCACCTCTAAACAAGCGATGTTTGGGCGAAGCGATACCCCGCGCGATAGTTACTGTCCGGTAACCGATGTCGGCTGACGTGGACTTTCTAGGCGGCGCTGTCCCCTGCCGCGCCGGCCAGGTAGGAGTCCTCGATCTCCGAGATTCGATCACGGGCTTCTGCTCCAGAAAGTTCCAAGACGACGCGGCCTCTTTGCATCACGATCGCTCGATCCGCATATCGAAGAGCCTTGCGAGCATGCTGCTCCACCATGAGAACACCGGTCTGCTGCTCATCGGCTGCCGCACGCACCGCAGCAAGCAATCGGTCGACGATCAGGGGAGCAAGGCCCAAAGACAACTCATCAGCAAGAAGCAGTCGTGGATCGCGTGCGAGGGCTCGACCCAGAGTCAGCATCTGCTGTTCACCCCCCGAGAGGAGTCCGGCTCTCGTCGTAATGCGAGTCTTCAACTCTGGGAAGAGATCTGTTACCCGTTCCAGTGGAACTCCGGCCAGCCGCACATTGTCGGCAAGGCTCAGTGATCGGATGATTGATCTCTCCTCGGTAACGAACGATAGACCCTTTCTTGCTCTGCGGTAGAGCGGTTCCAGCGCGGAACTACCGAACATTTCCACCGTGCCGCCCATCAGTGGAAGGATCCCCGTCAAGGTCAGCAAGGTGGTGGTCTTACCCGCCCCATTGGGACCAAGCAGGCACACGACCTCGCCTGGATGGACGGAGATATTGACCTCTTGTACAACGGGCTGGCCGACGTACCCGGCAACAAGCCCCTTGGCGGAAAGCACCAGGTCGTCCTGAGACCCCTCGACTGTGCTGGATTCAGCCATGATCACGCCTCTGCTTTCTCGATAGTTCCCGATTCAGTCGGCGCATCCTCATCACCTAGGTACGCCGCGATGACAGCCGGGTCGTTGCGAACCTCCGACGGGGAACCGTGGCTGATTCGTGTTCCGAAATCAAGAACGGTGATGTCATCGCACACGGACATCACGAAATTGATGTCGTGCTCCACGAGGAGGATGGACATGCCCCAGTCCTTCGCCAGCTTCGTGACGAGTGAAGCGAGTTCCCGAGTCTCGAAATCATTGAGTCCGGCAGCCGGCTCGTCCAAGAGCAGGACGCTCGGTTGCGCCGCAACTGCACGGGCTATGGCAAGCAGGCGTCGCTTGCCATAGGACAAATCCTCGACTCCGCGGTTGAGATCGTCCGTGAGGTCGAAGTCTCGGATAGCTGCGATGACCGTTGGGGTCAATGGAGCCTCGACCGGGTACACAAGGTCTCGAACATAGGACACGAAATCGCGGGGATCGGACGCCGACTTCAAGTTGTCGATGACGGAACAGTCCTCGAACAACTCCAGTGCTTGGAAGGAACGTCCTACACCCGCTCGAGCTCGTCTCGTCGTCGACCAATTCGTGATCGGCTGCCCATCCAGGAGAATGGACCCCTCCGATGCCTTCGTGAAACCAGTCACCGCATCGATGAGGGATGTCTTCCCTGCACCATTGGGCCCAATGAGTCCGGTGATCCTCCCGGGTCGCACCGTGAGATCCACTGCATTCACCGCTACCGTCCCACCGTATCTCACCGTGATTCCCTTGGTTTCCAGGGTCTTCGCCGCTATCGTCTCGAACTCCGTGACTTCCGGAAGTTCGTAGACGATCTCCTTCTGAGCAACGGGACCGCGAGCAATCTTGATGAGAGCGAGAACCGCGAACACAACGGAAACCGGCCACATGGTGAGGAGATAGAAGAAGATGCCTCCGATAACCGCTTGACCGCCCACGAACATGGTCATTCGGATTCGTTCGCTCGTCTGAGTGCGCATAATCGCGACGACGTAGGTGAACTGGGCGACGAGCAGGGCAATGACCGACATCGCCCTCGCGTCGATTAGGAGATACACCAATGATGCGATCGTGGGAACGGCCATCACGATAAGGCCGACAGGGACCGAAGCTGTCCTATGTCGCCATGCGATGATGGCGATGATCGGAACCTGCCCGACGAGTAGGAGCGGTGCCGTCTCGGGGACCAGACCTCCGGCAACGTACAGGATGGCTGCAACGACGGTCGGCACGAGCAGGGCGAGTCCCTCCTGCAGCATGCTGATGACATCGCCACGGGCAACTCCCCAGATCGCCACCGACTGAGCCACAAGAACGATCGCCAAAGCCAGCGAGTCCGCGCCCGGAGCAATCGCGTAGACGAGTACTGCACCGATGACCGGTACGAAGAGAGTGATCCTGGCTACTCCTACACGCGCGAACTGACCTCGCTGGAACAGGATCAGCACAGCTATGGCCATTGTCGCGTAGACCACGAAGTAGACGATGGACCACTGCTGAGCGGCGAGTACCCACAACGCAATGAGCCCCAGAATGAGCCTTCCGCTAATGGCTCTGGGATCCATCCTCGTCATGCCGATCGCAACCGATAGCGTCGACAGGCCCACCGCGAGACGGAACACATCCCACCAGGCATCCTGACGATCGAACAACAGCACACCGACAGTGAGAAAGATTCCGATCACCGGGACTGCTAGCCAACGCGCGACGGGTCCGCCATCCCGAAGATACTGCTTCACCAGATGAGACCAGTTGATGAGCTCGCGAACGATCCCGTCCTGATTCAGCAGAACCATCAACAGCAATCCCGCACCACCTATCAGCGGGATATACGCCTCGATTCCATCTCCCAGCGAATTCAGGACCTTGCTGTTGAAGCCACCGCCGAACAGGGTGCCACCCAGGACTGCGCCACCGAGGTATCCGATGCCGCCGATCATGGCGTCGGCGATCAACTCGATCGAGCCGAAGTTGTCATAGTTTCCGTAGCGGATCGACGTGTTCCTGAAGGCGTAGAGCACACCACCTACCGCAGCGATCCCGGCTGCCACTCCGAATGCGTACAACTTGGCGCTGCGGACATTGATTCCGAGTGCTGCGGCCGCTCGCTCATTCGCCCGGACAGCGAGTAGTCGGCGCCCGGATCTTCCCCTTCTGAGGTTGCTCACGACGACGATCATGAGCAGCAGGAACGCGAGAACGACGAGCGTGTAATTGCGTGGATTCGCGGCTGACCAGATGTTCCAGCCGAAGATCTCCGGCTCCGCGATGACGGTTCCGCTCGTGCCTCCCGTCAGATTTTGATTGTTGAAGATTGTGACGTAAAGGACCGTACCCAGGCCCAGGGTCACGATGGCGAGGTTGATGCCACGCGTCCTTACGGCGGGAATAGCGAAGAGGACCCCGAGCGGAACCGCAGCAATGACACCGATCACCAGGACGACGAGGAAGGGCAACTCGAACACGGCCGCGGTCCGTCCTGCTACCCATGCGCCGAAGATGGCGATGGCGAACTGCGCCAGTGATAACTGCCCCGCGTAACCGGTGAGCACGACGATCGACAAGATGATGATGGCAGACGACATCGTGACGATGTATCCATCCAGCCATGTGTCCTGCACCGAGAAGGACATCGCCACGACCACGGCCAAGAGGGCAAGGATCAGTGTCCACCGCAGTTGGCCCGAGCCGACGGAAGGCAGCCTCTGGAGGATGAAATCCCGCTGCGGAATGCCCTGGCCCCGCAGCATGAGCCAGGCCACGATGAAGAGGAAGGGAACAGCCTGACCGATTCCCGGGATGCCGGTAACGAGGCTTTGCACCTCAGTCTGAGCCACTCCGATGACCAAGCCTGCCACCAAGGCGATTGGGAATGACTTGAAGCCAGCCACGAGGGCGACCGACGTCGCTGCAAGAACCAGGCTGGTCATAACCGTGGGCTGGAGGGTGACCGTTGGCGCGATGAGAATGGCGAAGACTCCCGCTAAGCCGCTTCCGATTGCCCAGTTGATCAATGCGATGCGGTTGGGTGACTGCCCCAGGCTCGCTGCGACCGTCTCGTTCTCGGCGACAGCGGTCGTGCTGAGTCCGAAGCGGGTATATCGATAGAACAAGAAGAGGCCCAAGGTGACCACGATTGCAATCGCGAGGAGGATCAGTTTGTCCAGATTCACCTCTGTCCCGAACAAGGGAATGAGGTCTCGTGGGAACGGAGACGGTGGGATCTTCGCGACCGATGTCCAACGAAGGATGACGAGAGCCTGCAAGGTCAGAAGGACGCCGAGTGTGGCAATGACTTTCACCAGTGCGGATCTGTTTCGCAGCGGTCTCATGATGAACTGCTGAACGAGCGCACCTACTCCAGCCGACACCAGCGCGCCGAAAACCAGGGAAACCCAGAAACTCTGCGCCGGAATGTCCCAGACCAGGAGAACCCCGTTGGACAGATCCCAAGCGAAGTAGGCTCCCACCATCCCGATCGCACCAAGGCCAAGGTTGAGAACCCCTGAGCCACGGAAGATGACGATGAGGCCCTGGGCTGCCAGAACATAGAGCGAACCGATGCCGAGTCCGACTAGTGCGAACTTGATCACATCTTCCACGAACGTGTCTCCTTGACGCTAGTTCAGATCAGTGAGCAGGTTGCTGTGTTAGCCACGAGGGACTTCGTGATCGTCAGCGGATAATGGAGCCACCATCGATTGGAATCGTGTGGCCGTGCATGAAATCCGCATCATCGCTGGCGAGAAAGGCCACCAATCGAGCCACGTCCTCCGGCCTGCCGTATCGTCCGGCGGGTGCTTCCATGGTCAACTCATGGAACGGACCGCCCTCACATGTCCACTCAGCGGTGAGGGGAGTTTCGATCACACCTGGTCCGATACCGACGGCCCGTATCCCCTGATGCCCGTAGTCATAGGCGGTCTGCTTCGTCAAGCCGGTCACTCCATGCTTGGCTGCCGTGTATTCCACACCAGTCTTGCTCGCGAGGAATCCTGAAACCGAGGCGATGTTGACGATCACGCCCCTGCCCTGTTCCAACATGATCGGAATGACATATTTCGAACAGAGGAAGACGCCCTTCATGTCCACGCTCTGGACAAAGTCCCAGGATTCTTCGGAGACTTCATGCAGAGGTTTCAATTCACCCACGACACCGGCGTTATTCACGAGAACGTCGATACGACCGAAGTGGCCGACTGCGGCCGCAACCATGGCCTGGACGGACGTACTCGAACTGACGTCTGCCTCGATCGCAACGGCATTGCCGCCTTCCCGGGTGATCAGGCCTACGGTCTCTTCCGCGGAAGGGCGGTCGATGTCGACAACTGCGATCGCTCCCCCTTCACCGGCCATCTCGACCGCCGCCGCGCGCCCAAGTCCTGAACCGGCTCCTGTAATCAACACCACGCGATCAGAAAAGCGGGGCATCGGCAACCTCCACCACTCGTCATCCAACCCCAGTCAGGCCGGATACGTCCTATGTCTGAATGGCAGGGTGCCATAAAGCTGACCGTCGCGGCACCAAAGTCAAAAAATAGTCGGATGTCTTGTGGGCGCTAGCGCGAAAAACCCGAGTCGAACAGATCAGGCAGGGTGCCCTCGTAGGCCTCGCGGAGCTGCGCCAGGCTCACGGTGAACTTCCCCGACAGGTCCAGGACCTGCCCGGCATCACCCGAACTGGTGAATCCGAGTTCGGCGCCGAGTCCGGAATCGACCACGCCGATCCGCGTGGCTGGCATCCCGCGTGCCGCGCACATGTCGGTGAACCGCATCTCCTCGCTGCGGGCCACCACTACGACGGCTCGTCCTGCCGATTCCGACCACAGGAACATCGCGGCGTCCAGATCATCGGGAACCCACAGGCGCGCACCGACCCCGGCACGCAACGCCATCTCGACCAGTGTCTGTGCGACACCGCCATCGGCGACATCGTGCGCGGCGGTGAGCATGCCATCGCGCGAACCAGCAATGCAGATATCGGCGAGAAGCGCCTCGCGTGCGAGATCGACCCTCGGGGGTTGTCCCCCGAGATGGCCGTGCATCACGTGCGCCCATTCGCTCCCCGAAAACTCCGCCCGAGTGTCGCCCAGCAGATAGATCAGTTCGCCATCGGGTCCCCAGGCCATCGGGGTGCGTCGCTCCACATCGTCGATGACCCCGAGCACCGCTATGACGGGGGTCGGCAGGATCGCGGTATCGGCGGTGGAGTTGTAGAAGCTCACGTTGCCACCGGTGACCGGAATGCCTAGTTCGAGACAGCCATCGGCTAACCCGCGCACCGCCTCGGCGAAGGTCCACATCACTTCCGGATCCTCCGGCGAACCGAAGTTCAAGCAGTTCGACACCGCGGTCGGGCGAGCGCCACTGACCGCGACATTGCGATACGCCTCTGCCAGGGCGAGCTGCGTTCCCGCATAGGGATCCAGGCGCACGAACCGCCCATTGCAGTCGGTCGATACCGCAACCCCGCGTCCGCTGCTCTCATCGATGCGGACCATCCCGGTGTCCTCGGGTTGCGCCAGAACGGTGTTGCCCAGGACGTAACGGTCGTACTGATCGGTGATCCACGCCTTCGACGCCAGGTTTGCCGACGCGACCATCGTGAGCAGCGTCTTCTTCAACTCCGCACCTGTCGTCGGTCGGGGCAGCACATCGGAGGAATCCGCCTGCAGCGCATCAAGATCCATCGGCCGCGACATCGGCCGCTGATATACCGGGCCCTCGTGGGCGACCGTACGCGGCGGAACATCCACGATGCGTTCGCCGTGGTAGTCGATGGTGAGCCGGCCCGAATCATTGACCTCGCCGATGACGACTGCTTCCACATCCCATTTCGCGCAGATCGCCATGAAGGCGTCGATATTGTCCGGGGTGACCACCGCGCACATGCGCTCCTGGGATTCGCTCATCAAGATCTCCTCCGGGCTGAGCGAGGAGTCGCGCAGCAGCACGCGGTCGAGCCACACGTGCATGCCGCCTTCACCGTTGGAGGCCAACTCGCTCGTCGCACACGAGATGCCCGCACCGCCGAGATCCTGGATGCCTTCCACCAGCCCGGTGTGCAGCACCTCGAGGGTCGCCTCGATGAGTAGCTTCTCCATGAACGGATCGCCCACCTGCACCGCGGGGCGCTTCGCCGGTCCCTCGGCATCGAAGGTCTCACTGGCGAGCACCGACACTCCACCGATGCCATCGCCGCCGGTGCGGGCGCCGTAGAGCACGATCAGATTGCCGACACCGCGCGCGGAGGCAAGATGCACATCCTCGTGACGCATCGCCCCTATACACAGGGCGTTGACAAGCGGATTGCCGGCATAGGAGGCGTCGAACACCGTCTCGCCACCGATCGTCGGTAGTCCCAGGCAGTTGCCATAGCCACCGATCCCGGCGACCACGCCCGGCAGCACCCGCTTGGTGTCGGGTGCGTCCGCAGGACCGAAGCGCAAGGGATCGGCGATAGCGATCGGTCGCGCACCCATCGACAGGATGTCGCGCACGATGCCACCCACACCCGTCGCCGCTCCCTGATACGGCTCGATAAACGACGGATGATTGTGGCTTTCGATCTTGAACGTCACCGCCCAGCCGTCACCGACGTCGACGACCCCGGCGTTCTCGCCGATGCCCACCATCAATTGCGGCCAGCCGCCCTCAGGCTGCTTATTCCCGAACTGGCGCAGGTGAACCTTGGATGACTTATAGGAGCAGTGCTCGCTCCACATCACCGAGTACATCGCCAACTCACTCGAGGTGGGCCGGCGCCCGAGGATCTCGCAGATCCTGTCGTACTCCTCGGGTCGCAGACCCAACTCGGCGAACGGCTGGTCGTCCTCGGGGTGTTCAGCAGCGTGGGTGACGGTGTCGAGGGTCACCCCCGAATCCTGTCATGCCTAGCGGGAACTACGACGCTCCACCCGCTGGGCCACGACCATCGACATCGACTGCACGAAGCCCTGAACGACCCGACCGACTCCGCGGGACTGGCCGTTGATGTTGGCGAACTCCACTCGGACGATCGAGGTGCCAGCGAGGTAGTAGTTCGCGTACTGATCACCGATGATGCCGAGATCTAAATCGGGTGCCTCGATCGCCACGGTGACATCGGTAAGGATCTCCAGTCCCGGGGTCCCGAAGAGGTTGGGCAGGTGGTCTACCTGGGTGTTGACGGCAACCTGGGCGTCTACGTCCTCCTCGGAGATGTCGACCTCGATGTCGCCTGCGCACGTCTGGGCGACTCGGTTCAGGTGCGCCCATGCCCGCTCGGCGGCTGCACGCGTGCGGTACTGATAGATGTTGGAGTTGATCTCGGTGAACTGGAAGTCATCGAGGTTCACCCGTGTGGTGGACATCGACTGCATCGACTGACGCGGCCGCTTGCCGGTGACATCGTCGCCGTTCTCGTCCAGGCATAGATCCGGCGCTGCTGCGTTGCGCCCCCGCAGGAAAGTCTGCTCCGGCTGGGGGTCGTTGCCGTGGCGCATCCAGCGGGGGATGTCCTTGGCGCTGAGCGAGGAGTTCGCCAGCGTGCGCTCACCCACCGGTCGGTAGGTGTCGGCGTTCGCTGGGCTGGCAGCGACCAGAGGCACGGCCAAGGCGATAGCGGCGGAAACAGCGAGGGCGGGACGCAGTGTGATTCTCATGACGCACAACCCACCAGACTCCAACCGTGTCGTCAACCCCTACGTAGGGAATACCCCCCACGGCCGGTGGTCAGGGTGCGGACTCGATCAGGCTGGTCACCATCGAGGCGAAGAACCCCAGGCCATCGGTGCTCGGTCCGGTGAGGGCCTCGACCGCGTGCTCCGGGTGCGGCATGAGTCCGACGATCCGGCCCGTGGGATCCGCGACACCGGCGATGTCACGCCGAGATCCATTGGGATTGACCTCGAGATAGCGGGCGACCACACGCCCCTCGGCCTCGAGCGCATCGAGGGTCGACTCATCGGCGACATAGCCACCCTCGCCGTTCTTCAAGGGGATCACGATCTCCTCACCGGGGGTGTAGGCCGCGGTCCACACCGTGTCAGTCGCATCGATGCGCAATCGCTGATCGCGGCAGATGAAGTGCAGGTGATCGTTGCGCGTCAGGGCTCCGGGCAGCAGATGCGACTCGCACAGGATCTGGAATCCGTTGCATATACCGAGAACCGGCAGACCGGTGCGTGCCTGCTCGATGACAGTGCCCATCACGGGCGCGAACTTCGCGATCGCCCCGCAGCGCAGATAGTCGCCGTAGGAGAAACCACCGGGGAGCACCACCGCATCGACGCCGCGAACATCGGCATCCGCGTGCCACAGCACAACCGGCTCACCACCGGCGATGCGGATCGCGCGAGCAGCATCTCGGTCGTCGAGTGATCCCGGGAAGGTGACCACACCGATGCGTGCGGTCACGGCTCGATCCGAAGGGTGTAATCCTCGATCACCGGATTGCTCAGCAGCTCTTCGGCGATCGAGCGCATCGCCGACTCGTCGACATCGGCGACGTTGCCGTCGACGGTGATCTCGAATCTCTTACCCTGGCGCACGTCATTCACGCCGGTGATACCCAATCGGGTGAGCGCACCGCTGACCGCACGCCCCTGCGGGTCGAGGATCTCGGGTTTGAGCATCACGTCGACGATGACGCGGGCCATACGGGGCTCCTTTGCGGTTACGGGAGGTATGTCGCCTCAGTCTAGGCGCGCGGAAGACACCATCTCGGCAAGGTCTCGGCGTGCCTGCCACCCGAGGACTCCGGCGATGCGATCGGCGGAGGCGACGAGTTCCGGGGGATCCCCGGTGCGGCGGGCAACCGCGACCGCACCGATGTCATGGCCCACCGCTTCACTCACCGCGGCCATCACCTCCCACACCGATGCGCCCTCACCCGTACCGACGTTGAACACGTCCTGGGCATCGTTGGCCTCGCAATACGCCGCAGCCGCGACATGGGCGTCGGCGAGATCGGACACGTGGATGTAGTCGCGGATGCACGAACCATCGGGGGTGGGGTAATCGCTTCCGAAGACCTGTGGGGCGACACCTCGCTCGAGGGCGGCATAGACCATCGGAATCAGGTTGTTCACGCTCGTGTCGCGCAATTCCGGTGCGCCCGCACCAGCGACGTTGAAATATCGCAGGGCAACCCAGGACAGTCGCTGCGCGGAAGCAGCAGCACGGATCATCCACTCCCCGACGAGTTTCGTTTCCCCATAGGGAGACAGCGGTGCACACGGAGTCTCTTCGCGGATCGGCGACCAGGGCGGTTCGCCATACACCGCGGCCGAGGACGAGTACACGAGATTGTGAACGCCCTCATCGCGCATCGCTTCGAGCAGGGAGATCACGCCGGTGACGTTCTCGCGGTAGTAGTGCAGTGGCTGCTCCACCGATTCGCCCACTGCCTTCTTCGCCGCAAGGTGCACCACACCATCGACGGCATACTCGCGCAACGCATCTCGGACCGACGGTGTGTCGAGGACGCTCACCTGTGCCAAGGGCACATCGTCGGGAATCCGGTCGGCATGCCCGGTGGACAGGTCATCGAGCACCACCACGGACCGACCCGATTCCCGCAGGGCCCGAACGACATGGGCACCGATGTACCCCGCGCCACCGGTGATCAGCCAGGTCGTCATGCGAAGCGCTCTCCGGTCAGGCGTTCATAGGCCTCGACGTACTTGGCTCGGGTCTTCGCGACGATCTCGTCGGGAAGCGGGGGTGGCGTTTCCCCGGAATCGCGGTCCCAGCCCGAATCCGCCGAGGTCAACCAGTCGCGCACGTACTGCTTGTCGAAGGAGGGTTGCGCGCCGCCGGGAGCCCAGCCATCGAGCGGCCAGTAGCGCGACGAGTCCGGGGTGAGCACCTCGTCGGCGAGCACCATCTGTCCCCTATGTCGGCCCGAGGTGGCGAGCCCGAATTCGAACTTGGTGTCAGCCACGATCAATCCACGTTCCTCGGCGATTTCGGCGGCGCGCGCATACACGGCCAGCGACAAGCGCTTGAGATCCTGCGCCTCGTTCTGTCCGATCAACACGATGACCTCGTCATAGGTGATGTTCTCGTCGTGTTCGCCCTGCGGGGCCTTCGTCGCGGGAGTGAACAGCGGCTTGGGCAATCGGTCACCCTCACGCAATCCCGGGGGCAGGCCATTGCCGCAGATGCTGCGCGCGCGAACGTAGTCCGCGTATCCGGAGCCGGCGAGGAAACCACGCACCACGCATTCCACCGGCATCATGTCCAGTTCCTGACACAGCAGGGCGCGCCCGGCAACGGCATCGGGCACACGTGTCGACAGCACGTGATTGGGGACGATGTCGGCGAACTGATCGAACCACCACAGGCTCAACTGGGTCAGGATGCGGCCCTTGTCGGGGATGGGGGTCTCCAGAATCCAGTCATAGGCGGAGATCCGGTCGGTGGCTACGAAGAGCAGGCGCCCCTCGGGGCTTCGATACAACTCGCGCACCTTGCCCGAATAGATGTGGTCGTATCCCGACGGCAGGTCGTAGGCGGGTGGGGTTTCCTCGGCTCCCAGCGTCACCCCTCCATCCTCCCATCCCCCCTCCGCATCCCCCCTCTGCGTCTGAGTTACCTGAGTGGTCGCTAACTCGGTGAGTTAACGACCACTCAGGTAACTCAGACGCATTCGGTGGGGGGTAGGGGTTAGAGGATGGGGGCGGGGGTGTAGG